>CAZRLC010000001.1:0-61449 GCA_964600975.1 uncultured Ruminococcus sp.
GCTTACCGAGAAGGTTCTGACGGAAACGTCCCTGCTTACCCTTGAGCATATCGGAGAGAGACTTGAGAGGACGGTTGTTGGGACCTGTTACGGGTCTGCCACGTCTGCCGTTGTCGATAAGTGCATCAACTGCCTCCTGAAGCATACGCTTCTCGTTGCGAATGATGATATCGGGAGCCTCAAGTTCAAGAAGTCTCTTGAGACGGTTGTTTCTGTTAATAACTCTACGATACAGGTCGTTAAGGTCGGAAGTAGCAAAACGTCCGCCGTCAAGCTGTACCATAGGACGAATATCGGGAGGAATTACGGGAATTACATCCATAATCATCCACTCGGGACGGTTACCGGACATACGGAAGCTCTCAACAACCTCCAGACGCTTCTGGATACGGACCTTCTTCTGTCCTGTTGCTTCCTCAAGCTCCTGACGGAGTTCTTTGGAAAGTTCATCCAAGTCAATCTCCTTAAGGAGTTCCTTGATAGCCTCTGCACCCATTCCTGCCTTGAAGTCGTCCTCGTACTTCTCACGCATATCTGCGTACTCACGCTCATTGAGGAACTGCATCTTCTGCAGGTCACGGCAATCACCGGGGTCGGTTACGATATACTGTGCGAAATAGAGAACCTTCTCCAGCATTCTGGGAGAAATATCAAGCATGAAAGAAATTCTGGAGGGGCTACCCTTGAAATACCAGATATGGGATACAGGAGCTGCAAGTTCAATGTGTCCCATTCTCTCACGACGAACCTTTGCGCGTGTTACCTCAACGCCGCAACGGTCACAGACTTTGCCCTTGAAACGAATTCTCTTGTACTTACCGCAATGGCACTCCCAGTCCTTAGTAGGACCGAAAATACGCTCACAGAAGAGGCCGTCACGCTCGGGCTTAAGTGTTCTGTAGTTAATGGTTTCAGGTTTTTTAACCTCACCATGTGACCATGCTCTGATCTGCTCAGGAGAGGCCAAACCGATTTTTATAGAATCAAATACATTGTTATCCATTAGTTAATTGCCCCTTCCTTAATTAATATTCATCGCTGCCGTGGTCATCAAAGTCCAGCATATCGTCAACGTCCTCATAAATTGAGCTTTCGTCGAACATATTGCCTTCCTCTGAGTCCTCGTCCAGTACAAAGCCGTCCATAGAGGTCATAACCTCGTCTTCCTGGAACTGTGCATCGTCAACTACAACGCCCAGATCCTCGTCCTCGTCGAACTTCTGCTTCAGGTCGATTTCCTCGCCGTCTCTGTCCAGCACCTTAACATCAAGAGCAAGAGACTGGAGCTCCTTGATAAGAACCTTGAAGGACTCGGGTATGCCGGGCATAGGAATGTTCTGACCCTTAACGATAGCCTCGTAGGTCTTGACACGTCCTGTAACGTCATCAGACTTAACTGTAAGGATTTCCTGAAGTGTATATGCTGCACCGTAAGCCTCAAGTGCCCAAACTTCCATCTCACCGAAACGCTGTCCGCCGAACTGAGCCTTACCGCCCAGAGGCTGCTGAGTAACCAGTGAGTAGGGACCTGTGGAACGAGCATGAATCTTGTCATCAACAAGATGATGCAGCTTGAGATAATACATATAACCTACGGTTACGGGATTGTCGAAGTAGTCACCTGTTCTACCGTCACGGAGCCAGGTCTTGCATTCGTTTGTGATACCGTTCTGTCTCAGGCACTCGCCGAAGTCGATACCTGTAATCTGTGAACGGTCAGGATACTCGCCTCTGTCTGCTTTATCCTTCATCTCATCGTAAGCGGCGAAGATGTCGCTTTCGTGAGCGCCGTCAAACACAGGAGTCATAACCTTGAAGCCCAGAGCCTTGGCTGCATAGCCCAGGTGAACCTCAAGCACCTGACCGATGTTCATACGGGAAGGAACGCCCAGAGGATTGAGTACGATATCAAGAGGAGTACCGTCGGGCAGGTAGGGCATATCCTCAACAGGGAGAATTCTGGAAACAACACCCTTGTTACCATGACGACCTGCCATCTTATCTCCGACGCTGATCTTTCTCTTCTGAGCAAGGTAGCAACGGACTACCTTATTTACACCGGGCTTCAGCTCGTCACGGCTGTTCTCACGGGTAAACACCTTAACATCAACAACGATACCGCTTTCGCCGTGGGGCACACGCAGGGAGGTATCTCTAACCTCTCTTGCCTTTTCGCCGAAGATAGCACGGAGAAGTCTCTCCTCTGCTGTTAGCTCAGTCTCACCCTTGGGTGTAACCTTACCTACCAGAATATCGTCAGCGTGAACCTCTGCACCGATGTGGATAATACCGTTCTCGTCCAGATCCTTAAGCATATCTTCGCCAACGTTGGGGATATCACGAGTGATTTCCTCGGGGCCCAGCTTTGTGTCTCTGGATTCGATTTCGTACTCTTCAATATGAATAGATGTATAAACATCCTCACGAACAATTTTTTCGCTGATAAGAACAGCATCCTCGTAGTTGTAACCCTCCCAGGTCATAAAGCCAATGAGAGCATTCTTACCAAGAGAAATCTCGCCGTCCTTAGTAGCAGGACCGTCAGCAAGTACGTCGCCCTTTGTGACTCTCTGGCCACGGGATACAACGGGAATCTGATTGATACAGGTACCCTGGTTGCTACGGAGGAACTTGATAACCTCGTAGTCCTTAATCTTGCCTGAGTCATACTGAACACGGATGCATCTTGCATCTGCGCTCATAACAACGCCATCATCCTCAGCCAGAATACAAACGCCTGAGTCTGTACCTGCCTTGTACTCCATACCGGTGCCTACGATGGGACTCTCGGTAACAAGGAGGGGAACTGCCTGACGCTGCATGTTGGAGCCCATCAGAGCTCGGTTTGCGTCGTCGTTCTCCAGGAAGGGAATCATTGCAGTAGCAACGGATACAACCATTCGGGGAGAAACGTCCATATAGTCAAACTTGGAAGCATCCAGATCAACGAACTCGTCGCGGTGTCTGCCGACAGCACGAGCGTTTACAAAGTGACCCTCTGCATCAAGAGGTGTGTTTGCCTGAGCAACGTAGAACTCGTCCTCCTGGTCGGCTGTCATATATACAACCTCGTCGGTAACAACGCCTCTCTCCTTGTCAATCTTTCTGAATGAAGCCTCAACGAAGCCGTATTCGTTGATTCTGGAGAAAGTTGCCAGGTAAGAGATAAGTCCGATGTTAGGACCTTCGGGAGTTTCGATAGGACACATTCTGCCGTAGTGGCTGTAGTGTACGTCTCGAACCTCGAAACCTGCTCTGTCTCGGGAAAGACCGCCGGGACCAAGAGCTGAGAGTCTTCTCTTGTGAGTTAGCTCTGCCAAGGGGTTGGTCTGGTCCATAAACTGAGAAAGAGGTGAGGATCCGAAGAATTCCTTGATTGCTGCAGTTACGGGACGAATATTGATAAGGCTTGAGGGTGAAAGTGCCTCCAAATCCTGTGCCTGAAGAGTCATTCTCTCACGAACTACTCTCTCAAGACGGCTGAAGCCGATTCGAACCTGATTCTGAAGAAGCTCACCTACGCAACGGATACGTCTGTTGCCCAGGTGGTCGATATCATCGGTAACACCGATGTGCTCTGCCAGACAATTCATATAGTTAACAGAGGCAAAAATATCCTCGATAATGATGTGGTTGGGGATAAGCTCCTCACGACGGGAGGAGAGAGCCTCCTTAAGCTCCTCATCGGTGGAGCAGCTGTCCAGAATCTCGCAAAGTACAGGGAAGAACACCTTTTCGTTGATGCCACACTCTTCCTTGGCATCAAAGTCTACATAGCAGGAAATATCTACCATGTTGTTGGAGAGAATCTTAACGAGTCTGCCCTCAACGCTTACGAATACTTCCTTAACACCGGCGTTCTCAATTTCCATAGCCTTATCGCGGGAAACTGTGTCGCCACGCATAGCAAGAACCTCGCCTGTACGGGGGTTAACGATATTGTCAGCCAGTACCTGACCTGCAAGTCTGCCGGAGATACCCAGCTTTTTGTTGTATTTATATCTGCCCACACGAGACATATCGTAACGTCTGGGCTCAAAGAACAGATTATTGAGATGTGTCTGAGCACTCTCTACTGTAGGAGGCTCAGAAGGACGAAGCTTTCTGTATACCTCCAGAAGACCTGTCTCAACGCTATCGGTGGTATCCTTGTCAAGAGTAGCTTTGATTCTTGCATCATCGCCGAACACCTCAAGGATATCTGCGTTGGTACCCAGTCCCAATGCACGAAGAAGTACGGTTACGGGAATCTTACGATTTTTATCTATACGAACATAGAATACATCGTTGACGTCATTTTCATATTCCAGCCATGCACCGCGGTTAGGAATAACAGTTGAGGAGAACATCTCCTTACCTGTTTTGTCGTGCTCCATCTTGTAGTAAACACCGGGGCTACGAACCAGCTGAGAAACAATAACTCTCTCAGCACCGTTGATAACAAAGGTACCGCTGTCAGTCATGAGAGGGAATTCTCCCATAAATACATTGGACTCCTTAATTTCGCCGGTTTCTTTGTTGAGAAGTCTGGCGGTTACACGAAGTGCTGCAGAATATGTTGCATCCCTCTCCTTACACTCAATAACAGAGTAATTGGGATTGTCCACGTCCAGAGTGTAGTCGATGAAATCAAGAACCAGATTGCCGGAGTAATCGGTAATACCCGATACATCCTTGAATACCTCCTTGAGTCCCTCGTCTAAAAACCACTGGTAGGACTTTTTCTGCACCTCAATGAGATTGGGCATTCCGATGACTTCTTCAATCTTCGAGAAGCTTACTCTCTCGCTTTTGCCAAGCTGTACGTGCTTAACATTCTCCATAGGCGTATCTCTCCTTGCTTAGAAATTCTGTGCCAATTAATGCCACAGGATAATTGCACAAACGAGCCACAACATTTGCACATTGCACCAATACCAACCACAGTATATTGGGCTAAATGGCAACAGAAAGCTTATCTCTGAGCTTCCAAAAAATTACCACTTGACAACCAAGGCAATGTGTGTTATAGTCATCATTTTCGCAATCATCCGATTTTTGTGCGGAGGGTACATCCCCCCATAATGGTACATCTTGATATTATAAACACACCTTGTCAACTTGTCAAGGGGTTTGTTAAAAGTTTTTGCGAAAATTTGGAGGTTTGTTTCCTCCAAAGCAATATAACAGAAAATTGTAAAATCCTGTCAAAATCGCAAACACGCGGTACCGTTGATTGTTTTGTAAGTACCGAGCACCGTAGTTCACTCTGTTGCCCTGAGCAAAATGAACCGAGGTTGTTGGACCTCTCGTGATTTCTCGACAGGCTCGGGTAACATAGGCAGAGGACTAATGTTCTCCCCTGCGTGTACAGCCGCAGGTTGTCTTCACCTCTTTACTCCTCACTATTATATATTCATTAAAAAAAGCCCTTCCGAGGAAAGGCTTTTTATATCATATTCAGTTATATTCGCATTAGCTGAGTCTGTCGGAGACGTAGGAAGCAAGGCCCTTCTTGATTTTTTCGGGACGAACCTTTTTACCCTTCATCTTCTTTGCGAACTTCCATGCTTTCTGAAGCTCCTCAGAAAGGAGAGGCTCGAACTTGTCTATATGCTTTTCGTCAATAGAGTTGAGGATAACCATAGTAATAATGGAGCGGGTGTCCATATCGCCGTTGGTGTACTGAGTGCTGATCATCTGAGCAAACTTGCTGATTTCACCCTTGGTGCCTCTGGTGAGCATATCGTTTATCCTTGAGATAACATGGGTACGGATAAAATAGATAGCACGGAAGCTTTCGTAGTTATCCTGCTCGTCCTTAATCTCAGCCTTAAGCTCAGGGAAATAAGTGACGAATCTCTTGCAAAGGAACAGAGGGTCAGCATTACCCTCGTCACTGCTCTTCTTTTTCTTGGTCTGCTTAACTCGTTTTACGGCAACTGTGGTGCTGACTGCCTCAGAAAAATCGTTACCAATGGACTCAGCTTCCTTGTCGGTGTCGGTCTCGGGGTTAAACATCCAGGTTGCTATGGACTTCCACTCATTGTCGGGACCATCCTCTGTCATTGTGCAGGAGCGAAGTACAACGTGCATTTTGTCAACATAATAAATAACAGAATATGCAACGCTCTCCCCTGTGAAAAGTGTCACCAGCTCGGTGTCTGTGGAGCTTACCTTCTCACGGGTAAAGCCCTGAGGCTTCAGAGCATCTGCCACCTTATCGGTGATAATAGCGAATGCATTCTTGATTGCATTGTTCATAATATATTCCTCCGTATATGAGTATTTTCAAAGCCATACTTAGCCAGTATATCATAATCATAACTATTATACATATAAGCCCTCTGTTTGTCAAAGCATTTATCCGTTAATTTATTATTAAGTGAAAAAGCTCTCTTATCCCCTCTTGAAACTTACATATAAATATGTTAAAATGTGTTGTTAGCATAGGAAAATTTGGCTTTTTTATAACAGAGATTTGACAATATGAAAGAAAATTACCTGATATCCGTCACGGGGACTCAGATTGTAGAAGGCGAAAGTGACACCATACGCCTTACTACCGTAGGCGAGTTCCTGTCAGACGGCGACTCATTCACAATTAGATACAAGGAATACGATAACGACAACCCGGAGATTTGCTTTCTCAACACAGTAAAGGTTGAGGGCACTACGGTGACAGTTATCCGCGGAGGTGCCGCTCACTCCAGACTTATGCTGGAAAAAGGCAGACGACATCAATGCCACTACAACACCATGTTCGGCGACCTGATGGTAGGTGTATACACAGACTCAGTTGAGGTTAACTTGTGTAAAAGCGGGGGTACCCTCCGTGCCGGTTATACACTGGACTTCAACGCAGGACTTGTCAGCAAAAACGAAATATTCATAAAAGTTACAGAAAAAGAGGGAAACTGAAATGTCAAAGACAACCGCAACCGCGTACTCACAGCTGAGAAATGCTATTGATACCGCCTTTCTTAAGGCTATGAACGAGGGACTTCTGCCGAAGGCAGAGCTTCCCGAATATATTATTGAGGCTCCTGCCAACCGTGTAAACGGCGACCTTGCCTCCAATGCCGCTATGGTAGGTGCCAGAGTGTTCCGTATGGCTCCTATGAAGATTGCACAGGCTATAGCGGACTGTGTATCTCTGGATGATACACTCTTTGCCCGTTGCGAGGCTGCAGGTGCAGGTTTCCTTAATTTCTTCTTCAAGGCAGAGTACTTTGCTCAGGTTATCAAGGAGATACAGGATAAAGGCACAGACTACGGCAACAGCGACTTCGGTCAAAATAAAAAGTATATGGTGGAGTTTGTATCCGCCAACCCCACAGGACCTATGCATATGGGTAATGCCCGAGGAGGTGCTCTGGGTGACTGTCTTGCCTCGGTACTTCAGAAGGCAGGTTATGATGTGTTCAGAGAATTCTATGTAAACGATGCAGGTAATCAGATAGAAAAGTTTGCCTCTTCTCTGGAAGCAAGATACCTTCAGATTTACATCCCCGAGACTATCTTCCCCGAGGACGGATATCAGGGCGGTGACATAACCGACCTTGCAAGGGAGTTTGCAGATATTAACGGTGATAAGCTTTTGAATGAAAGCTCCGAAAACCGCCGTAAAGCACTTGTTGACTTCGCTCTGCCCAAGAACATCGCAAAGATGCAGACTGATATGAAGAAGTACCGCATTGAGTACGACAAGTGGTTCTTTGAGAGTGAGCTTCACGAAAGCGGCAAGGTACAGGCTATTGTTGACCTGCTGACTGACAAGGGGCTTACCTACGAAAAAGAGGGCGCCCTCTGGTACAAGAACATCGAAGTCCTCACAAAGAAACTTCTAAGTGAAGGCAAGACTCAGGAAGAGATTGATAAGCTGGAGCTCAAGGATGATGTGCTTATCCGCCAAAACGGAAATCCCACCTACTTTGCTGCTGACATTGCCTATCACAAGGATAAATTTGACAGAGGCTTTGACACCTGTATTAACATTTGGGGTGCCGACCACCACGGCCACGTTATGAGAATGAAGGGCGCTATGGATGCTATCGGCTACAACGGTGACAAGCTGGATATTGTTCTGATGCAACTTGTAAAGCTGATGCAGGGTGGCGAGATTGTAAAGATGAGTAAGCGTACCGGCAAAGCAATTCAGCTTTCTGATTTGCTGGATGAGGTACCTGTAGACAGCACTCGCTTTATGTTCAATACCAGAGAAGCAAACACTCAGATGGACTTTGATTTGGACTTAGCCGTTACTCAGGACAATCAGAATCCTGTGTACTATGTTCAGTACGCTCACGCCAGAATCTGCAGTATCTTCCGAAATCTGGAGGCTGACGGCATAACTCAGCGTGACTGCAGTATTGAGGAGCTTACTCTTCTAAAAGAAGCCGAGGAGCTGGAGCTTATCCACCATCTGGCTGCATATACAGATGAGATTGTGGCTGCTGCTCAGAACTACGACCCCACCCGTATTACCAAGTATGTGACTACTCTTGCAACTCTGTTCCACAAGTTCTACAACGCTCACAGAGTAAAATGCGGAGAGGAGTCCCTTACTCAGGCAAGACTCTCGCTGTGCGGTAGTGTAAGAACAGTTATAAACAATGTTCTGACTATGTTCTCTGTGTCCTGTCCTGAAAAGATGTAATAAAGATGTAATGCTATAGTTATCTTTTATTATTTATTATAAATTATTAGGAGAAATTATTAGGAGGAAACAATAATGAAAAAAATTAAACAAACACTTGCCTGTGTACTTGCGATGCTGATGCTCATAAGTGCTCTGCCTCTGAGTATATCTGCAGCAGAAATTGAAGGAGATTACACCTACACTGTAAATAACGGTGAAGCTGTCATTATCTCTTTCAACAAGGACATAAGCGGTAAAGTAGTCATCCCCGACACTCTCGGCGGATACCCTGTAACCTCAATTGGCGGCGAAGCCTTCAGCAATTGTCTTTCCATAACAGAAGTAACAATCCCTGACAGCGTTACTACAATTGAGAGCGGTTGGCCGGGAGCATTTGTGGGATGCACAAAACTCTCCAAGATAAACTTCGGCACAGGCCTTACATCTATTGGTGACAATGCTTTTCAGAACTGCTCTGCTCTGAAAACTCTCACAATCCCCGACAGCGTAACCACAATCGGCTCCTATGCCTTTGCAGGTTGCTCAAGAATCACCGACCTTATTGTTGGCGACTCTGTAACAACCATAAATTATCAGGCATTCAACGAATGCACAAACCTCGAAACCGTCACTCTTGGCAATGCTGTTGAGACTATCGGCGATTGGGCTTTTGAAAGTTGCATATCACTGCACACCGTCAACTTTGGCAACAGCCTAAAGACAATCGGTGAAAGTGCCTTCAGGTCCACCACAAGCCTCAAGGAAGTCAAGCTTCCCGACTCTATGCAGACTATCTGCAGTAATGCTTTTTATCGGGCCGGACTTGAAAAGATTGACCTCGGAAACGGAATCACCACCCTGAACTCTGGAGCTTTCTTCAATGCTACCTATCTTAAAAGCATTGTAATTCCTGACAGCGTTACAAGTATTGGCTACGGATGTTTTCAGAGTTGTGAAGCCCTTGAATCTGTTACAATAGGCTCAGGAGTTTCATCTATCCCCTCTTATGGCTTCAACAGTTGTGGTTCTTTGAGAACAGTTATCCTCGGAAGCAATGTAACCGAAATCTGTAATGACGGCTTTAGTAGCTGTCCTTCACTGAGCTATATTAATTTTGGCGACAGCCTTAAAACTATCGACCATCGTGCCTTTCTGGGTTGTAGCTCTCTTGTATACCTGAACATTCCCGACACAGTTACAACAATTGGTGATGATGCATTCAAATGGTGCTCAGGACTTAAGATTGTAAACTTCGGCGAAAACCTTAACACTATCGGCGGCTGGGCGTTCCAGGGCTGCACTTCCATTGAAGCCATTAACTTCAAGAGCGTTACAGGTCTTGGCATCTATTCCTTTAGCGGTACCGAAAATCTGAAAAGAATTTACTTCCCTGAGGTTCTCCAGACCATTGAGCATGATAGTTTTAATTCCAGTCCTAAGTTAACTGATGTATTCTATGCAAGTACAGAAAAAGACTGGGGATATGTTATAATCGGTGACTACAACGACTATCTGCTCAATGCAAAATACACCTATGGTTCAGGCTATACACCTGTAACAGGTGACACTAACCTTGACTGCGAAATAAACGTTAAAGATGCTACTAACATTCAGAAACACTTGGCAGAATTAGCTATATTTGATGATAGTACTGCTGACCTTGCTGACTTTAACAGCGACAACAGACTGACTATTGCGGATGCTACCAGAATTCAGAAGAAGATTGCCGGACTTGTCTGATTGATAATTAACAAATAAATACAAACAAAGAGCAGGTGCTGTGAATTTCACGGCACCTGCTTTTTATGTGTTGTATTATTCTTTTTTAGAATTATTCATCCTTACCGCAGCACTTCTTGTACTTCTTGCCGGAGCCGCAGGGACAGGGGTCGTTTCTGCCGACTTTCTTGCCTTTTCGTACTGTTCTGTTGGTAGAGGAGGTTCCGTCACCGCCGAACTCAATGGGCTTTGCCACCTGCTCACGCTTGATAGCAAAGGTTACGGGATTGACTTTAGGTGCTTCTTCACCCTTATTCAGTACCACCTGGTGTGCCGCAGCCGCAGCCTTCTCTGCCTCACGGCGAAGTCTGTCCTGCTCCTGCTGACGACGCTGAATCTCGTATACGTGTCTGGGGGCTACAAGCACCAGCTTAACTGTGTCCTGACGGATAGAATCAATCATCTCGTCGAACATATCAAAGCCTTCGTGAGTATACTCTACAACAGGGTCATGCTGAGCGTATGCTCTCATACGAATACCCTGCTTCAACTCCTCCATAGCATCAATGTGCTCCATCCAATGGGTATCAACAGAGCGAAGCAGATAAACTCGCTCTATCTCTCTCATTGTATCCTTGGTAACAAGCTCCTCATACTCGCCGTAAAGCTCACGAGCATGAGAAAGAAGCATATCTGATACTTCCTCAGCAGTAAGGGTACTAAGTGCTTCATCTGAGAAAACAAGAGGACAGCGGTCATCAACAAGCCAACCGTTATAATACTCTCTCAGACTTGCCAGATTCCAGTTATCCGATGTGCCGGTAAGGTACAGCTCTGTATTTGACTTAATGGTCTGCTCCATCATAGTCATAACTGTGTCATGGATGTCCTGACCCTCCAGCACCTGGTTACGCTGACCGTAGATAATCTCTCTCTGACGGTTCATAACGTCGTCAAACTGGAGAACGTTCTTTCTTATTCCGAAGTTACGCTGTTCAACCTTCTGCTGAGAGCTTTCGATAATATTGGAGAGCATCTTGTTTTCGATAGACATACTCTCGTCGGGGCTGAGCCTTTCCATAATCATTCTCATACGGTCACCGCCGAAGATACGCATCAAATCATCCTCGGTAGAAAGGAAGAATTGGCTCACACCGGGGTCACCCTGACGACCTGCTCGACCACGAAGCTGGTTGTCGATACGACGAGACTCGTGACGCTCTGTGCCTATGATGAAGAGTCCTCCTGCATTTCTTACCCTGTCTGCTTCGTCAGAAAGCTCCTCCTTGAAACCACGATGCAGTTCTGCGAAGGCTTCTCTTGCCTCTATAATTTCTTTATTGTCGGTTTCTGCGAAGCCTGTTGCCTCGGCAATAAGCTCATCGCTGAAACCCTGCTTACGCATTTTTGAGGTTGCCATAAACTCGGCGTTACCGCCCAGAATAATATCGGTACCACGACCTGCCATATTGGTAGCAATAGTAACCGCACCCAATTTACCTGCCTGAGCAACGATCTCGGCTTCCTTGTCGTGTTGTTTAGCGTTGAGCACATTGTGAGGAACGCCTCGTTTTGACAGCATTTTGGAGAGAAGCTCGGATTTCTCGATAGAGATAGTACCTACCAGTACAGGCTGACCTTTCTTATGACAAGCGATGATTGTCTCGATAACTGCCTCAAACTTGGCTTTTTCTGTGGCAAAAATAAGGTCGTTAAGGTCCTTTCTTGCCAGCTCCTTGTTGGTAGGAATTTCTACAACATCCAGCTTGTAAATCTCTCTGAACTCTGCCTCCTCTGTAAGGGCGGTACCTGTCATACCTGAAAGTTTCTTGTAAAGGCGGAAGTAGTTCTGGAAGGTGATTGTTGCAAGAGTCTTGCTTTCGTTCTGAATTTTTACGCCTTCCTTCGCCTCGATAGCCTGATGTAAGCCCTCGTTGAAGCGACGTCCGTACATAAGACGGCCTGTGAACTCGTCAACAATGATGATTTCGCCGTCTTTCTCTACATAGTCTATATCCAGGTGCATAATACCGTGAGCCTTAATAGCCTGATTTATATGATGCTGAAGAGTCAGGTTGTCTGGATCTGTGAGATTCTCGATACCGAAGTGCTCCTCGGCCTTTTTAACGCCCAGCTGAGTCAGAGTAGCAGACTTTGCCTTCTCGTCAATAATATAGTCGATGCCGTTTTCCTCGAAGAACTCTTCCATATTCTCCTTGTTGTCCACCTCGGTGAAAACGTGCTTTTTGAGGCGTCTTGCAAAGGAGTCTGCCTTCTGGTACATATCTGTGGACTTGTCACCCTTGCCGGAGATAATCAGAGGGGTTCTGGCTTCGTCAATCAGAATGGAGTCCACCTCGTCCACAATTGCAAAGGCGTGTCCACGCTGTACACGGTGCTCCTTGTAAACTGCCATATTGTCACGGAGATAGTCAAAGCCGTACTCGTTGTTGGTGCCGTAGGTAATGTCGGCATTATAGGCGGCACGACGCTCATCGGGAGTAATATCGTGAACAATAAGTCCTACTGTAAGTCCCAAAAAGCGATACAGTTTACCCATCCACTCAGAGTCACGACGGGCAAGGTAATCGTTGACTGTAACTATATGTACGCCCTCACCTGTAAGAGCGTTAAGATATGCAGGAAGAGTAGCCACCAGAGTCTTACCCTCACCTGTTTTCATTTCGGCAATTCTGCCCTGATGAAGTATGATGCCACCCTCAATCTGTACAGGGAAGTGCTTCATTCCCAGCACACGCCAGGAGGCTTCCCTACATACTGCGAAGGCGTCGGGAAGAATATCGTCGGTGGTCTCGCCCTGTGCGAGACGCTCTTTGAGTATAGCAGTCTGATTCTTAAGCTCAGAGTCGGACATAGCCTGATATTTAGCCTCCAGCTCCAGAGTCTTTTCCTTTATGGGCTTTACCCTCTTAATTTCTTTTTTACTGTAGTTACCAAACATTGCTTTAAGTAATCCAGCCACAGTGTTCATCCTTTCGTATATATTACATAGTACCCCATGATAATCATTATATTTAGTTTATTGTATCACACTAAATGCAAAAAAGAAAGGGAATTTTGAAAAAGCCCTGTGTAATGCCGTAAAATTTACAAACAGTCTATAAAATAAAGGTGCACACCAATGTGTACACCTTCTGAAGGTTTCTTTTATTATTCATCGTCCTCTGAGATAACTTGGTCCACTACATTTCTGACGTTTTCTTCCCATCCCTCTAAAAGCACCGCTTCCCGAAAAAGATTGAAATCGGAATTGTCACTTTCTGTCAGCATGGTTTTTCTTATCTGCAACTGGTCTATGAAAGAGATAAGCACATCAATAAGCATCAAGGCAAATCCTATAACAAGGCAAAGCTTCACCCAAATTCCTATTATAAGTAATATAACTGCAGGTATAAACAGATAGAATCTTCTGAATACTATACCACCTGCAAATCCGACCCAAAACAGCTTGGCTGGATATTTTCCTTTCATTACATCACCTCATTATAGCGGTTTATCCTTCATAACCTAAGGAACGAGCACTTTCTACCATAGCAATACGGGCAATGGGACCGGCACTGTAGAAGCCGAAGCCTCCCTCCTCCACAACAACCGCAAAGGCAAGAGGATAGTCCTCATCGGTGCTGTAGCCCACCATCCATCCTGTGGACTCCTTGCCCTCACCTACCTCGGCGGTACCTGTTTTGGCACCTACTGTCAGTCCCGAGAACATATTATCGCCGTAATAGTCCCTTACTGTGTATCGCATAATGTCCTGTACCTTGTCAGCAGTTTCTTCGCTCATAAGTCTGCCCGAGCTACCGGGGAGGACGCCGTCTATATAGGAAGGAAGCCTTACCTCTCCGCCGTTTGCGATAGCACCGCAGAGTATAGCCATCTGGACGGGATTGACCATATCGGTGTACTGTCCTATACCCGACCAAGCAAGGTCGTTGTAGGTTGCATCCGACAAATCAAAATGTCCCCGGGCGGTCTTTATACCGCTAACACTGTAGCTTTTTGTAATGCCCAGTTTATCGGAAATCCTCTGCATTATACTCTTGCCTGTCTCAGTTGCCGCATCGGCAAAGGCTATGTTGCAGGACCGAGAAAAAGCCTCGTAGATGTTCACCGTGCCGTGAGTTTCAAGACAGGTGACATCGTCACCGTCAAACTCCTTCTTACCCTCGCAGGTAAAGGTCATATTGTCAATATCTGCACCACTCTCTATAACGGCAACTGTGGTGATAATCTTGTATATAGAGCCGGGGGTATAGGTGCTGGATACCGCGTTGTTAAGGTACGCACCCTCGGGGATAGTATCGGGCACATTCTGAGGGTCGTAAGCCGGGGTGCTGACCATACAGAGCACCTCACCTGTCTTGTAGTTATAGACAAAACAGGCACCCTTTTTGTCCCCGAATGCTTCGTATACCTTGGCACAGACCTGACTGTCCAGAGTAAGATTTACGTCCCCTGTGGACTTGATACTCTCGGGCAAACCGTATCCGAAAATAGTACTGTGACCTACAAGCTGAGCTCTGTAGCGAGTCTGCACCGCGGTGGCTATATTGTAGGAGCCGTCGCCTACCGAGTGGAGAGTACCGCATCTGGTGTAATAGTCACTGCTATACAGGCGTTTGCCGTCCTGAGACTCTGCAAGGACGTTTTTGTTTCTGTCGTAGACTGTACCTGCAGAGGCCAGTCCCTTGCCTGAGGACAGGTACTGGTTGTAGGTCTGACTTGCCCACAAATCGTTATTCATAACGTAACGAAGGCACAAAAGCCCAAGCCCCAGCAAAAATGCTGCAGCCAGTATTAGGGCTATTATACTTCGTGACATTGTTCTCTTCATAATAAAACCTCAGTTTATTTTCTGCCAAGCTTCGTGTAGGTACGCTCATCGGCTGCCTTGATAAATGCAAGTAAGCCCCAACAGGACAGCATACTGGAACCACCTGCGCTGACAAAGGGCAAAGTAACACCCGTAAGTGGCAGTATATCAGTACAACCGAAGATATTAAGGGACGCCTGTATAAGCATCATAGATGCGGCACAACAGGCAGAAATTGAGTAGAAGGTACTACGGCTACGGGTGGATACGGCTCGGGAATATATAACAAGTCCGAACACCACCAGTGCTATGGTAATTGCCGTAATGAGTCCCATTTCTTCGGATACAATTCCGAACACCAGGTCAGTCTCCGAGGCTCCGTAGTAGCGAAGTATTCCGTTACCAACACCTGTGCCGAAAAGACCTCCCGAGGCAATGTAAGTCAGGACTCCCGACTGCTGATATCCTGCATTGTAGGGGTCCTCCATAGCGTGTCCCCATATAGCAAAACGCTCTGCAATATAGGGCTTAAACTGTAATACAAGAATAACCGCAAAAACTGCACCCACCACCGCAAGTATAGAGGTAGTGAAATCACCTGAGCGAATAATGGAAATCACTATGAAGGTGACGAAAAATATAAGGGCGGTACCGAAGTCACCCATCAGCGCCAGAGCACCTACACACAGAGCCGAGAAAATGATAAACTCTATAAGGTTACGTTTTGTTTGCAGGTGGTCAAGTGCCGAGGCACCTACAAAGATATATGCAATCTTTACAATTTCTGAGGGCTGGATTGACACACCGCCGATATAGATTCGGTTGGCGGCACCAAACTCCACAACACCAAAAATAAGATTTATAGCCAGAAAGCCCAGAGCAATAATCATAATCGTCATACGCCACTTGACTATTCGGTCGGGGTTGCTGATAAAAAGCAGCAGCAGTTCGTAGCCCACTGCACCGATAATTGCCGCCGCTACCTGTATCCAGGCGTCACGGACATCCTCTGCCACCAAGATTACAGAGCCTGTACCTGTAAGGAACAAAGCAATGGTTTCCAGCTCGAAGTTGCTCCTTCTGAACACTCCGAAGGAGAAGCCGTACAGCACCCAAGAAAAGAGTATCATTGCAGCCACAATGTAAAAAGCATCCGGCTTCAGTTCTCCGTAGGATATGCATATTTCCACCGCCATAAACAGGTGAAACAGGTTGACGAGTACCAAAAGCAGAGGAGCAGAAACCGAGGGCTTTGCAGACACCTTGGAGAAAAACCAATGGTGCTTTAACTCTTCGCCGAACTCGTCTCCCCTGCGAAGATACAAGGTGGTGGAGCCTATCTGTATTTCGTCGTCAAGCCCCACCCTGTGACGGGTGCGGATACGTTTGCCGTTTACCTTTGTTCCCGATTTGGAACCGATATCAGAGATAAACCAGCCCTCTTTACGGCGAAGCAGCACACAATGATTGCGGGATACTGTAGGGTCCTCAATAACTATGTCACTGCTCTTGCTTCTGCCTATAGAATTCTCCCAGCATATAACGGGAATCTTCTGCCTTATCGTGTCGTTATAAAGCATCACCAGAGGGGATTCCTGACGCTGTTGGCGACGCATTGACCCAAAACATTGATAAATGATGAATACAGTATAAACCGAGAGCAAAACTCTCAGTCCCACTACCGCTATGTCTACTAACAATTGTGTCATTTTGCCGCCTCCCTTCGTAATTTAGCTTTGAGTTTATATTTATATAATATTATTTGTTCTTTTCCAAGTCAATAAACAATATTGTAATATTGATGTGAACAAAATAAAAACAAGGTCCGCCTACGAAAACCGCAGACGAACCCAAAGTTTAATTTATTCAACAGTAACGGACTTAGCCAGATTTCTGGGTTTATCCACATCGTTGCCTCTGAGAACTGAGGCATAATATGCCAAAAGCTGAAGAGGAACTGCTGCGACCATAGGCATAAGGATTTCCTCGATTTGAGGAACACGAATAATGTAATCTGCCACGTCACTGCCGATTGTGGTTTCCTCGTCACAAACAAGGATAACCTTGGCACCTCTTGCCTTTACCTCTTTGATGTTGCTGATTGTTTTGTCCAGAAGTCCTATCTGGGTTGCAACCGCGATAACAGGCATTCCGTCTGTAATGAGAGAAATAGTGCCGTGCTTAAGCTCACCTGCGGCATAAGCCTCGGAGTGGATATAGGAAATTTCCTTAAGCTTCAGAGAGCCCTCCATAGACAAAGCATAGTCAAGTCCTCTGCCGATATAAAGGAGATTCTCTGCATCCACAAGAGCCTTGGCAACCTCTGAACAAAGCTCATCTACAATGTTGATGGTTTTTTCAATATTCTCGGGTATTTCTGTAAGAATTTCTGTAAGGCGTCTGCACTCCTGCTCAGATATTCTGCCCTTGGCAAGAGCCATCTCAAAGCCCAGCAGGTACATAACTGCAATCTGCACCATGTAAGCCTTTGTGGAAGCAACTGCAATCTCGGGACCTGCGTGTGTATAAACAAGCATATCTGCCTCACGGGCAATAGAACTGCCTTTGGCGTTGACAATAGCCAGAGTCTTTGCACCCAGCTTCTTTGCCAGTCGCATAGCCGCAAGGCTGTCGGCAGTCTCGCCTGACTGAGAGATGATAATTACCAAATCGCCCTCGCCTACCAGAGGCTCACGATATCTGAACTCGGAAGCTATGTCCACAATAACGGGAACACGTGCAAGTTTCTCTACTACATACTTGCCAACCATACCTGCGTGCATTGCTGTACCACAGGCTACTATGAATACCTGATGTATATCCTTAAGGGTCTCAAGGGTAATTGAACATTCCTCAAGACTGGGAAGTCCCTGATAAATTCTGGGAGAAATGGTGGTTTTGACTGCGGTGGGCTGCTCGTGAATTTCCTTGAGCATATAGTGCTCGTATCCGCCTTTTTCTGCTGCTTCCTGATCCCAGTCGGCAACCTTGAGCTCTTTTTCTACAGTACTACCCTGAAGGTCACAGAAGGATACACCCTCTCTGGTAAGATGGGCAATCTCGTCGTGCTCTAAAAGATAGTACTGATTTGTGTACTTGATAATTGCGGGAACGTCAGAGGCGATAAAGGACTCACCCTCAGCAACGCCAACGATAAGGGGACTCTCGCGTCTTACGGCGTAAAGCTCACCTACTCTGTCGGCAAAGAGTATGCCAAGTGCAAAGGAACCCTCAACCTGAGCGAGAGTCTTTGCAATAGCCTTAACAGGGTCTCCCTCGTAGTTGTAGTCAAGGAGCTGTGCTACAACCTCGGTGTCAGTTTCACTTACGAAGGTTCTGCCCTGAGAAACAAGGTGTTCCTTGAGTTCCTTGTAGTTCTCGATAATTCCGTTATGTACCAAAGTTACCTTATCTCCACCTGCATGGGGATGAGAATTGGTTGCAGAAGGTACGCCGTGAGTAGCCCAACGGGTGTGGCCTACACCTACATGACCTGAAGGTACCCCCTCTGCCTCCATCTTAGCCTGGAGGTCATCCAGTCTGCCTTTTTCCTTTGCTACCTTAATTCTGCCGTCCTCAAAAACTGCAATACCTGCAGAGTCATATCCTCTGTACTCAAGCTTTCTCAGTGCTGAAACCAGCACCTCGCTGCAATCCTTGGGACCAACATATCCAACTATTCCGCACATATACTTTGCTCCTTATATATTCAAATTTGTAAAATACTTATGGGGTATTTATCAAGCGTTTGTCTTGTGTTTGAAGGTAGGAACTATATCGCTCAAAATCTCAACAACTGCCTCGCTGTCGTTTCTGTCGGCAGCCTCTTGCAAAATGCTGAGCTTTGTCAACAGCTCTTCCTCGTTTATTGCTATCTGATTTCCGATGAAAATCTTCTTGTTTGCTGTAGACTTTAGTCCCTCTTCGTTCATAAGAAGCTCCTCAAAAAGCTTCTCGCCCGGACGAAGTCCTGTAAACTTAATCTCTACATCCTCGTAGGGGACCTTGCCGTACATTCTGATAAGATTCTCTGCAAGGGTTGTAATCTTAACAGGCTCACCCATATCCAGCACGAAGATTTCTCCGCCCTGTGCCATAGCACCTGCCTGTAATACCAGAGATACCGCCTCGGGGATTGTCATAAAATATCTGATTATATCGGGATGAGTAACGGTTACGGGCTTTCCGCTTTCAATCTGTCTGCGGAAAAGAGGAATTACCGAACCGTTGGAACCCAGTACATTACCGAATCGGGTTGTAACAAATTCGGTCTTCTCTGTGTGTTGAGCCTTGTACTGAACTATCATTTCACAGCAACGCTTTGTGGCGCCCATAACATTGGTGGGGTTAACCGCCTTGTCTGTGGAAATCATAATGAACTTCTCTGCCTCGTACTTTTCGGCAAGGGTTGCTATGTTAAAGGTACCGAAAACATTGTTCTTGACTGCTTCCTCGGGGCAGGTTTCCATCAAAGGCACGTGCTTGTGAGCAGCGGCATGATATACCACCTGAGGCTTGTATGTAGCGAATATCATATCCATCTTATCGTGGTCTCGTACAGAGGCGATAAGGGTTACAACGTCCACGCTGTCACCATATTCCAAAAGAAGCTCCTGCTGTATATCGTAGGCGTTGTTCTCATAAATATCTATTATGATAATCTGCTTGGGATTATACTTTGCTACCTGTCTTACAAGCTCACTGCCGATAGAACCGCCGCCGCCTGTGACCATTACCACCTTGCCCTTGATGAACGCCTCTGTCTGCTCTCTGTCGAAGGTGATGGGCTCACGGCCTAAAAGGTCCTCAATATGAATATCCTTAACCTGACTGAGAAGCTGAGGTTTGCCATCCTCAAAGAGAAGCTGACTGAGATAAGGTACCATTTTAATCTTGCATTTTGTCTTAGAACAAAGTGCAAGTATTCTCTGTCTATCTTCCTCCATACAAGAGGGAATTGCAAAAACAATGAGAGATATGTTGCTCTGCTCACAAAGAGCAGGAATATCCGCGGTAGTACCGAGCACGGGTATACCCATAATCTTGTCACCAAGATGGCTTCTGTCGTCGTCCACAAGTCCTACAGGAAGAATATTTCTGGAGGGGTTGTTGGGGTCCTTCTTGGCATTTTCTATATCCGTGAGAAGGAGTGTTGCCGCACGACCTGCACCGATAATAAGTGTACGCTGGTAATTCTCCGAGCGACCTGCCTCGGTGAGTCCCACAATGGTCTTCTTGGCAAACATACGAAAACCAAGCATAGAAAGTGTTACCAGAATATACTGAGCCAGAAAGAGCACATAGGGAATTTTGCCCTCAAAAACTCCGAAAAAGTTCATTAAAAATACGGAGAAAGCTATTCCCACCGTTGAGCCAACAAAACAGGCAAGATACTCATGCTTACCCATAAGCCTCCAGAAGAAAGCGTAGGCTCCCGACACATACAGGGTGAAGAAGCAGAATACTACCTCTATCCCGATAATAAGTGTAAGCTTTGACCACCCAACCTGTAGTGCCTCTGCACCGCTTAAATCCCGTGCAATATCTGTCCACATCAATATAAGATTGGTCAGAAATCCGATTCCTGCTATTATCAGTGAATCAGAAATCATCAGTAATATTTTTTTGGTATTAAATTCCTTCATAACAACGCTCCGTCTGAAATTAACTAAAAAGAAACATCTCAAGACTTAAATTGGATGTACATTGCATACAATCCCACTTTACACAATTATTCATTGAAATTATAATACAAAAACCCATTAAAGTCAACAAAAATAAGTACCTGTATTTTTATATATTTTCTTGCAATATACATTGCTTTTTTCACATTATATGGTATAATTAATCTGTTATAATAGGTTTATAATGTGTAATTGTGCGTTTTTGTAAAAAATCATAGAGTAGGAGAGTAGTAAATGTATCCTTTTTTTAAGCGAACATTCGACATTTTTGTATCATTTTTGGGACTTGCTATCCTGTCCCCTGTGTTGATTATTACAGCTATCGCCATTAAGGTTGAGTCCAAGGGTCCTGTTATCTTCAAGCAGGAAAGGCTTGGCAAGGGCGGTAAGGTTTTTAAGATTTACAAGTTCCGCAGTATGTGCGTGGGTGCCGAGCACACAGGCTCAGGCGTTTACTCCGGCAAGGGTGACGCCAGAGTTACCAAGGTGGGTAGATTCATTCGTGCCACCAGCATCGACGAACTGCCTCAGCTTGTTAATATCCTCAAAGGTGATATGAGTCTTATCGGTCCCAGACCGCCCCTTACATATCATCCCTGGACGGTAGATAAATACACCGAAGAGCAGTTTAAGATGTTCTCTGTTCGTCCCGGTGTTACAGGTTGGGCACAGGTAAACGGCAGAAAAGATGTAGAATGGAACAGAAGAATCGAGCTTAACTGCTGGTATACAGAGAATCTGTCCTTTGCCTTGGATTTTAAGATTTTCTTTATCTCCATTTTCAAGGTCTTCACCAACGCTGACAATGAAAACACCAAGGAAACCGCCGCCACTGCTCAGACACAGAAGGCAGTCGAGTCTGCTGAAAATGCGGTAAAAGCTAAAGAGGAAGCAGTTATAACTGCAGACTAATCCTCAATAATTAAGATAAAACAACAAACTCAAGGGAGGTTATGCTATATGAAGCTTCTGCTGACAGGTGCTATGAGCTACACAGAAGAACAACTGAATACCCTTAAGTCCTCGGGCTTTGACATAACCTTCGTACAAAACGAACTGGAACCTCTCGGTATAGACTGTTCACAGTTTGACGCTGTAGTTTGCAACAATCTCTTTAAGGAAAATCCTCCCGAAAGGTTTACAAACCTTAAGGCAGTACAGCTGACAAGTGCAGGTTTTGACCGTGCACCTGTAGGGTACTTCGCCTCAAAGGGAATATCCCTCTTCAATGCCAAAGGTGTATACAGCATTCCTATGGCAGAGTGGGTAATACTCAAAATTCTGGAAATTTACAAGCACTCTGCTGACTTCTATACACAGCAAAGAAAAAAGGAATGGACAAAGCACCGCGACCTGCCTGAATTATTCGGCAAGACTGCTCTTATAGTAGGTGCAGGGTCTGTGGGAACGGAATGTGCCAAGAGACTCCACTCTTTCGGTGTACACACCATGGGCGCAGATATATACAACTGTGCAGGTGAACATATAGACGACTTTGTTCCCATGGATAGCCTCAAAGAGGCATTACCTCAGGCTGATATTACTGTGCTGACCCTCCCCCTGACAGAAAGCACCAGAGGACTTTTCTCACAAGCGTTTCTCTCTCTGATGAAGGATGAAAGCGTACTTGTGAACGTGTCCCGCGGTGCGGTTATTGACGAAAAGGCTCTGTGTGAAGCAGTCGCAAGTGGTAAGTTTATGGGAGTGGCTTTGGATGTATTTGAGGAGGAGCCTCTTCCCTTGGAAAGTCCGCTGTGGAATATGAAGGGGGTCATCATCACTCCCCACAACAGCTTTGTATCCTCGGGCAACAACGAGCGACTTTTCCGCTTAATACTGGCTAACCTCAACTCCGTGGACTTCGGCAAACACCAGACATAACTTCTGACTAAACCAATAATCCGAAAGGCAGATATATATTGAAATCAGTTTTAATCATTTTCGGCGGTAACTCCACCGAGCACGAAATATCCTGTAAGTCTGTTATGAACTTCACAAAGAATGTGTCTGACAGTAAATACAACAAGCACTATGTGGGCATAAAGAAAAACGGCGACTGGGTCTACTACCAAGGTGACACAAGCCTCATCCCCACAGGTGAGTGGGTTGAGTGCACCTCAAACATTCCCTGTGTTCTATCCCCTAACAAAACCTCCAAGGGACTCGTACTCCTGAATGGCGATAACACCCTTATCCCCGTGGATGTTATCATCCCTGTACTTCACGGCAAAAACGGTGAGGACGGTACTATTCAGGGACTCTTTGATTTATGCGAAATCCCCTATGTCGGCTGTGGAGCCCTTGCATCAGGTCTTTCTATGGATAAAGCCTACACAAAGCTTGTAGTCGACAGTTTAAGTGATATACCTCAGGCAGACTACGTACTGGTTAAAGCAAATTGTGTCAAAGACTACATAGCCGAGGCAGAGGGTAAGTTCTCCTACCCTATGTTTGTTAAGCCCTGTAAGTCAGGCTCGTCTCAGGGAGTGTCCAAGGCAGAGAATGCCCAAGAACTCCGAGAGGCTGTGAACCTTGCCCTTAAGCACGACTCCAAGGTGCTAATTGAGGAGGCTGTTATTGGCAGAGAGCTGGAGTGTGCTGTGCTGGAGACCCCAGAGGGTATAATTTGCTCCAATGCCGGTGAGGCTGTAGCAGGTGATGTATTCTATAGCTTTGAAGCTAAATATAACAACGCCGACTCTATGACGGTTACTTCTCCTGAGCTTCCCGAGGGTATCAACGATACCGTCCGTGACTATGCTGAGAGAATATTCCTCGCCCTTGGTTGCAGAGGTCTGTCACGAGTTGACTTCTTTCTGGAAAAAAACACAAACCGTGTTGTCTTCAACGAAATCAACACCATGCCCGGTTTCACCGAGATTAGTATGTATCCTATGATGATGGAGTGCGTTGGCTACCCTGTAGAAAAGCTTATGGATACACTCATTGAGGTAGCGGATTATTCAAGATAAAAATTTAGAATAAATATAAAACGAAAGCAGGAATTTGTTTGAAAATTATAATGGTCTCACCAAAAAACAGAACTGCCTGGAACTTCAGAGGTGACCTGATAAAGGATATTATTGCTCTTGGACACCAGGTTATCGTCACAGGTCCCAACGATATTGACGTAGACAAGATTGAAGACCTTGGTGCAAGATTTGTAAAAATCCCCATGGAGAAAACCGGTGTCAACGCCATAACAGACCTGAAGTACATAGGGGCGCTTAAAAAACTCTTCAAAAAAGAAAAGCCCGATATAACCCTTGGCTACACTATTAAGCCGGTTATATACGGAGCCATAGCGGCAAAACTTGCAAGGGTTCAAAATCGCTATTCTATGGTAGAGGGTCTTGGATATATATTCACCGCAAATACTCGAAAGACAAGGATACTTCGTCCCATTGTCAAGACTCTGTACCGCATAGGTTTTTCATGTTCAAGCAAAGTAATTTTTATTAATCCCGACGACTTGAAAGATTTAACAGCAATGAAACTTCTGAAGAAAGAAAAATGCTGTCTTGTAGATGGTGCGGGAGTAAATCTCGAACACTTCAACCTTGAACCACTACCGGACGAACCGGTGTTCTTTATGCTTTCACGCGCACTCATAAGCAAGGGTGTAAGAGTTTACCTGAAGGCAACCGAGATTATTCACTCAAAATATCCTGACGTACGAATGATGCTCTTGGGCGAAATTGATGAGAATATGCAGGACTCACTCAAAAAAGAAGAAATACAGCGATATGTTGACTTAGGTGCCATTGAGTATTATCCGGAAAGCTCCGACGTGCGTAGTTATTATAAACAATGTTCAGTATATGTCCTACCGTCTTATCGCGAGGGTGTTCCTCGTACTACTCAAGAAGCTATGGCAATGGGCAGACCTGTTATTACAACCGACGCTCCGGGCTGCAGAGAAACCGTAATAGACGGAAAGACAGGCTTTATGGTACCTGTGGACAACCCTGAGGCATTATCAGATGCTATGTGTAAGTTCATAGAAAACCCCGAACTCATCAAATCTTTTGGTGAAGAAAGTTATAAATACTGTAAAGACCGATTTGATGTAAAAAAAGTAAATCAGACCTTACTCGCTCATATGGATATAGAGTAAAGTGAAGGAATAAACTATGTCACTATACGAGAAATTTGTTAACAGAGAAGAAAAATATCCCTGGTAGGTCTTGGCTATGTTGGTATGCCTATTGCGGTTTTATTTTCCAGAAAGGTTAATGTAATCGGCATTGACCCCTACTATCTTACATACAAGCCTGTCCTCCTTGACATCAAGGGACTCCTGAACCGCAAAGAGTACGAAGCGGCTGACTACATCTACCAGAGGCTGTAACCCTTGATTTTTCCTCTACTTATTAACCTAATAATCCATACTACATTGAAAGAAGGAAGTTTCGAATGAAAAACACCGTCAGTGCAAACACAGAAGCAATTAAAAAAATTCTTAATGAAAAGCCTCAATACAGAGAGTGCCTTTTTTCCAGAGGCTATTTCATAACAAACGATAAAAACATCAACGAGCAGTCCTATCCCTTTTATGGAGAATGGACAGTAAAGCAGATTAACAATTATCGTGCATTCATCCACAAGGATCAGGATTTCTGTCTATATGAGAACAACGATGTAAGTTTTCTCATTATCGGACATGCTTATAATCCATTTAACGGCATATATGAAGAAGCTTCTCTTCTCAAAGAAGCATCCGATGCATACCAGGTGAGTACTGATAAGTTTTTCGATGTTATTAACGACTGGACGGGCATTTTCTGTGTATTTGTTTTTGATAAGGAAATACTCGGGGTTCAGGATTGTGCAGGAATAAAGGCACTTTACTACGGTAATATTGAGAATAGTTCTTGTTTCACATCTCATCCTCAGTTAGTAGCTGATATATACTCACTTACTATGGATCCGTTCGTAAAAAAACTTGTAACCAATAGATTTTATAACATAGGCAACAGATATCTTCCGGGCGATCTGTCACCCTTTAAGGAGCTCAAGCGAATAGGAGCAAATGTTTATATCAAGCTCAACAAATCTGCAGAATTCTCTGTGCACAGATTTTATCCTGTCCGACCACTCGTTAAATGCGAAACCGAAGAGGACTACGAAAAGGGCATTCAACAGGCATACAATATACTTCACAAAAATATAGAGTTAGCCTCCATAAAATGGCCTAATTCCGCAATTTCTCTTTCCGGCGGTACGGACAGCAAGACAACTCTTGCCTGTGCTAACGGACTTTACGATAAATTCGGTTACTTTAGTTTTCAGTCAAAAGATACTGAGATAACAGACTCTAAGGCAGCCCATGAAATATGTGAAAAAATCGGGTTAGAGCACAATATTTATCCTATCCCTTCAAACAATGACGAAATCGAGGACTACGAAGAACTCAAGGCACTTATCGTTCATTCCTACGGTTATATCAGAAGACTTGCCGAAAGAGAAGTCAGAAAACACATCTGTATGTACCGATGGAACTATTTCGATACAGAAATTAAATCTTGGATATCTGAAATTGTACGTGTGTTTTTCGAAAGAAAATATGGTGTGAATTTTCCTAAACGCCTTTCTGCTAGACACTTTAGTATTTTTCAGACCCGCTATTTTCTTTCTCCGTATTTACTTTCCGAATCAGATAAAATTTATAAAGAATATATGAAAAAGTTTGACCTTGAAGAGGCCAAATTTAACTTCGAACACACCGATATGTATTATTGGGAAGTCAGAATGAGCAATTGGGGTATGATGGTTACTCAGTCACTTGACATCTGCCACAGAATCACATTCCCATTCAACAACCGCAGACTTATTGAATTAATGCTCACTCTCCCCAGAGAAAACAGAAAAACCGATAAAGCACACAACGACATCATCAAAATTGCCAATAAAGATATTTATGATACAAATATTCATATTGCAAACAATTACTTTCACTCTGGCAGAATTTTGATAGAAAAACTATATTTCAGATATCGCACCATATTCAAAAAATAAAATGTAGTGGTTAAAACCTAATAATCGCAATCCCTTGATGACTCTGTGTTCTGAAAAACATCCGGTAAGAGGCTATGTGGAGAAACCGAAGAATTTTGAACGTATGAAAGAAATTGTCGAGAAGTTATCCCGGCCATTTCCTATGTGTCGAGTAGATTCTTATAATATTGATGGACAGATTTATTTTGGCGAAATCACCTTCTGCCACGGCGGATGTTGTCAAAAAATTGAGCCCTTGGAATGGGACCTTAAGATTGCAAGTTGGATAGACCTTGACAGTCCAAAAATCGTAAGAAAGTAACATATAAAACAAAAAGCAAAGGAGGTGCATACAATGTCAGTCCTGATAATTACTGCTCTGGTAACCGGTATCTTCGGATATATAGCAACCCAACAGTACAACAAGCATATGGAACTGGTTGCAAAATCAAGAAAAAGCAGCCTTACCACCTATTATCTGTTTGTCATTGTATGTACCCTTATTCTTGCCTTTGTAACCGGTCTTAGATATCGCGTAGGAACAGATTACTATTCTTACTATACCAGCTTTTCCGTCTGGGCACAAAGCCTCTCTACAAGACTACAGGAATGGGACGAGCCCGGACTGGCACTAATCGCAAACATTCTATATAAAATTACGGACGACAGTGCTTATTTTTTATTTACAGTGGGTGCTTTGACAGTATTTCTTTTTGTAATCACCCTTAGTAAAAACTGCGATGATTTCTTTTTTACAATTATGCTGTTTATGTTTACCAGCTGGACAGGTTGTTTTAACGGAATCAGACAGTATCTTGCAGCGGCAATAATTTTTGCAGGACACAGGCTAATTTACGAACGAAAGTTTATTAAATATTGCATTGTAGTATTTTTAGGCGCTTCTGTGCATATTACAGGACTTATAATGCTTCCTATGTATTTTCTTGTTTCAAGAAACCTTAATTTCAAAAAGATCTTATTTATCCTTGCATCAGGCGTTGCGCTTGTTTTTTCTTATGATCTTTTGTTTGAAATTATGGGTGTCTTAAAAGACACCGACTCCAATATTGCCGGTACCGCCTATGCTCAAAATGAAATACACCCTCTCAGAATAGTTATTGCTTTGGCACCTATTATAGTTTATGCCTTTCTTGCCTTTCAAAAGAAAGTCTTTACCCGAGAGGAAAACTTCTATATGTCTGCCTTATTTGTAAACTTTGCATTGATTTTTGCAACGGCAAACAGTGCTCTTCTGAATAGAGTTACTATTTACTTCAAACCCTTTCTATCTGTTGCACTCTGTCATTTGTGCAACAAATTTGAGGGTAATCAAAGGAAATTTATGAAAGCACTTATTGCTATACTTTATGCTATCGTATGGATAGATATTGAATGCATAGGTGTAAAATGGTATTGGATATTTAACAGATAACAGCTATAACGGTATGAAGCATTATATTAATGATACAACCTATAAAAAAAGGACAAGCGGCAGGATAATAATTCTGTTGCTTGTCTTGTTGCTTGTGATATTTCTTGCAGCTGAGCTTGTTTACAGCAACCAAGCTATAACTGTAGCCGAGTATTCCTTTGACAGTCCGAAGATTTCTGAGTCTGTACGGATTGCAGTTGTCACCGATACCCATTGTAAGGAATTCTGGGGTGGCAACCAACGGCTTTACTCCAAAATAAAGGAGCAAGACCCCGACATCATCCTTGCTGTGGGAGATTTGATTGAAAGCAAGGTGGAAATTCCTAACGACACAGAATACCTTGAGACCTTGCTCAGTAATCTGTGTGATATTGCCCCTGTGTACTGCTCCCTGGGTAATCACGAAAAGAACAGTCCCAAGCTGGAGGAATACGTGGCTGTAATCGAGAAAAGCGACGCTACCCTCCTTGAGGGTAACTATCTGGATATAGAAATAAACGACACCCCTATCCGTATTGGTGGACTCAGCTACTATCGCAAGTGGGACACAGAAACCAATACCTATCTGACAGAATATACCGACACAGAGGATTTCACCCTGCTTTTGTGTCATCAGCCCGAGTTGTATCTGTGGGGTATAGATGAGTATCCGGTGGATTTGACCGTCAGCGGTCACACCCACGGCGGTATGATACAAATCCCCTTTGTGGGTGCAGTATATGTGCCCGACCAAGAAACATTTCCCGACTATGCAGAGGGCTTCTTCCAAATGGATAACGGCTACCTTGCCATATCCACAGGACTGGGCTCCTCCCCCTATTATCTACAGAGAATGTTTAACCCTCCGCAGATTATTTCAATTGAGGTGCAGTAATGGACAAACCCTTAGAGATTGAATATAAATACCTTATACGCTACCCCGACATAGAAATTCTAAAAGCTCAAAGCAACTATCAAATAGCAAATATGTGCCAGATGTATCTGGAGTTACCCGAGGGTGTAAGTGAGCACGGAAAACGATGCCGTATAAGATGCTCTGAAACAGAGCCTGGTACCCTATACACCAAAACCTTTAAGACAAAGCTTACGGATATGACCCGAATAGAGGTTGAGTCCGAAATATCAAAAGAAGAGTTTGAATCCCTTTCTCAGTATATACGAGAGGGCTACTCACCTATAAAAAAACAAAGACACAGCTTCTCTATGAACGGCTTCATCTACGAGGTGGATGTGTTCCCCTTCTGGCAGGACAGGGCCTTTCTGGAGATTGAGGTGGAGTCTGAGGATGTCCAGCCCCCTATCCCCGATTTTATCACAATAATTAAGGATGTCACCTCCGACGACAGATATCGCAACTCAGCCCTTGCACAAAAAATAATCACAGAAGATATATAAAAGAACAGGCGTTGTGTAGTTAATACACAACGCCTTTTTTGGAGTATTCTATAAGGAAAAGCTTATCTCATCAAGAGCTCAGCTTCATCTGAACAATTTTGTCTACAGTCTCGCAAACTCGTCTGTGGTTATCCTCAAACTGCTTTTCGTCCCAGGTGGCTACCTCTTCCTCACGCTTTCTCAAAAGTGCAATCTCTCCGCCGAAGTCGTCAATAGGACGACTTAAGTCCACCTCGTTACGAAATGTGCGGGACAATATTGCACAGGTTGAGCCCAGTCGCTTGTGCTCACCGATAACATCGTCACTCTTAAGGAGTCCCTCACCGATTTTTGCTATACCGCCGAAACCGTAGGGTACACCTCTGCTTCTGAACTTCCGGCAGAGACTCTCTACCACTCCGTTGGAAAGAAGCTCAAACATAAAGTGCATATTGTAGCTCAGGTGCAAATCGTTGAGACCTATGTACACCTCGTCAATGCCCTGCAAAGCGAGAATTTCGTCTGCATTTTCTACCGACTCTGCAGTTTCAAAGAGCAGTACTGTGGGCACCCTACCATCTACACACCGGAGGAAAAACTTAACCTCTTCAGCAGTTTTGAAGTAAGGGAGCATAATGATATCTGCACCGTCTGATATTATTCTGTCAATCTCAGCACCAAGACCCTTGTGTGCAGGATTACACCGCACCAGGAGTTTTGCCTTGTGAACCACAGCTCTCAAAGGTGCAATATCATCAAGGGACGCGTGGGATACTACTGTATCCAGGTGACCCTGTCTTTCCTCCTTACCCAGAATCTCCAGGTCAAGGAATATACGGTCCACACCTGCCTCTTCTGCCAAAACTGCAGCCTCGGGGCTTGATGTAAGATACATTAATGTTAGCTTGTTAGACATATTGCTCATAATATCACGTAAACCTTCCGTGGCTATTTCAACTTCCCGACTGAAAGCATCAGCCTGTCAGAACTCAGCAAAAACTTTTCAAAACCGATTCTTACACTATTCTACCATACTTTGCAATTTGTGTAAATGAAAATTGAGTTTTTTCTCCCATAACTTTTGATGTGATGTTATTATAAATAATGTATCAACCAAAAAATTAAATTGCCGTTATCGGCAAAAGACGTAGAATACTTAGGTGTATTTCATTTACTTTTTGCAGATAATATAGTATACTGATAGAGGTTAATTAGATTAGGAATTAGGAAATCAGGAATATGATGAACTTATAAATTACCTTGAAGGAGTAAAGTTTATGAAGAAAAGAATTGTAAAGTTATTTGCGGTATTTATGGCGATGTTGATGGTTATTACTATGATGCCTGTAGAAGAAATGTCAGTGAAAGTCAATGCGGCCTCCGTTTCTGATGTAACAGGTAACAGAAACAGAGTGGGTACGATTACCACCTATTCCGTACAACAAAAATATGACAGCGACACAGATAGCTATAGCTATGTGGTAACAGATATGGTTTTTAACGGAGAAACCTATCAGGTTAGCGACTCTTTCACTCTGTCGATTCAGCAGCTTGAAAAGCTTGTAGGAGAAACCGTTGTAGTACATATATACAACGGAGCGATTACCGACGTTCAATTACTTTCTAAAATGAACAGCGAAATTCAGGCTGAGCTTGACTCTGTGCTTTTTAGCTATTCTTATGATAAAAGATGGTTTACACGCAAAAAGATGACTCTAAACGGTTGTATTGACAATAACCTTGCCCAAAGCTCATGGGCAGAAGCGGATGTTCAAGAAGTTGAGGATTCTATGCGTCTTATGGGTTATGGTGAGTACGATGACGTTTCCGTTGAGTTTTTATCATCCGATGTAGATAAGCTGTATTTTAAGGACGGGATTGTTAAAACAGCTTCATTGAAGGTTGATGTAGCCGAATCTATAGCTGTGGGTGAACGCCTTGACCTTACCGCCGATATGTATATTAATACTGACTATGAACCTGAAAACGGTACTGATACAATTCCCGTTGAATATAATATTTATTGCGGGAGCGATGTTGAAGTTCACGGTGAGTTTGAGGTGATTATAGAAAATGTAGACTATGACCCGTTTGAAGATTTCGAAACAATAACCTTGGATGAATTGTTCGAGCTTCTCTACGAGAAAATAGACGAGTATCACCCTGAGTTGCCGCTGAAATCCAAGGAGCCTCTCATCAGCGTTTTTACTGCCGCAACAATGAACGAGAGTATTACTGAAATGCAAGGCTTGTACGATAGCTTTAGGACTCTTCAGGTTGCCATAGATGCCAACAATATGGTGTGCAAGGCGAATGTGGGTGGATTGGTGATGACAGCCTCGGACGCTTATCTTGAAAAGCTTTTTGAATCTATAGAAAGCGAGGCACAATCTCTTGCAGGATACACAGGAAGCGCAATAGAGTCGCTTATGGAAAGCAAGGATTTCAAGGATTACGTTAAGTGGTATCAGGCAAAATACGGCTATGTTGAGGGTTACTATAAAACGGTAGAGGTACACTGTCCTACCGATGTTACTGTTGCCGATGAGGACGGAAATACGGTTCTCACCATAATTAACGATGAGATTGAATTATTTGATGACCTGGTTTATGCGTATGTCTATGAGGGAGAAAAGATTATTTACTTACCCACATATATAGATTATAATATTGAGATTTCAGCAACTGATGACGGCACAATGGATTATATTGTTTCAGCATTGACCCCCGGAGGAGTGGAGCGAATTGTTACATATGACGATGTGGCTATCACTAAGGGAACCGACTATAACAGCATTGTAACTTCTGACCTATATCAATCTGCTGATATATATAATCTTGTTTCCAGCGAGGGTGAAGTTATAGAGGCTAAGTCAGATACCTTACCTCCGATAGCAAGTGATGTGACGGATGTGGTTGTAGCAGAGGAGCTTTTTGCGGATTTTCCGGAAGAATTAATAACTTTGGTGGCTACGGCAATGTTCGGTATGGAAGCAGCGGTCTCCATAGAAGAATACATGATAACTCTGGAGGACACAGTTGCTTTATTCTCAGCTGTATCTAAATATTACCCCATAGAATACAGCTTAATGGTTAACGGTGATTTTTCTTACAGAATTGTTTATAACACCAAGACAAATTATATCACCAAAATACACTTTGATTATGGTAGCACAGCAGATTTGAGCAGCTTCACGGAAAAGGTATCGGCAGTTAAAGAAAAGATAGAGGCTATTGTCGAATTAACCGAGGGTATGAGTGACTTTGAGAAAGCACTGTATATTCACGATTATATTGTTCTGAATTGTAAATACGACACAGAACTTCTTGAAATCCTTGAAACAGAAGGTAAACTTTCCGGAGAACTGGTGAGCGAACGGTATACAGAGTATTCTGCACTTGTAAACGGAACCGGTATCTGCGGGTCTTATGCCCTTGCTTACAGAGCAGTTATGAACGCTGCAGGAGTAGAGTGCGTGTATGTTTCAAGCTCAGAGATGAATCATGCTTGGAATATGGTGAGACTTGACGGTCAATGGTACCATGTGGATTGTTGCTGGGATGACCCTGTGCCTGACAGTGAAGGAAAGGCAAGAAGAACCTTCTTCCTTCGTACAGATAAAGAAATGATGGCACTCAGTCACTATTCCTGGACACCGGGTCAGTACAAGGCTACAAGTGAAAAATATTCTGAAATGCCGCGAAATTACGACTATGTTCAAAAATACGATTATGACAATGACTGCTGGTATTATCTGCTTGGTAAAACCATTTACAAAACTGACAAGTTTGGTAAAGAACAAACTGTTTTTGCAGAAGGCATTACTGCAGATTCGCTGACTTGTAATAACGGCAATGTGTATTATGCAGACGGTCTTTTTGCTTATGAATACAGCGTGGCTGATGCAAAAGGAATACCGATATATTACATATCTCAATACGATGCAGGACATGATTCAAGCAAGGCATATATTGTGAATTTCTTTGTAGAGGACAATACAATTTCGTATTATAAATATGTGCATGAGTACTACTACAATAGTGAGGAGGATTACGGGACAACTCCACAGGTGACATATGTAGAGGACGAGCTTAAGAGGGAACTGTTTGAGTCTATAACCGGTATAACTCTTAACAGCACCGAACTGGAGCTTACTGTGTTCGAAACTGCATATATCTATGGCTCAATACAATCTGACCTAGACGTATGGGATTTGCAGATTGAATACAGCTCCTCTGATGACAACATAGTCAGCGTGGACCGATACGGTACTGTAACGGCACATAACGCAGGAGAGGCTGTAATAACCGCAAGATTTATGGAGTATACAGCAGAGTGTGTTGTAACTGTAACCGGTGACGGTTTCTCCGGTTCTTGCGGAAGTAATATAAAATGGTCATTTGATACGAAAACAGGAACACTTAGCCTTAACGGTTCAGGTGCGATGCCTTCGTATTCCTCCACATCGTCTGTACCATGGTACAACTTCAGAGAACAGATAAAAAACATAGTCCTTAGCACAGGTATTACTACAATCGGCAAATATGCATTCAGCTATTGCTCTGAATTAGAAAGTATGAGCATACCACAGGGAGTGACTTTGATAGGTGAACGTGCTTTTAATTGGTGTTCTTCCCTTTCTTCTGTGTCAATTCCCGATACAGTTACTAAAATTGATATGTACGCATTTTACGGTTGCACAAGTCTTGATAATGTTAAAATTCCGGACGGTATAGATATAATTTGGAATTACAGCTTCGGTGCATGTTATTCCCTAAAAAGCATCAGTATTCCCGAAAGTGTGGTCCAAATAGCACAACAGGCGTTCTTTTCCTGCGAAAGCCTTGAGACCATCGCCTTACCCTCCAATCTTAAAATTATCAGCCAGTATGCTTTCGGTTATTGTGAATCCCTGAAAAGCGTTACAATACCTGCAAGTGTTACATATATTTACGATGATGCATTCAGATATTGCTCGGGACTTGAAAGCATAACCGTAGACCCCCAAAATACAGTTTACTCAAGTGACGAAAACGGCGTTCTGTTCAATAAAGATAAAACAAAGCTTATGCATTATCCCGCTTCTTGTACGGCTGTAAGCTATAACGTGCCGTCAACTGTAACTACCGTAAACAGCTACGCTTTTGCTTATGCCAAGAATACCCGATATATAAGCATTCCCGATAGCGTAACTACCCTCGGCAGTTATGCATTCAGAGAAGCTACAGGAATAAAAGAAGTCACAATAGGTAACGGAATAAGCACTCTCCCATCCTATTCATTTTACATGTGCAATAATCTTGGGGAGATTGTAATTTCGCCTTCTGTAACAAGCATCGGCAGCTATGCTTTCGGCTCTTGCTCGGCCCTTGCTGAAATTACTATTCCTGATTCTGTTACAACTATGGGAAGTTATGCATTTTCCAATTGCAGTTCTTTGAGAGAGGTTGTTATTCCGAATTCTGTGACAAGCTTATCTTACGGAATGTTTTCAGGGTGCACATCGTTAGAAAGTGCAACATTAAACAGCAGTATGACAAGTATTCCCTCCTCTATGTTCTACGGTTGCTGCTCTCTGAAGGATGTTGTTATTCCCTCAAGCGTTACAAACATAGAAAACAGTGCTTTTGCAAATTGTACAGCATTGGAGAGTATTATAATTCCTGATTCGGTAACCAATATCGGATATGGTGCTTTTGAGAATTGTTCCTCTGTAAAATATGCAGTAATCCCTACATCAATTCAAACCATTGCATCTTACGCCTTTGATGGTTGTACCGAACTCATACACATCGGCTACAAATGCAGTAAAGAAGAAGCTAAGAATATGGAAATTAATTCGGAGGGTAATTCTTATCTTTTGGAAGCACCGTATATTCATTATGAATTTGATTATGAGACCGATGTTGTTTTTAAGGAAGAACAACCGGCGGATTGCACCCACTCAGGTCACACGGCGGGACTTTACTGCACAGAGTGTCAGTTTGCTCTGGAAGGTGAAGTAATAGAAGCCAAGGGTCACAAGTATGAGTTGACCCAAGGCTTTGAGGGTAGCTGTACAGAATTGCCGTATAAAGAATATACATGCAGCGAATGCAGCGACAGCTATACTGATTACGGCAAAGCCCATGAGGGTCACAGCTATATATCAACAATAGTTCAGCCTACCTGCACAAGCTCCGGATATACTATGGAAACCTGTACCTTGTGCGGTGAAACAGTAACAAGCAAATTTGTTAATCCCACGGGTCACAAATTTGCCATTGTAAATTCGGCACATTACTGTGAGCATCACGGCACCTATCAGTATTGTTGCCTGAATAAAGGTTGTGACTATTCAGAGTGCATAACCATTGATGCATCTGAGCTTGAAACCGAAACCGGTATTACGGAGGCAACCTGTGAGACATACGGAACAAAGAAAGAAATATGTACTCATTGCAAGGCTACTATATCCACAGAAATTCTTCAGCCAACAGGACATACAGTAGTTGTAGATAAAGGTTACGATGCTACAGATACTAAGGACGGTTTAACTGACGGTACGCATTGTTCTGTTTGTAATAAGGTATTAATAGCTCAGGAAGTTATTCTCGCAATTGGACAGGATAATACAGAGTTTACGGAAAATGACAGCACGTCAACAGATGCTACGGAGTCCTGTAGTACAAATTGCAACGATTCGGAATTGGATTCAACGGAGTCAGAGAATACAGACAACTCTGTTCCTGAAACAAGTTCAAGCGAGGGTGATTTGACACAACCTTCGCAGACTGACCCAACGAAGTCACCGACTACTGCCCCTGTGCAGACTGACCCGACGGAGCCACCGACAACTGCCCCTGTGCAGACTGACCCGACGGAGTCACCGACTACTGCCCCTGTGCAGACTTACCCAACGGAGCCACCGACAACTGTACCTGTGCAGACTGACCCGACGGAGCCACCCACAACTGTGCCTGTACAGACTGACCCGACGGAGCCACCGACAACTATGCCTGTGCAGACTGACCCGACGGAGTCACCAACAACTGTGCCTGTGCAGACTGACCCGACGGAGCCACCAACTTCAGAATCTACTGCAACAGATCAGGAGGATATAACTACCGACAATACGGAAACAGGAGAAGATGAACAGGTGTGCTTAGGTGATGTTGATCTTGACGGTAAAGTTAGCGTCAAGGATGCTACCGCAATTCAGAAGCATTTGGCACAGTTTGTTACCTTGAGCGAAGTTGCAATGAAGGTTGCAGATGTAAATAAAGACGGTAAGGTTAATATCAAGGATGCCACACATATCCAAAAATTTCTTGCACAACTTATAGATAAGCTATAAATTACGGCTTCAAAAAGGATTTATTCGAGTCCGCCATTGTCGCCGAGCTTATGAAAATGTATCAGGAGTTGACACAATAAAGCCTCCCTTGTGTAAAGGGAGGGGGACCACCGAACGGTGGTGGAGGGATTGTCGTAGTTAGCAACAATCCCTCAAAAGTCCTCCCTGCGTAAAGTAAGCAGACCACTGAGGGCGATAGGAGAAATTTTATGGACAGAAAGCACAACAAAACCATAGTGCATTTAGCAAAAAAACTTAGAAAAAATATGACAAAAGAAGAACGCCACCTTTGGTATGATTTTTTAAGAACCTATGAAGTGAAATTTTTGCGTCAAAAACCGATAGGTAGATATATAGTTGACTTTTACTGTGCGAAGGCTAAGCTGGTAGTAGAACTTGACGGTTCACAACATTATACTGAAATCAATATTGAAAAAGATACGGAAAGAACCAGATATCTTAACGAATACGGAATAAGAGTTATCAGAATTCCAAATAATCAGGTCAATCTGAATTTTGCAGGTGTTTGTGAATATATTGATAGTTTTGTGAAACAATCCCTCAGTCAGCTGTGCTGACAGCTCCCTTTGCACAAGGGAGCCATATTTTATCGGCTTTAAAAAAGACCTGTCCGAGTCCGCCATTGTCGCCGAGCTTATGAAAATGTATCAAAACCTTACATCATAAAGTATTGTTATAAAAATTACCCTCTGAGCATATAGTTTAACGACTATTGTTTGGAGGGTTCTGTATGAATGACACCGCTGCTCCCAGGGCTGTGTGCCTTGCTGAGTACATAATAGAGAACAAGGCTACCGTTCGCTTCGCCGCCAAAAAATTCGGTATAAGCAAAAGCACTGTTCACAAGGACGTCAGCGAACGGCTTCGCTCTATCAGTCCTGCTCTCTACTCTCAGGTACGAGAGGTGCTGGAGTGCAACAAGGCAGAAAGGCACCTGCGGGGAGGTCTTGCTACAAAAAACAAATATCTCAGGTTATCTGCCTCAAAAACCCCTGCATCGGCAAATTACAAATAAAAATCGCATTATACAAATAAAAAATCACTTTACATAAATATCGAAGAGTAGTATAATATATTTTGGTATAGAGTTAGCGTACAAGAGTACTTTTCTTACCTATCACTAAAGGGAAGTTTATTTTTCTTTTTGAGGAATCAGGAGAATTTCTATGAAAAACATACCTTTTTCTCCTCCGGATATTACACAGGCAGAGATTGACTATGTTGTTGATGTGCTTAAGTCCGGTTGGATTACCACAGGACCCAAGACCAAACTCTTCGAGCAGAAAATTGCCGAGTTCTGTCACACAGACAAGGCGGTGTGCCTTTCTTCTCAGACTGCATGTGCAGAGATGACACTGCGTATTCTGGGCATCGGCCCCGGAGATGAGGTTATTGTTCCTGCTTATACCTACACCGCTACTGCATCTATCGTCTGTCACATTGGCGCCACACCGGTTATTATCGACTGTGCCCCCGGAAGCTTTGAGATGGACTACGATAAAATGGAGGCGGCTATCAACCGGCGAACTAAGGCTATCGTTCCCGTTGACCTGGCAGGAGTTATGTGCGACTACGACAGAATCTATGCCGCAGTGGAAAACAAGAAACACCTGTTCAACCCCACAAACGACTTACAGCGTACCTTTGGCAGAGTAATCGTTATGTGTGACGGTGCTCACGCTCTCGGTGCAAGTCGTAAGGGTAAAATGTGCGGTGAGGTTGCCGACTTTACAAACTTCAGCTTCCACGCTGTTAAGAATCTGACTACAGGCGAGGGCGGTGCCGTTACCTGGAAATCCCACGAGGGTATTGACAACGACCAGCTTTACCGCCAGTATATGCTCTTCTCACTTCACGGACAGACTAAGGATACCTATGCCAAGAACAAGGGTACCTCCTGGGAGTATGATGTAGTCAAAACCCAGTACAAGTGCAATATGCCTGACATTCTGGCAGCTCTGGGACTTGCTCAGCTTGAGAGATATAACGAGACTCTGGACCGCCGTCATCAGCTTATTGAACGCTACAACAAAGCGTTTGAGAATCTGCCTGTATCTGTTCTTAATCACGCAGATGACAACCACCGTTCCAGCGGTCACCTGTACTTTGTTCGCTTTGAGGGCAAAGATCAGGACTACCGCAATACCTTCTTTAAGCGTATGGCACAAAACGGCGTTGTATGTAACGTACATTTCAAGCCTCTGCCTCTGCTGACCGCCTACAAGGAGCTGGGCTTTGACATCAAGGACTACCCCAACGCCTACAATATGTACAGAAATCAGCTGACCCTTCCTCTCAACACCACTATGTCTGATGAGGATGCTCAGTATGTTATTGATACATTTCTCAGATGTATTGCTCAGCCCTATTAATGTATTAATTCAAATCGCTGCAGGTTTTCTGCGGCGATTTTCTTTTCTGTAAATATTTACCGAATATTCATTATTTTTTCAGATATACATTTATTTTGTTTCTAATTTATTCACTATTTTTTATATTTATGGTGTATAATTAAAATCAGGTTATTACAGGGAATTTCAAAATAATAAATATAATAACTTCGCAGGAGGTATAATTATGGGAAAATTCAAGGTTTTAATTGTTGACGATGACTTCAATATCAGCAATCTGCTGAGACTTTATCTTGAGAAAGAAGGCTTTGAGACTGTAACCGCTGAGGACGGCGAAAAAGCAGTTGAGCTTTTTGAATCAGAACATCCTGACCTGGTGCTTCTTGACATAATGCTTCCTAAAATGGACGGTTGGCAGGTATGCAGAGAAATCAGAAAGACATCTCAGTGTCCTATCATTATGATTACCGCCAAGACCGAGACCTTCGACAAGGTGCTGGGACTGGAGTTGGGTGCAGATGATTACATCGTCAAGCCCTTTGAAAACAAAGAGGTTGTCGCCAGAGTACGTGCAGTACTTCGCCGTACAGCAACTCCCGAGACAGCTGCTATTAAAGAGGTTCGCTTTGATAATCTTATTATCAACCTTACAAACTACGAGCTGAGAGTCAAGGGTGAGCTCATAAGCACTCCTCCCAAGGAGCTGGAGCTTCTCTATCACCTGGCAAGTAATCCTAACCAGATGTTCTCCAGAGACCAGCTTTTGGACGAGGTATGGGGCTTTGATTACTGTGGCGAAAGCCGTACAATCGACGTTCATATCAAGCGTATCCGAGAGAAAATCGACGGTGCCTCTGACAAATGGGAACTTTGCACCGTATGGGCAAGAGGCTATAAATTCGTAACCTTTGAATAACAGGTGAATTTATGACGAAATCGGTATTCAAGCGGTTTCTGTTCTATAGTATGACCGTTACCCTGATATGTGTAACTGTGGTATGCGGAATCGTTACGGTTCCTATGTCAAAGTACATAGAGAAGTCCAAGCGCTCCGCTATTGAGGAGAACGCCCACGATATTGCCGCCTTTGTTAGCGAAATGGCAAAGGATGACATCCACATAATGTCTACCGAAGAAGCAGAGGCTTTTACCTTAACCTTTAAGGTTTTGTCCGAGTCTCTCAACGCTGTATTGGCTGTGGTAGATACCGAGGGTAGGCTTGTCTATTCCTCCTCCAATGAACTAAACCAGAAGGATGTCACTCTGCCGGAGGAAATAATGGATATAATTTCTGACGGAGAACACTTTGAACACGGAACCCTGCACAATATATATAATTCTACCTACTATATATCCGTTGTACCCGTTACCGCTGACAACAACGGCTCAGATGTAATCGGCTATTGTCTTTTGGCACAAGAATCCGTATGGTCCTCTGAGTATATATCAAAAGCTGTCGTAATTCTGGGTGTTACCATACTACTTGCCTTTGTGTTTGTATTTATTATTTTGGCGGTTTATGCTTATAACACCACCATTCCTCTGAAGCAAATGGCAGCCGCCGCCAAGAGGTTTTCTATTGGCGACTTCGAAAGCAGAGGTCATATCAAAACCGATGATGAAATCGGCGAACTGTCTGCTGCATTCAACGAAATGGCTGACTCCCTTGCCTCTTCTGAAGGAATGCGCCGTAACTTCATTGCTAATGTATCCCACGAGCTTAAGACTCCTATGACAACTATCGCAGGATATATAGACGGCATTCTGGACGGAACCATTCCCGATGAGGACAGAGACCATTACCTGGGAATTGTTTCTCAGGAGGTTAAGCGTCTCAATAGACTTGTAACCTCTATGATATCTCTGTCTAAGATTGACAGCGGTGAAATCAAGGTACAGAAGGCTCCGTTTGTTATTCAAGAAACTGCCTTCAATGTTCTTCTGGGTTTTGAAAGTGAAATTGAAAAGAATAAGCTTAACATAGAAGGTCTGGACGATGAAGAAGACATCACCGCCTTTGGTGATAAGGATTTAATTCATCAGGTGCTGTACAATCTGGTGGAAAATGCGGTAAAATTTACAAATGAAGGCGGATATATAAGATTTGGCTTTACACACAAGGACAATAGGGTGTATATTTATGTTGAAAACAGCGGTGAGGGTATCCTGCCCGAAGACTTGCGGCTTGTTTTCGACAAGTTCTACAAGGGTGATAAATCCCGAAGCCAGAATAAAAAGAGTATGGGACTGGGACTTTACATAGTCCGTACCATAATACACCTGCACGGCGGTAACATCACAGTTGAAAGTGAGCCCGGGGAGTACTGCCGATTTATGTTCTTCCTGCCTGATGCCCCAAAAAAGCAGAAGGAACTCCCCGATACAATCAAGGAGGTTTAATATGAACAACGAATTTCTTGAGCCTAATACAAAGGGTAATATGCCTGAAGATGAAGGTAATAATCAAGAGGACAACATTCCTGTAGAAGCTACTTGTGAAGAGCTTATCCCGGAGAACAGCCGGTCTGCTACGGATGAGGTCTTATCTTCTGCTGACGCTTCTAAGGATGCAGAGGCTGATACACCCTGTGAAGCACCTCAAAGCAATACCTGTGAGGAGCCTGTGCAGGTTACAACCCCTGTCTTTGTAACTCCTCCCTACTCTAACCCTACAGCAAATACCACACCACCCTATAGTGCTCCCCAGTCACCCTATGAGGCTGATTCGGTTTACAGTAGCAACAACGCTCCTGTTCCCCAGCCTAAAAGAAGCAAGGGCAAGACCGCATTCTTAATCTGCCTGTGGGTGCTTGTCGGCATTTTTGCACTGGGATTCTTTGTTATGTGCGGTTATATAGCAGGACTAAACTCCAACGAAGGAAGCACCGCACCAACGCTATTTACAGTGCCGGATGTAACCGAACTCCCCACTGAAAAACCCGAGGATGTAACATCACCTCAGGATAATAACGAGAATAACAATGCAGTAATTCTTCCTGATGATGATGACGACGATGTTTATTCCGAGGACGATGCAATCGAGCTTCATAACATTCCTGAGGACAACAGCAACACAAGCAAATACACCACCAAATACGCCTATAATAAGGTGCTGGACTCCACGGTAGGAGTTGTATGCTATAAAGACTCCTTCACAGATGAGCCCGATTCTCAGGGTACAGGAATTATTATTTCTGACAACGGCTACATTGTAACCAACAGCCATGTTATCGGTGATAGCAGAACTGCCTATAACGTACAGGTTATCACCAATGACCAGACCTCCTACGAGGCTAAGATTATAGGCTATGACTCCCGCACAGACCTGGCTGTGCTGAAGATTGATGCAACTGACCTGCCCGAGGCTGAGTTCTGTGACTCATCCCTTGTAGAGGTTGGCGACGATGTTATTGCAGTTGGCAACCCCGGCGGAATAGAGTTCCAGAACTCTCTTACAAAAGGTGTTGTATCTGCACTTGACAGAGAATTGGACCTCACCGCAAATGTGTCCTACATTCAGACAGATGCCGCCATTAATCCCGGCAACAGCGGCGGACCTCTTTGCAATATTTACGGTCAGGTAATCGGTGTTAATACCGCTAAGATAAGCTCATCCTCCTACGAGGGTATGGGATTTGCTATTCCCAGCCGTACAATTAAGGAGATTGTAGACGACCTGATGGCTCAGGGTTACGTCAGCGGCAGAGTCCGTCTGGGTATCTCGGGTACTGCAGTTACCTCTACAATGCAGCAGTACTACAACACACCCCAGGGCATTCTGGTAGGTGAGATTGCCGAGGACGGCCCCTGTGACGGCTCAGGACTTAAGATAAACGATATCATCACCGCTATTGACGGCGAAAAGGTTACGTCCTTCTCTGATGTATACGGTATACTTTCTGAGCACAAAGCAGGTGACAAGGTGGAGCTCTCTGTTTATCGTTTGAACTCAGACACCACCCTTGAGATAGAAATCATCCTTATGGCGGATGAGGGCGAAACACAACAGTAAAAAACAAGTCAAGCCACTGTCTTTTCGGACAGTGGCTTTTTAACTATAGGCGGATATTTCTGCCTATTATCTCTACTGCGTTATCCTGACACAGGGGGCTCCCCTGCTCCTTAATCCTCGAAATTGTAACCTTGTTACACTTTATATAAACAGAATACTCCGTCAGGAGTCCTTTGAGTCCGCTACTGATAACAGGATACTCCCACACCAAGTACAAACTGCCGTTATATTCCCACAGAGAATTATTACGCACTGTAATATCTCTATCAACTATCTTCTCAGATACAGAGAAAAAGTCCTCCATACTATGAAATATAAAGCAGGGATGTTCCTTTATCCTCTTGACCTTGTAGGTTTTGGGGTGCTTCTTGTGGCAAAGGGTCACAAGTATCAGACAACCTCCATCCCAGGGCACTGCCTCCATTAAGGCTACCTTATCCCCCATAGAGAGTCCTGCCTTGCTACATGCTACCCTTAGAAGTCTTTGAAGCACCTTGTTTGAATGCTCATCATATAGGCTCATACATTTCAGGTCTATCTTATAATCCCTCATATCCTTGGCACACAAGGAAATAAGCACCTTTCCCGAATCCAGCGGTTCAATAGTCACAATCCTTCCTCCCCTGTGCAGACTGGTATAATTATAGTCTGCCTATATACCATACTATTCTTAGAGCCCGTACTTTGCAAGGGAAAGTTTTTGGTTGGAAGATTATAACAATGTATTGAAATATCCCTCTCCTCGTGGTAAACTGAATATGTATTATATTAAATCCCCAAGGAGGTACCCCACTATGCCCAAATGGCTTGAAAATGCAGTATTCTATGAGATTTATCCCCAGAGCTACTACGACTCCAACGGAGACGGTATCGGTGATTTACAGGGAATTATTGAGAAGCTTCCCTACATCAAATCCCTGGGCTGTAACGCTCTGTGGCTTAACCCTGTGTATGACTCTCCCTTTATGGATGCAGGATACGATGTACGAAATCACAAGCTAATTGCCAAGCGCTACGGCACCAACGAGGATATGAAGAAACTCCTTGAGGCTGCTCACAGTATGGGAATCAGGGTGCTTCTTGACTTGGTACCCGGACACACCTCAGATACCAACCCCTGGTTTCAGGAGGCAAAGAAAGCTGCCGAGAACGAATACTCCAATCGCTATATCTTCACCAAGTCTGTATGGGACGCTCCCTCTGAATACAGACTTATGTGCGGTATCTGTGAGAGAGACGGCAACTATATGGTAAACTACTTCTCCTCTCAACCTGCACTCAACTACGGTTTTGGTGAGATTAAATATCCAAACTGGCAGCTTCCCTGTGACCACCCAGACTGTGTGGCTACCGCCGAGGCACTTAAGGACATTATCCGCTTTTGGCTTGATATGGGTGCTGACGGCTTCCGTGTTGATATGGCAGACTCTCTTGTTAAGGACGACGAGGATAAGGTAAACACCGCGAAAATCTGGCGTGATGTAAGAGATATGCTGGACAAAGACTACCCCGAGGCAGCCTTTGTGGCAGAATGGTGCTACCCTAAACGTGCAATTATGAGTGGCGGCTTCCATATGGACTTCTACCTTGACCACTACGGCAACGGCTACTCAAAGCTCTTTAGATATTTAGACGAAAAGGGTGAAAATCACGCCTTCTTCCACAAAAGCGGTAAGGGTGACATCACCGCATTCCTGGATGAATATATACCTAACTACGAGCTGACAAAGGACACAGGATATATCTCCTTTATGACTAACAATCACGATATGCCTCGTGCCACCTATTATATGGACAACGACACCATCAAGCTAACTCACGCTATGATTTTCACAATGCCCGGTGTTCCTTTCCTCTATTACGGAGACGAAATCGGTATGAGATATCAAGGGGAACTTGTTAGCAAGGAGGGTGGCTATTCCCGTACAGGCTCCCGTACCCCTATGCAGTGGGACAGCTCCCCCAATATGGGCTTCTCTACTGCCGACAAGGAGGCTCTTTACCTGCCTGTTGACAGTAAAGAGGGTGCTCCCACCGTTGAAAATCAGAAGGATAAAGAGGGCTCTATATACAAGGTTGTCACAGATATTATCCGTCTGCGCCACGAAATCCCCCAGCTTGGCAACGGTTCCGGCTTTGAGGTAGTATATGCCGAGAAAGAAAAGTATCCCTTTGTATACCGCCGTGGTGACTACGTTATCTTTGTAAATCCCTCCTCTAAGGACGAAGCTATCCCCTTCGATGAGGACGTCAAAGAGACAGTTTACACTATCGGAAGGGTACAGTTTGCTGAGGGTAAAGCCTGTGTTTGTGGTTCCTCCTTTGCAATTATCCGCACAAAATAAGCTAAGCAATAAAAACACCGTAGCTATATTTAACAGCTACGGTGTTTTTTTAATTCAAACCGTTATTCACTAACCTTACAGCAATGGCAGTAATATCGTCGTCCTGTGCCTCCTTTCTGCGCTTCATTGCTTCGTTGACTACTACCGATGCCATATCCTGACAAGAGGCATCTCTCCAGGTGCGTACCAGCTCCTCCAACCATTTGTCATCCCCCGAAACTGCTCCGTCAGATATCATCAGAATTGCATCTCCTTCGTGTAATGTAACTGTATCCTTGGAGAAGCTCACCTCGTTTAGTATACCCACAGGTAAAGAGGGGGCTTCTCTGCGGTATACTTTACCGCCTTTGCGGATATAGGTTAAGGGTGCACCTGCCTTAAACAGACTGACTTTTCCCGAAAACAAGTTGATATCCACTACGTCCAGAGTCGCCATAGACTCCTCCTCGGACTTAATCATTAAGGCGGAATTTACCACAGACAAGGCACAATCATAGGTTAGCCCTGCCTTGAGAAGCTTTGCCATAATGCTTACCGCCATATTGGAATCTACTGCGGCGGCACCACCCGAGCCCATTCCGTCACTGATTATTGCCACCATACTGCCTGTGCCGTTCATAAAATAGCTCAGACAATCACCGCAGAAATTGCCGTTTCGTGCTATATGCTGACTGGAGCCTATCTCTATATCGTAATCAGATATTTCGCTCATCACAAGGCGAAGTCTGTCTGATGTGATACTCTCTGTGGCTCTTTCAAATCTTCTGCCGCAACACCTGCTTACCGTATTCTCAACAGTCAGCCTTTCACCCTCAGCTTTTCTGCTGAGAATTAGTTCCACAGTCATACCTTTTCCTTTGTCCACATAACACACACAATCCACTACGGTTATGCCCTGAGTCTTCAGAGCTTCTGTTATTTTTTCGGCACTTTCCGTATCCAGATTATCAAAGCTCTGAAACTCATCGGACAAATCCCAAAGCATATCACTAAGTCCCGAAAACTGAGATGCTACCACCGAGCGTATGTGGGTTATCCTGCGTTTTGCCGACTGTTCATAGAGGAAATCCCGATAGCTTTCATTTATACTTGTGGCAAGTTCTCTTTGTTTGCAACATTTTTTGACGAAGTTTTCGTTTATATCCTGCTCTGTTATGTGACCTGTCTGTCTGAGTTTCTCAGTCAGACGAAAGAAGTCGTCCTTGGTAAGGCTTCGCTCCTTGTCCCAGCAGTAAACCCTTAGCCCACAAGCAGAGCAGGTCTTACTTACAGCACTATCATATATCTGCATATCTGAGTCTTTGCTCTTGCTGCTGCTTAGCTTTTTCGACACCTCGGTAACACATTCGCTGACACCATCCAGAGCGTGGGCGGCATAATCAAGCCTCATTGTAATACCACGACGTAGGGCGTCACTCTGACTGTTAACAGCGGAGGGCAGAAACGCTGCTCTGATATAATTGCCGAAATCAGCGGGAATAAGCATAAAAAATCCCACACCAAACAAGCACTCGATAAATAGTGATAATATTAAAGACTTGTCCTCTGAGGCAAAGGACAATACCAGGTTGCAGACTGTAAACACCGCACCTACAGGCAGTTTGCCAACTGTAGAGAAAAGTCCTCCCACCAAGCCCCCGAAGGCATAGCCTCCTGCAAGGAAACTAAGCTCTGTAGAGCCAAGGCTAAATACCACACCTGTGGCAATACCGCTGATGCTTCCCCCTGCTGTGCCACCATACCTTGCACACAAAAGCACAGTTACCACCGCCATTATCCGTCCTACGGAAACTCCCAGAATAGTCAGAGAGCCGAAGGACAGCATTATTATGCACAGCGACACAGACAGACAAGCTATCTCCTGTCCGGAAAAAGTCCAGATTCCTCTTGCAGAGGACATAAGGCGGACACTTCGGGATATAAAATACGCCCCTGCAGCAGAGATAAACGCCTCTACAATACAGGTGCCGAAATCCGACATCCGACTGGTACTCACAAGCAAAAGTGCCAAACCTGTTGTAATCATAGGCACAAAGGCAAGTATTGGCGGATATAACACACTTGCGGATATTTTGCGAAAGTCTGACAAAAGCCACCTGAGAGCCCCCATAGCAAGTAAAACTGCGATGTATCTAAAGGAGTCTCTGGGAGAAAGCAATATGTATCCCAGCACACTTCCTCCAACTGAGGCACCCATAAACTTAAGGGGTACCGCCGCCACCAGCGATGCTCCGAAGGGCGACAAATCCCCCAGCACCCCACCGCGGGATACCAATAGTCCCAACAAAAAATATACCGATTGTAAAACAACCGTCCTGACAAGATAAGAGAAATGAAATTCTTCCTTGTCCTTTTTTCTTTTTCTCAATGTCTCTGCCGTAGCCATATTTATCCCTCTTTATGTATATGCTATTCTGATTACAATTATAACTACAAACAGAGCACAGTTTTGTCGGTGTGTGAATGGACTTTTGAACTATCTTTTGTAATAAACAGAGGACATAGGGATGAAAGGTATTTTTAATATCCTATGGTGAGTATATTTGGATTTTTTTGTAGAGTAAATAATAGAGAAAAAAGGACAGGCAAAAGCCTGTCCTTATAAATACTATTACTGATTACCAAGAACTACTGAGGACTGAGGAGGCATTGTAAGAATACCGTCCACAAGGGTTGCATAAATTACTGTCTGCTCTCCTTCTTCGCCTGTAGTCTCTACATCTGCCTGTGCAGTCTGTGCGTACAAATCACCGCGGATTACAGGGGATGTCAACATATCCTCGGTAAGAGTGAGGGTTGCTGAATTTTCACTGCTCATATTATGAATAACCATCACCTGAGTGCCCTCGTACTCAACCTTGAAGGCACAGATAGAGGTATTATCAAAGGTATAGGTTTTCACAAGCTGTCCCCTGGCTATTTCGGGGGTCTGATTCTTCACCTTTATGACTCTCTTGTAGAAGCTGAGAAGTGAGTCCTCGTCCTCTGACTGTTGCTTTACGCCACCATAGGGTATATCGGAACGGGCTGCCGCTGTACACCAGATGTCGGGCTCTACATCAGAGTCCCAAATCATAGGACCTCTGAAGAAGGCATCATTACCCGAAAAGCCCGAGGGAACCTCAAGACCGATTTCCTCACCATAATAGGTGAAGGAGTTACCCGGTGTCAGGATGTAGGCTGCGGCTGCCATTTTCTGATATTCGAGTCCGTTGGCAAAGTAGTTACCGCATCTTACCATATCGTGATTGGACAGGAAGAAGGCGTTGATTGCATCCTCGTTTGCCTCCTTAGAGCCTGAACAGAATTTTTTGAGCAGTAATGCCAGGTCGTTGCCTGTACCCGAATTAACCGAGGTAGCAAAATTACCCTGAGCAGTTGCAAAGGAAAAGGCAAACTGACTATCTATACCTGACTCATAGGTAGAGTAAATATAGGAGTTGCTCTGCCAATTTTCACCTACCATATACACATCGGGGTTGTACTTCTGAGCAGTCCGGTAGAACCAATTTAGGAACTCGTTGCCGTCTGTTACATCATCTGTCATATATTTTACAGCGTCAAGACGGAATCCTGCAACGCCACGCTCAAGCCAGAATTTTGCCACTTCCTCAAAGTAATCTCTTGTACCCTCGTACTCCAGATTCCACTCGGGCATCTCACCGCTGAACTGTCCCTCGTACCAAAGATTTATATTGCCGATTACATTTCTCCAGCCTGTACCCATAGAACCATTTGCAGAGAATCTGTAGTACTTTGCATAGCCGTCCAGATTTCCTGCCTTAGCCTCTGCAAGTGCCTGTGTCCAATACTCGTGACCCGTGCCGCAATGGTTGAGCACCAAATCCAGAATAACTGCAATACCACGCTTGTCGCATTCCTCGATAAGACGGTCAAAGGTCTCCAAATCTCCAAACGCAGGGTCAATATCCATATAGTCATCCACATCGTATTTATGGTAGGAGTCAGAGGGCATTATGGGAGAAAGCCAGATACCGTCAAGACCTAAGTCTGTGTCGGTAGTGGGGTCGCCGTCATTGATATAGTCCAGTTTATCTATAATACCTTGTAAATCACCTGTTTCATCTGAGTTGCTGTCGTTAAAAGAGCAAACCCAGATGTGGTAGTAATTTCTGAATTTATCCTGAGATATACTTACCTCACGCTGGAGGGTGGGGTCGGTATAGCCCTGTGTCTTATTATCACAGGCACTAAGCACAAAGCAACCTGTGAGCATCACAATAATCAAAAGGAGTGATATGATTCTTTTCATTATGTCCTCCAAAACAGTCTGATACTAATTCAAACAAAGCTTGTAAAAACTATGGCGGCCACCCAAGGGCGACCGCCTCATTTCTTAATATAAGGTTACAAAGCGTAACCCAAGTACGCATTAGCCCTTAACGCCACCGGCTGTAACGCCTTCAACGTAGTACTTCTGCATATAGAGGAACAGTGCTGTGATAGGAATAGCAACAACAACTGAACCTGACAGGAAGTAGCGGTAATAGTTAGCCTTATACTCCTTGTCTGTCCACATCCACAGACCTCTCGATATGGTGTACTTTTCTACCTCGGTACCCATGATAATCTTTACAAGAATAAAGTCACACCAGGGGCTGATGAAGGAGGTAAGAACAGTGTAAACAACGATAGGCTTGGACATGGGAAGAATAATCTTCCAGAAAATCTGATTTTTGTTAGCACCGTCAATGGTAGCAGCCTCATCCAGAGCTCTGGGGATTGTATCAAAGAATCCCTTAGCTACCAGATATCCAAGACCTGCACCACCGCTGTAGCAGAGGATAAGTCCCAGAAGTGTCTGGTTAAGACCCATCATCTTAAGAATGTAGTACAGAGCGATAGTGGTCATAAAGCCGGGGAACATACCCATAATCATACCAACGTTGATGAAAGGCTTACGAGCCTTAAATCTAAGACGGCTAAAGCTATATGCAACCATCAGAACAGAAAGTGTTGAGATGATGCAGGAGCAAGTTGCAACAATCAGAGTGTTTGTGAACCACTTCATAAACATTGTCTCTTTGAAAAGGCCAATGTAGTTATCAAATCCCAGCTCGTTAATCTTGGGGAACAGGGTATTTGAAAGAATAGCAGGAACACCGCCTGAGGGGTCAACTCTGAAGGAATGTGCTACCAGCCAAACAAGGGGAAAAATCCATATGAGGCCCATAACTGCCAATAAAATATAAATAAGCGTATTGGCAATGCCTCTTCTCAGCTTATAACTTTTTATCATGAGAATTCCTCCTCATTCTTCGCTGACTTAGTCATATTAAATGTAACCAGCGACAAAGTTGCACAAACAATAAATACAAGGATACCTATAGCTGCACCCAAACCGTACTTGTTCTGGTTTACAGACAACTTGAACAGCAGGGTAATGAGCAGGTCGGTCTTACCGGCACTATACTTGTAGTCAGCTACGTTGGGACCGCCCTCGGACAGCAGATAGATAACATTGAAGTTATTAATATTACCAATGAAGGTGGTAATAAGGTAAGGTGTTGTAACGAAGAGCATGTAGGGAAGAGTAATCTTGGTGAAGCTCTTTACAGGACCGGCACCGTCGATACGAGCACTCTCATACAGGTCTTCGGGGATATTCATAAGAATACCGGATGTCATCAGGATTGTGTAAGGAACACCAACCCAGACGTTGACAATAATAACCGTAATACGTGCAAGAATTGCATTGTTTGCAGGTGACCATACATTAATAGAAGAAGGAGCTCCTGTAAACATTGAAACGATAAGGTTCAGAGGGCTCTCTGTAGAGTTACCAATCATCTGAGCCATAACCAGCAATGTAACAAACTGGGGAACAGCGATTGTCATAACAAAAAGTGTTCTCCACAGTTTCTTGAGCTTGATGCCCTTCTTGTTAATCATAAGAGCAACAACCATACCAAGAATGTAGTTGGAGAAGGTTGCGAAAATTGCCCAGATGATTGTCCAACCTGTAATTCTGGCGAAGGTGTAACCCATGGAGGCACCGCCGCCTTCAGATGAACTGAAGATTTCTCTGAAGTTTTCGAGTCCTACCCAACTAAAGGAATCGTAGTTAATATCAGAGTAGTTTGTGAACGCCATAAAAATCATAAAGATAAGAGGCAGAAGCACAAACACACAAATAAGGATAACAGGCAGAGAAAGCATAGTTGAGTGGAATCTTGAGTCAAGGAGTTCCTTGGACTCTTCCCTAAAGCTCATAGGCTTCTTTCCTGCCTTGATTGTAGCCTCGTTCTTAATTGCAGAGCGAGTACTTGCTATATACACTGCAATAAATGCAACAGTAACCATCATAGCAAGAATACCGTAAAGGAGAATCTGATTACTGTAGTACTTAACTATAACCTGTTCACGGGTAATACCCATAAATTCAACATAATTGATTTCCTTAACAGCCTCAAGACTAAAGAACAGTCCCAGGTATGTACCGCCGAAGGTAACCATAAAGAAAATGTATGCAACCTCCAACAGGAAGAAAAGAATTCCCTTAATTACCTGTCCTCTGCAAATATTACCAAGACCCATGATAAAATAGGACAGCTTGGTAATGATATCGCCCTTAACAAAGCCAAGGACATAGTCTCTGCATCCACGACCGATGCCGAAAATAAATTTAACAATACCTCTTCCGATAGCACAGAAGAAGTTTTTAAGACCTGAGGGTATCGCTTTTATAAACTGCGTAAACTTATACCAAAAACGCTGAAAAACGTTTAACGACATGTATTCGGTATATGTCACCCTTCTCACTCTCCTTTATCTAAATATTAAATATTTTAGATAAATCTGATACCGAAAGTGAAAGGGCAGACCGAGCTGCTTTAGTTCGAGCTGCCCTTTTGACTTAGTTTATCAAATTACCGCAATAATTATACGAAATTATTCGTCACGAATACTGATGATACAAGCCTCAACCTGTGCCTTCAGAGCTTCAGTAGAGAGGTCGCTTGTAGGCTCACACATATATGTGCCGAGAGCTGCAAGAGGATTCCAGAATGTACCTGCAAGACCTGTCTGAGGAACAGAGTACTCTGTCTGTGCCATAAGAGCAGCCATAGAGGGATTGTTCTTTACAAAGTCGCTCTGCTGTGCAGCTGCGTTAGAAGGTGCCCACTCGAGCTCCTCAGCTCTCTCCATCTGGCACTCCTCGTTGGAGAGGTAGTATGCAAGAATCTGAGATGTGCTGGGATAAAGAGTCTGGCTGTTAACGCCGAGGAACTTATAACCGAACATATTGATGGACTGTGTAGCTACACCGTTGATTTCGATTGTGGGGATAATAGCAAAACCTGCGTTGTCGCCCAGAGCAGCCTTAACAGCAGCGATATTCCAGCTACCTGCGATACCTGCAGCTGTTGTGCCGTTCTTAAAGCCGTCAGCAATTGCAGATGTGTCGCTGCTCTCAAAGTACTTACCTGCGATACCTGCATTGAAGAGGTTAGCATAAGCCTGTACGGAAGCAGTTACCTGGTCGATATCGTAATCGTTGAATGCCTGAGTGAGGTTATCTTCCTCAAAGCCTTCTGTCTTAAGACCGCCTGTGTAAAGGAAAGTACAGGAGAAGAAGCCGTTCTTAGCATCCATGATGAACTTCTTACCGGAATCCTTACATGCAGCGAGGGTAGCTTCCCAGCTCTTAGCCTGTTCGTCTGTGATGATGGACTTATCATAAACGAGGATATAGCTGTTATCGCCTGTTTCGGGATATGCGAAAATCTTGCCTTCCTTAGAAGCAGCAGCAACAGAAGCAGCTGTGTTGTCAGCTGTTACGTTCTCGGGGAAGTAAACTTCTGCAAGAGCGTTTGCCTTCCAGAGCTTGTCAAGCTGGTCAGAGGGGAATGCGAATACGTCAGCAGCTGTCTTAGCGTCGTTGAGAACTGCAGATGCAGCATCATTTTCGCCCTGAACAGCAACCTCTAACTCGATAGTTGCGTAATCCTTGAAGATTTCTGCAAAAGCAGCAGTCTGGGACTTAAATACGTCCTGAGCAAGTTCAGGACCCCAAACCTTGAGTGTGATAGTCTCGCCGTTAGCCTCAGCCTTGATAGCCTCGCCCATTGCAGCAATCTGGTCAGCTGACCAAGACTCAACAACCTCTACAGTACCGTTTGTGCCCTGGGGACTTGATTCGTCTGCTGTGGAATCGCCGTTGCCGCTGTTGTCACAAGCTGCGAGACAACCAACAAGCATCAGAACTGCCATAAGCAGAGCAAGAATTTTTCTTGTTTTCATGGTAAAAATCTCCTTTGTAAAATAATTTGTTGACACTACGTGTCCAGTGACCCATATTTAACCTTTACCACATTAATAAATATGCGTTTTTTCACTAAAGTAATGATACCACAACCCACAAGGTTTTTTCAACTCCCTTTGTACTTTTTATCTAAAAGAATAAATAAAAACGCTTTTTTTGGCTATTTTCACAACAATTTTTTTGCTTTATATTCATTCTGCACAAATTGCTCTTATTCTTTTTATAAGTTTTGTCAACGCTTAGTTTGTGCAATTTGCTACCTGATTATTCAACAATTAATGAAAAATTACTGAAAAGTGATTCCTTGTTTTCTGTAAAACAAGAAAATCCACCCTTTTTTAGTCAAAATGCCTTATTCATAGGGAAAAATATACAAATTACAAAAATTCGCCCTATTGCTATGGAGTACACCCGCACTTTAATCATTGACATTTATCACGAAAAGATGTAAATTTAGCATATAGATTATGCTCTTTCTATTATAATATATACGGAGGTGCTGAGGGTTATGAAACTCAAGGAACTGTTATCAACACTAAACTACACACTTGTACAGGGTACTGTAGATACAGAAGTCAGCGATATTATCTATGACTCAAGAAAGGTTATCGAGGACTCGGTATTTGTTTGTATTAAGGGTTACGCTACTGACGGACACAAGTATATCCCCGATGCTATCGAAAAAGGAGCCACATCTCTGGTAGTAACTGAAGACGTACAGGTGCCCGAGGGTATCAACGTTATCAAGGTAGAGGACGCCAGAGTGGCACTATCCAAAATGAGCGCAGTGTACTTCGGCAATCCCGCAGAGGAGCTTACCACTATTGCCGTAACAGGTACCAAGGGTAAGACCACTACCGTGGCTATGATTCGCTCTATCCTTCAATGTGCAGGTATCAAAGCAGGTACCATCGGCACTCTGGGTATAATCATTAACGAAAAGGTTTACAAAACCAACAATACAACTCCCGAAAGCTACGAGATTCATCAGGCATTCAGAAAGATGGTGTCCAAGGGCTGCAGTGCAGTTATTATGGAGGTCTCCTCTATCGGACTCAAACAGCATCGCACAGACAACATTCTTTTTGACTATGCAGTATTTACCAACTTCTCTCACGACCATATCGGCGACAACGAGCACAAGGATATGGAGGAATACCTGTATTGCAAAAGTCTTCTTTTTAAGCAGTGCAAGTTGGGACTTGTCAATATTGATGACGAAAATTACAAGGCTATTCTGGAGGGTAGCTCCTGTGAGGTTGAAAGCTACGGCTTCTCTCAGGAGGCTGATCTGGTAGGCTACTCCGACTCTCTCATTGCCCGTCCCGGCTATATCGGCATCCACTTTGAGATGAAGGGTGCGAAGGAGCTTTCTGCTGACGTAGCCATTCCCGGCAGGTTCAGTGCATACAATGCTCTGGCGGCTGTGTCTGTATGCCGTCACTTCGATATAAGCGACGAGGATATCCTCAAAGGTCTTGACACAGTTAAGGTCAAGGGTCGAGTTGAGGTTGTAGAGGTACCCGGAAACTACACCCTGCTTATTGACTACGCTCACAATGCCATGTCTATGGAGAACGTCCTCTCTACACTGAGGGAATACAACCCCGCCCGACTTGTTACCATGTTCGGTGCAGGTGGCAACCGTCCAAAGGTAAGACGCTATGAAATGGGCGAGGTATCCGGAAGACTGTCTGACCTGTCTGTTATCACCGAGGATAACTCCAGATTTGAGGATGTTATGGACATCATAAAAGATATAAAGGTAGGTATCGACAAAACCGAGGGTAAGTACGTTATCGTTCCCAACCGTGTGGCAGCCATCCGCTATTGCATCGAGAATGCTAAGGACGGCGACATTATAGTCCTTGCAGGTAAGGGCCACGAAGACTACCAGGAAATCGGCGGTGTCAAGTATCACCTTGATGAGCGTGAGGTTATCGCAGAGGTTATCGAGTCTCTGTAATATAAACACTTTACTAAGCAAAAAGAGAACTGTACTTTTTTCGTACAGTTCTCTTCTTATTTTACAGAGAAACTATTTAACCTTTGAGAATCGAAGTATTACCTTGAACAAGTCTCCGTCAATTACCAAATTCATTGTACCGCCCTGAAGCTCTGTCAGGCTTCGGGCAATAGAAAGCCCCAACCCATTACCCTCGGTACTTCTGGAGCTGTCCCCGCGGACAAATCTCTCCATAAGCTCATCAGCAGATATATTGAGAGCTGTTCTGGAGGTGTTTTTAAGGGTCAAGACCACCTCGTCGCCCTCTGTCTCCAGACTCAGATATACTCTCGTATAGTCCTGAGAATACTTGCACACATTGTTTATCAGATTGTCAAGCACCCTCCAGAGCCTTCTGCCGTCTGCCATAATAACGGTATCCTCCTCGGGCATAGAGGTCACAAGCTCCAGCTTAGCGTTCTTCAGTTTATCCTCGTATTCGCCTACTGCCTGAGTCAGCAGGATTTTCATATTGCAGGGTTCGGGATTTATCTCTATATTTCCCGTGGATGCCTTGGAAGCTTCTACCAAATCCTCTATGAGACGTTTGAGTCTTTCCGAGGACCGTATCAGCACCTGCGTATATTCCGTAATTTTAGGATTATCACACTTTTCCTTAGAAATAAGGTCGGTGTAGTTAATAATTGAAGTAAGAGGTGTCTTAATATCGTGAGAAACATTGGTGATAAGCTCGGTCTTCATCCGTTCACTCTTCATCCTCTCACCTACTGCCAAAGTCATACCCTCGGCAATATTATTGAGGGCTTTTCCGTGATGCTTGAAATCTCCCCACATTCTGGATGTTTCCACCTGATAGCTCAGGTCCCCCTCAGCCAGAGAGTCCCCTGCTTTCTTCAGTTTCTTCATCGTCAGAGCACAGTTGATTACCAGAGGCACAAGAACCAACTTCTCAATAAACCAGAACACAGTCAGATTATCCATCTCCCACCAGTTATTTACAATTACTATTAACTCAATAATCGTAACTACCGCTACAGACACCGCCGTCTTCCACACAATCGGAAGATTCCTTAAGAATCTCACTACACATCGAATAGCTCTGTATATCAGTCTCACTATGCAGAATATCAGGGTATTACGCCAACACTTGCCAAGCTTCACCCTTGTTGCAAGGCTCATAAGATACCCAAGCACCGACAGTTCTGCCAGACCGCCTATTACCACAACACCGGTCACCATAAGAGGCATCAAGGCTGCAAATACATTATCGTAATATGAGGCTTCTTCAAGCATCAACCACATAATCAAAATTGAACCGATGACTATTCCTGCCACAATCAATGTCAGCAGGTCAAGAGGTATCTTCGTAGCCCAGCTGCCCTGTATGCCATCCCGTCCCTTTCTGTGTCCCGAGGAGCACATAAGGAAAACTACACAGAGTATCAGTATTATTCCTGCACCTACACCTATTACATAAATAGAGTATAGCAAGGAGTACGCTATATCCAGAAGATTCTCCACAACATAATATTTATCGGGGATAGAATACTCCGTAGAGACAACCATAGTCACATTCACAGAGGATAAAGTCTCTATTCCCTCATAGACTCCATTCTCTGTGTATTGAATTGAATAATAATCATTATGCCAGACAAACTCCAGTTCCTTGGGAGACTGATACTTAACATTTCCCTCGCTCTCATATTCACACAAAAGTTCACCTGTATCTGCGTCCGTAAAACTCGCATATACTACGCTACCGTCACCTAAATATTGACGGACATATTCCTGCTGATTTTTTATTTCATTGGTATCGCCAACCGCGTACGCTGAAATCAAATCAGGCAGAATCTTGTTGCAGTCATCCCTTGCCAGAGCATCAAAGGAGTCGGACAACATAACCGCCTTGGGCGTAGAATACATATCCAGTACTATCATCAGTGTTGCACCAAAAACGCTTAATACCACCACAAAACTCATCAATATTGCGAGAATCATCGCCACAGTCTTCATAAGCAAACTGTGAGTCAAAGCCTCACGGGAGGTCTTTTTTACATCACTGCTATCCATATTGATTATGTTGATATTATCTTCCCTGTTTTCCATAATCCTTGCCTCTTTCTATTTTATAGCCCTGACCGAATACAACCTTCAGATATCTGGGTTGTGCAGGGTCAATCTCAATTTTTTCTCTCAGATGCCTTATATGTACCGCTACTGTGTTCTCACTGCCAAGTACAGGTTCCTTCCAAACCTGAGAATATATTTCTTTTGGAGAATATACTCTGTCGGGATTGGATATTAGTAGCTTCAATATCTCGTATTCCTTGGGAGTTAGGGCTACCGCCTCTCCGTCAAGAGTCACGGTTTTGCTTCGGTCGTCAAGCTCGATGCCGCCCACTGTATAAACATCAGTCTTGATAGTACCCGAGCCAAGATGCATATATCTGCGAAGCTGAGAACGTACTCGGGCCGCTACCTCAACAGGGCTGAAGGGCTTTGTAATATAATCATCAGCACCTAAATCCAAGCCAAGTATTTTATCTGCATCCTCGCTTTTTGCAGTTAGGAGTATAACCGGAATGTTACTTCTTAGCCTCAGCTCACTAAGGGTAGAAATCCCATCCATAACAGGCATCATAATATCAAGCAAAACCAGATGAACGTCCACCGAGTCGATAATGCTCAAAGCCTCCGCACCGTTAGCCGCCGTATATATCTTGTAATCTCCATTAGATAAATAAATTCTAAGAGCGTTAACTATATCCTGCTCATCGTCACATATGAGAATGTTATACATATTCCTCACTCCTTGATTACAATTATACAGTATATCACCTTAAGAATAAAGTATCTGTGACATTAAGATTTGTTTAAGAAACAAATTGAGGTTGTATGCAGACGATTTGAGGTTGGTTCGAAACCGAGTCACAAGTATGTGTATAATAAATTTGAAGTAGCCTACAAGATTTCATTTCAGGTGTGTGAATCACACAATCTGTTTTGTGAAGTTTATTCACATATTATATAAAATCAACGTGTTTCCTCCATTCCGGAAAATATACATCAGACAACACAAAAAACTCTTGACACACCGAGTTCTTCGTGGTAATATATTTTAGTCGCTAAGCGTGACAAACATAAGTTAAAATAATATAGGGGTATAGCTCAGTTGGTAGAGCAGCGGTCTCCAAAACCGCGTGCCGAGGGTTCAAGTCCTTCTGCCCCTGCCAAAGATATGGACATCACTTTTGTGATGTCCATATCTTTTTGTATGAGTAGAGCGACTGACCCGAGGTACGCGGAGCGTGGCGTGGGGCGCGTTGCCGAGCGCTGCCGGTGGCAGATACAGCGAGGCAAAAGCGGGTGCAGCGGTCAAAATCGGCAACAACCTTGGTTGTGTCCGCCGATTTTGGGCACCGCAAACGGATAAGTCCTTCTGCCCCTGCCATAAAAGCAAAAGCATTCGCCGATTCTTCAGTGAATGCTTTTGTTTTCCCTAGCAAGAAGACGCTTGAACACTTGCTCAAACGCCCTTCATTGTTCCTATTCATTTTTCTCCCCCATTACACCTATATATTAAACACAAACACAACCTACTGCTTGTATAACCTCCACAGCAGGAGTTTAGCAGGGGAACGGAAAAGTTAATCCCTCTGCGTTTTGTTTGCAGAGGGATTACAAATCGGTTTGATTATTATATCAAAAATTCACTTTTACGGTTGTACCCTTACCCACAGCACTGTCGAGCTTAATCATACCACCGTGGCAAGCAACCGCGTGCTTTACAATAGAAAGTCCAAGACCAGTACCGCCTGTTTCTTTAGAATGGCTTTTATCAACTCTGTAGAAACGCTCAAAAATTCTAGACTGATGCTCAAAAGGAATTCCTATTCCGTTGTCAGAAACTGTCAGCACGGTTCGGTTGTTCTCTATGCTAATGTTTATCTGAACCTTACCACCATCTTCGGTATAACGGATTGAATTATCGCAAAGGTTGTAGATAATTTCATAGAGATATCTGCGTACACCTTTAAGTACGATATTTTCGCCTGTAACATTCATTTCAATGTTTTTGGCTGTTGCCGCAGACAAAAGAGTATTTTTCACCTCATTTGCCAAATCATAAAGGTCAACATCTTCTGTTACCAGTTCATGATTTTCGTCAAGCTGAGAAAGACGGATAATGTCATTGATAAGACTTACAAGTCTTGTCGCCTCTCGCCTGATATTGCCTATAAACCTCTGTGTGTCCTCTGGCTTTACAAGTCCATTTTCTAAAAGTTCAGCACTGCCGATTATGGACTGCAAAGGAGTCTTGAGTTCGTGGCTGACATTAGCTGTAAATTCCTGACGATTACGCTCTGCACAGGCTGTTTCGGTTATGTCAAAAGAGATTATAACCACACCAATAATTTTTCCACCGGATTCAATGGCACTTACACCGAACTGATACTCGTTGCCGTTTCGCTGTTCTCTAAATTCACTGTGACTTCCCTTCAGAGCATCCTCAACGCATCGGTTCATTTTGATACTCCTGTCAACCACAAGAAAACTTTGACCTGTTACATCTTCAGTTACTGAGAAAAGTTTCTGTGCCGCTGAATTCATACTGATAACCGATCCATGTCTGTCAAGAAGCACCAGCCCCTCGTTCATAGAGCTCATAATCTGCTCAAGCTCATCAGCTCTCTTTTTGAGTTCTCTCATATTTTTTGAAATCTGGTTGTGCTGTTTGTGGATTTTTGTAAGCATCGGTGTCAGCTCGTCATATATCTCGTTATCAGCAGGGTGTTCAAGGTCGATGGTATTAAGGGGTTTTACGATACTGTTTGCAAGCCACCTTGCAAGGAAAGCCGAGAGAATTATCGCAAGTATCATTATGATGCCCATAGGCATAAGTATATCGAGCATAAGTGCAAATGCAGACTCCTGAGTTGAAGATAATCTGAGTACAGTTCCATCTGAAAGTTTCTCAGCACGATATATCATTTTAAGCATAAGAGTGTCAGAATAACGCTCACTCTCACCAAATCCAACAGCAAAAGCTTCGGAGATTTCTTCTCTTTCTTTATGATTGTCCATAGCATCACTATCAGCCTGAGTGTCGTACAGAACTGTTCCGTCAGTATCTATCCAGGTTACACGATAGTTTTCATTCTGAAATGAAGCAAGATACTTCTCACCGGAAAGTTCCACTCCATCCGATACAAGGTCAAGTTGATTTGAAAGCTGAGTTACATTTATCTGAGAAAAGTGATTGTAAAGCACAACGGTTACAACAGAAAAACTGATAATAAGGACTATTGCAACGGCAATAACAATGCTTCTGAATATTTTCTTGGTCATTTTTCTGCCTCCAGCCTGTAACCCACACCAATCACAGTTTCTATTTGTGAGCCTGCCACGCTCAGCTTTTGACGAAGAGTTTTTATGTGCATATCCACAGTTCTTGATTCCACCATATGGT
>CAZRLC010000002.1:0-54746 GCA_964600975.1 uncultured Ruminococcus sp.
CCGTCACTCGCACCAAAAATCGACAAGTTTCCCGTGAGACTTGTCGATTTTACTTTTTCACTATTAACTCTTCACTTTTCACTCTTCTCTTTCGAAACTTGTCGATTAGGTAATAAGTAATAGTGAATAGTGAAGAAGTAACGGTATCCGCTTCGCGGATGATTTAGAATTTATTGCGAGAGTTCAAATTCGTACGCATAGCTACCGAAAACATCTTTTTTGTAGCCTATAGACATTAAAATAAAGGGTACCAATTGTGGTACCCTTTATTTTTTTAGCTCTTTTATTCAGCAATCAATAATTATGGCATTATTTACATTTGCAAAAAGATTACATTTTTGTTACAATTACTGTTGTCATCGCGAGACAAATACTTTTTTCAGGAGGTTAAGTAATATGTGTAACTACATCTGGCAGATTCTCTGTAACCTTTTTGGGTTCGGTTGCTAATAAGCCCTTATAGACATACGAGCGGTTCTGTGTATTTGCAGAACCGCTTTGTTTTTTTATGACAGTGTAAGGGTACGATATTTATGTTTTACATCCGTAACCATAACCGGCAGTGACTGCTTAATGTGCGACGCACTTTCTACGGCTGTGTTTATCGGCGGTACAGTGTATGCAGACAGGCTGTATCAGGCAAACGGAAACTTTGAATATATAATACTTTCCGACGACAGTGGTATGTATGTTTCCAATGGACTTGAGGGCAGACTTGAGCTTTCAGAAAAATACAAAGACTAAAAAATCATATACAGATAAAATGAAACCGCAGTTTTTACGCTGCGGTTTCATTGTTGGTGTCGTATTAAGGAGACAATCAGTTTTCTGCAAAATAGTCCACCTTGCCGTTTTTTGTAACAGGTAATCTATCAACAAAAACAATTTCTTCGGGATGCATAAATTCCGGCAAATTCTGGGCAATGTATTTTTTGCAAATATGCTTTGCACTTTGAATATCATCGGTGTTTTTCAGTACTATGATTGCTTTGGCACATTTTCCGTGAGTATGATTTCTGTCATTTACAGCAAGAACCAGACAGCGTGAAACTACAGGGCACTGTTTTATCACCTGTTCTATAGAATAAGGAGAAACCTTGGTACCGTCAAACCTTACATACATTCTTTTGATTCTTTCACAAAAGAATACATAACCCTCTGCATCCATATATCCTATATCACCGCTATGGAGCCAGACCTTTCCGTCTTTATGCTTTATCAGCAGATTATCGGTTGCTTCTTTATCATTCAGATATCCCTTACACACACTGGGGCCTGAAATGCAGATTTCTCCTTGTTCCATACAGGCAGACTCTTCTCCTGTTTCGATTGAAAATATCCTTACTTCTGTAAGAGACATTGCCTTACCTACACTTCCTTGAGGAGTGACCACGGGAGGAGTAATAGCCGTGGATGCTGTTTCTGTCAGACCATAGCCTATCATAAAACGCCCCTCACTGCCGCATTTTTTCATAATATCCCTTATCTTGTTCTCGTATTCAGGCTCAACCATATCACCGCCAACAATAGCAGCCTTGAAATGCGACAGGTCACAACCTGCAAAGCTATCCTTAACAAAATATTCCCAATGTGCAGGAACAGTAATAATAAAATTACTTCTGGACTCGACAATCAGTTTTTTCATATTCTTAGGATTGAACAAGGGGACAAGATTAACCTTAAGTCCCAAACACAAAGGCAGGTGAGTTCCGAGTGTTATGCCGTAACAGGTAAATAGAGGCATAATATTACTGAATGTGTCTTTTCTCTTAATATCCACCTGTGCGTCGTTGGAATGCTGTAAAATTGCAGAATTGATATTCTTATTTGTTAGCATAACACACTTTCTGCCATATGTTGTACCGCTTGTATAAAAATAGGCACAAATGTCATCACCGCTTACCGACTCGGTTAACGATGTTTTCGTATTGCTGTTCTGAGATATGAACTCTCTGTAGGTGTACACATTATCCATTCTGATTTTTTGAAACGTACGTCCTGTAAAGAAGTCTGCAAAAAAGCCTCCTGCTCTGGTGACTCCTCCTATGGTCTCTGTACTGCGGATATACACCAAAGGAACGCTGCTACAACCTCTGAACTCTTTAAGATGAAAATCAGCTATAAAACATATTTTTGGGCGGACAGAGTTTACAGTAATCTCTATTTCCTCTGCAGAGCTTCTGCAATCCATTCCGCAAAATATCGCTCCAATTTTGTTTATTGCATAAAACAGGTAAACCGCTTCAGGAATTGCAGGTAGTGACACAACTACCACATCACCCTTTTTAACTCCTGCGGATTTCAGGACATTTGCCAATTTGTCAATTTTTGAAAGCATCCGTAAATATGAGATAGTTTTTCCGTAATATTCCAAGGAGGGAAAATCCCCGTATTCTTTATTTCTTCTGTATAAAAACTCAAAAACACTGCAATCATAATCTGCAGATATGCTATTATGTGCCACTTGTAAATTATCCGATTTCATAAACTATAACTCCCTCATTTGATTTATATGTAATGTAAACACAAAGGAACATCACATATAGTTAATTATTAACTAATCCACATCATTATAGTTTGTTCGTAACTATTTGTCAAGAATTTAAGTTAGTAATGCTATATTCATATTATGGAGGCTGATACCTATGAATTTCGGAGAAAAAATTAAAAACGTCCGCGAAGATTTGGATATATCCCAGACCGAAATCGCAAAACTTATTCCTATGAATCAATCGAATTATTCTAAGATAGAAAGAGGGGTTCAGGAGCCTAATTTACTACAGCTCAAAAGGATTTGCGAGATACTGAAGCTTGACCCTGCATATCTTCTCGATTTGAAACAATCACAGCCTATCAGAAGCAAAGATGCAGAGCTTTTGGCAGATATCAAAGCTCTTATCAACAAGCACAAATAAGATAACAATCCGCAGTTTTTACGCTGATTTTTTGTTGTATCCTTAATCTTCCATCACACAAGGAAACACTCTGCAATATAATGTCACATTATAAAGATTTTTTTATAGTGGCAAAAAATTAACAAAATTTAGAAAATATTTATTTGACGAATAGCGAGAGAAGTTTTGAAAATAAAGAATCGTTAAAACCGCTTCTGCGGTTTTTTGTAGAGCAATGATGTTATACACCAAAACTATTATGAATATTTATCTCGTATATTTGCATATTAATTCATTCTGAAAATAGAGATGTGTAATAAATATGAGGGTTTTATATGATTTTTATGAGAAATATTCTTATATTTATTGACAATCATTTTTCAGTATGATAAAATAAGTAAAAATTTTGGGAGAACAAAAGTTATGAACAGAAATTATTTTGCAGCATATTACTTTTACTTTTACTTTTTTAGCCAGGACTAAATAGTAGAAGTGATTTGAGCTGCAATTTTTTTCTTGATGACTTTCGGATACCGATAATGTCACCGCAGTGAATAATCACTGCGGTGTTTTTTATTTTTCTCTGACATTTGTAAATGGAGGCATAACTATGATAGCAGTACTTAAAAACGGAGTTGAAAAGCTCCAGCAGGAAAACCTTATTAATTGGCTGGAGGGAATGGGACTCAAGGTTCACGTTTCCGATGGTGATATGCATACGGTTCTGGGCCTTATCGGTGATACCAGCCGTGTGGATATGGATTTGCTTGAGGGGCTGGAGATTGTTGAGAGTGTACGTCGCATTTCCGAGCCCTACAAAAAGGCTAACCGCAAGTTTTTTCCTGATGATTCCGTTGTGGATGTATCAGGTGTTAAGATAGGTAAGGGACATTTTGCAATGATTGCAGGTCCCTGCTCTGTTGAGAGCGAGGAGCAGATTATTCTTGTGGCTCAGCGTGTCAAGGCTGCAGGAGCCAACATCCTTCGTGGCGGTGCTTTCAAGCCCCGTACCTCTCCCTATGATTTTCAGGGTCTTAAGGCTGACGGCATAGACCTCCTCCTTAAGGCTAAGGAGGTTACAGGTCTTCCCATAGTTAGCGAGATTATGAATGCTAACCACCTGCCTCTGTTTGAGAACGTTGACCTTATTCAGGTTGGTGCCCGTAATATGCAGAACTTCGAGCTTCTGAAGGAGTTAGGCAGAACAAATAAACCTATCCTTCTCAAACGAGGCCTTGCCAACACTCTCAAGGAGCTTCTGATGAGTGCCGAGTACATTATGGCAGGTGGCAACGAGAACGTTATCCTGTGCGAGAGAGGTATACGTACCTTCGAAACATATACCAGAAACACCTTGGATATTTCTGCGGTGCCTTCTCTTAAGGAGATGACTCATCTGCCTGTAATTATCGACCCATCTCATGCCTGTGGTCATGCCCGTATGGTGGCACCTCTTGCTTATGCTGCCACAGCCTGTGGAACAGACGGTCTTATCATTGAGGTACATAACGACCCCAAACACGCACTGTGTGACGGTGCTCAGTCACTTACCTTCGACCAGTTCGAAACACTTTCCTCCAAGGTTGAGGAGATTCGCAAGGTTGTAACCGCTTAATTAATTCTTAGTTTGTAAAAGTTAACTTTCGGGAGTGTTATTAATGCTCAAAATCGGCATAGTAGGATTAGGACTCATCGGTGCCTCTATGGCAAAGTCCGCAAAGAAAAAAACAGATGCTAAGGTCTTTGGCTACGACCTGGACAAAAGCGTTACCGAGTACGCTATGCTTTCGGGCGTTATTGACGGGGTACTGGGTGAGGATACTATTCCTCAATGCGATGTGATATTTTTGTGTCTGTATCCTGCTGATTGTGTAGAGTATGTTACCTCCCACGCAGAGAACTTCAAGGAAAAATCCCTCGTTATAGATTGTGCAGGTGTCAAGCGTAGTGTCTGTACTCCTTGCTTTCAGTTAGCAAAGGAGCATAACTTTTGCTTTATAGGCGGTCATCCTATGGCCGGTACTCAGTTTAGCGGTATCAAAAATTCCAAGGATACAATGTTTCACAATGCATGTTTTGTGCTTGTGCCCTGTCACGGAGAGGATATAGAGAATATAGCCAGAGCCCGTGAGGCGGTAATTGCCGTGGGATTCTCCAGAGTGTCCGTAATGACTCCCGAGCGTCACGACGAGCTTATTGCCTATACCTCTCAACTTGCCCACGTTGTATCAAACGCATATGTTAAAAGCCCCTGTGCCAAATCCCACAAAGGGATTTCAGCAGGAAGCTACAGGGATTTGACCCGAGTTGCATATCTTAACGAAAATATGTGGACAGAGCTTTTTATGGACAACAGGGACAATCTTGTAAGGGAACTCAGAGGTATCATCTCAAGCCTTTCAGAGTATGCAGATGCTATGGAAAAGGGAGACAGCGAAGCTCTGAGGCAACTTCTCATAGAGGGCAAAAAAGCAAAGGAGGAAGCAGAAGAATGAGAGTAGTCAACATAAACGCTTCCGAGAATTATAATGTATATATAGAAAAGGGACTTATAGACAGGGTCGGCGAATTTGCCGCAGATATTTGTAAGGGCAGGGGAGCTGTTGTTATATCCGACTCCAATGTTGCCCCCCTGTACGCAGATAGGGTTAAAAGCAGCCTTGTAAGTAACGGCTTTGAGACCTCGGTATTTGTGATACCTGCAGGTGAGCAGGAGAAAAATCCCGAGAATCTTGTGAAGGCTGCAGATTTTCTTATTGATGCAGGGCTGACCCGAAGCGATTTGATTGTAGCTTTGGGTGGTGGAGTAATTACCGATATGGCAGGACTTTGCGGTGCTCTTTATCAGCGAGGCATCAAGGTGTTGCAACTTCCTACCTCTTTACTTGCTATGGTAGATTCCTCCGTCGGAGGTAAGACAGCCGTAAACCTCAGCAAGGGCAAGAATATGTTCGGAGCTTTCTATCAGCCTTCTGCGGTGCTTTGTGACAGTACGGTGCTTTCCACCTTGCCTGAGGCGGAGTTTTCCAATGGTATGGCAGAGGTAATCAAGTACGCCGTTCTTCGCTCCGGCAAACTTGTTGACCTTATTAATACGGATGATATTGAGTCTTTGCTGGATGAAATAATCGAGGAATGTGTTAGCATTAAGCGTGACTATGTATGTGCTGACGAGTTTGACAGAGGAGACAGGCAGTTTCTCAATCTCGGTCATACAGTAGGCCACGCTATAGAACGCTCCAGCCATTTCTCTGTACCTCACGGCAGTGCAGTGGCAGCAGGAATGTGCATTATGTCAAGAGCCTGTCACAAGCTTGATATTTGCTCATTGGATACAGTAAAGCTCATAGAAGCTATGTGCAGAAAATATAAACTTCCCACAGATACCATTCTGGACGAGGATACCCTGTTTGACTCCTCTCTTGCTGACAAAAAGCGTGAGGGCGGTGAGATATCTCTGGTTATGGTCAGAGGTATGGGGGATTGTTATCTTCACAAGGCTCCCACAGAGTATTTAACTCGGATTATAGCAAAGGGTAAGGGGGAGTAATATGAAGGCTACCGTTTACCCCGGTACACTTAAGGGTACCATAGATGCCATTGCCTCCAAGTCAATGGCTCACAGGTTACTTATCTGTGCCGCAATGTCAGAGGGTTACACACGGGTTAGATGTAACGAATCCTCTGAGGATATAGATGCAACCATTGACTGTCTTAGGGCAATGGGAAGCAAGATAAATAAAATAGGAAACTACTACATAGTGCCCAAAATTACTGCACATCCGGGTCAGTTTGTAACTCTGGATTGCAGAGAAAGCGGCACAACTCTGAGACTTATGATATGTATTGCCGCAGGAATAGGTCTCAGCGTTAACTTCAAAGGCTCCGACAGGCTCTTCAGCCGTCCTTTGAAGCCTCTTACAGATGTTCTGACAGAACACGGAATAGTCTTTACAAGAGACAACGATAATCGTATAATTCAAAGTGGCAGGGCGTTCCTCAGGGATTATAGAATCCGAGGAGATGTCAGCTCTCAGTTTATAAGCGGACTGTTGCTTATGTTACCTCTTTGCGGTGGCGGTACAGTTACCGTGGAGGGTGATTTTGAGTCCAAGCCCTATGTAGAGCTAACTGCCTGTGCTCTCAGAGAAGCAGATGTTCAGGTGGACTCAAGTGACAGAACCTATATTGTCAGCGGCAGATATGACCTTCAAAATACCGAGGTTGAGGGGGATTGGTCCAATGGGTGCTTCTGGCTTGGAGCAGGTGCCTTGGGTGCAGATTTGCAGGTTCGCGGACTTGATATTAACTCTCCCCAGGGAGATAGAAAAATCATCTCTGTCCTTGAGAGTTTTGGTGCGAAAATCAATGCACAGAAAGACACCGTCTCCTGCGAGGGCGGTGCCCTTTACGGCATAGATATAGATGCACGGGATATCCCCGACGCTGTGCCTGTGTTGTCCGTAATTGCAGCAGCCTCACAGGGGACAACAAAAATCAGAGGAATACAAAGGCTCAGACTTAAAGAGAGTGACCGTGTTAAAACAGTCACAGATATGATAAACGCCCTTGGCGGAAGTGCCCGTGATGAAGGGGACACTATGGTAATTGAGGGTACAGGCTCTCTCAGAGGCGGTACAGTCAATGCTTCAAGAGACCATCGTATTGCAATGTCTGCGGCCATTTCGTCCCTTATATGTACAGAGCCTGTCACAATCATTGATGCAGGTTCTGTCAGTAAATCTTATCCCGATTTTTTCAGCGACCTTATAAGCTTAGGCGCTAAGGTTCGATTGGAGGATTAATTATGTCGGCAACCTTTGGCAACAGAATAAAAGTTACCCTGTTCGGACAGTCTCACGCTCAGGCGATAGGCGTTATAATAGACGGTGTCCCTGCGGGAATGAAGATTGACGAAGAAGCCCTCAGCACATTTATGGACAGACGTAGGGCAAAGGGCGACCTTTCTACCACCCGAAGGGAGGGGGACAAGGTACTCCTGAAATCCGGTGTGGTAAACGGTGTAACCTGTGGTGCACCAATATGTATGATGATAGAAAATTCCGATACCCGTTCCTCGGATTACTCAAATGTAGCTGTAGTACCGAGACCTTCACATTCGGATTATGCTGCATATATCAAATACGGCGGCAACAACGATATCCGCGGTGGCGGACAGTTTTCGGGTAGGCTCACAGCCTGTATCTGTGCCGCAGGATATATTTGTCTGGAGCTTCTTAAAGCTAAAGGCATTTCCGTTGTCTCTCATGTTCTCAGAATAGGCAACGCAGTTGACGATTCTCTTGATAACCTCAGGGAGGATACTCAGCTCAGCCTCCAACTCAAAGAGTCGGCATTCCCTGTTATAAACGAAAGTGTTAAGGTTGCTATGACACAGGAGATTCTCAACAAAAAGGCTGAGGGTGACTCAGTTGGAGGAGAGATTGAATGTGCCGTCTATGGCTTACCTGCAGGTCTTGGAAGTGACTTCTTCGGCGGACTTGAAGCAAAAATTGCTCAGACTGTGTTCTCTGTCCCTGCAGTAAAGGGACTGGAGTTTGGCAAAGGCTTTGAGTTTGCTTCTATGTGCGGAAGCGAGGCCAACGATAACTTTACAGTAGACAGTAAGGGTAGGGTAGTTACCGAGACCAATAACTGCGGTGGAATCCTTGGCGGTATATCCTCGGGAATGCCTCTGACCTTAAAGGCGGCGTTCAAGCCAACACCCTCTATCTCAAAGTCTCAGAAAAGCGTAGACCTTTCCACAGGGGAAGAGGCACAGCTTGTAATCAAAGGCAGACACGACCCCTGCATAGTGCCCAGAGCGGCGGCGGTTATTGAGGCTGCAGTTGCCATAGCACTTGTAAATGCAGACGGTTTTATATTATAAGGCTTAATCTTAACTTAATAGGAGTTGATATAAATGAGTATTGAAAATTACAGACAGGAAATTGACAGAATTGATGAGGAATTAGTCGAACTTTTCAGTAAGCGTATGGATGTTGTCCGCAAGGTAGCAGAGTACAAGATGGAAAGCGGTGCACCTCTGTATGACGGTGAGCGTGAGCGTCAGCTTATCGCTAAAGCTGCCGAGCGTTCCAAGGAGGACGTAGAGCTTTACACAAGAGTTCTGTTCTCAACCCTTACCAACGTCAGCCGTGCATACCAGAGCCGTGTACTTAATAAGGATAAGCAACTTGCCGATACTATAAGCACAGCACTCAGCAGTACTCCTCAGCTTTTCCCCGAGAGAGCAGTAGTTGCCTGTCAGGGTACAGAGGGTGCATACTCTCAACATGCCTGTGAGAAAATCTTCAAGCTTCCTCAGATTATGTATATGGGTAGTTTTGAGGCTGTTTTCAAGGCAGTAGACTCAGGACTTTGCCGTTATGGTATCTTACCTCTTGAGAACTCCACCGCAGGTTCCGTTAGTATGGTATACGACCTTATGTCTCAGTACAATTTCTACATAGTACGAAGCGTTCGTTGTCGTGTTAATCACGAGCTTCTCTCCAAGGCTACAAGCCTCAGCGAGATTAAAGAGATATGGTCTCACGAACAGGCTATCGACCAGTGCTCACAGTTCCTTTCCGAGCATAAGAATATTAAGGTTGTACCATATAAGAACACAGCCGCTGCCGCCAAGGAAATTGCTGAAAGCGGTAGAAAGGATGTAGCAGTTATAGCTTCTCCTGATTGTGCGGCACTTTACGGTCTCAATGTTGTCAAGCGTAACATCCGCGATAATGCCTCCAATGATACAAGGTTTATCTGTATCTCCAAGCAGCTTGAGGTATATCCCGGCGCAGACCGTACAAGTATGAAGTTGACCCTTCCTCATAGACCCGGTTCACTTTATCATATTCTTGCTAAGTTCTTTGCCTCCGGCATTAACCTTGTTAAGCTGGAAAGCCGTCCCTTACCGGGCTCTGACTTTGAGTTTATGTTCTATTTCGATGTTTCCGAGAGTGTGTATTCCCCTGTACTATCTACACTTCTTTGTGAGCTGGATGCAGAGACAGATGACTTTGAATACCTCGGAAGCTACACAGAGTTGGTGTGATTGATGAATTTTATTAACGGCTTTAGCGGTAAACACTACGGCTTATTGGGAGAGCACCTGGGTCACAGCTTTTCTCCTGTGATTCACTCAAAACTTGCAGACTATAACTATAATTTGCATGAGGTTAAGAGAGAAAGCTTAGGCGATTGGGTTTCCTCCTCAGGGCTTTGCGGCTACAATGTAACAATCCCCTACAAGCAGGAGATAATGAAATACTGCCATTCACTCTCCTCAGCAGCCCGGAATATCGGTGCGGTCAATACAGTTATCAGACGTCCCGACGGCACCCTCCACGGTGATAATACAGATTACTACGGATTTGCATATATGCTCAGTAAACTCTCTATTGACCTTAAAGGCGGAAAAGCTCTTGTTCTCGGCAACGGCGGAGCATCCAAAACCATACAGGTGGTCCTTAAGGAGCAGGGTGCAGAGGTAATAGTATTTGATGTACAGGGAAGCGGTGCTAAGGATTATTCTGAGCTTCCCCTTCATACAGATGCAGTCTTAATTGTTAATGCCACCCCTGTGGGAATGTACCCTAATACGGGTGCATCTCTGGTGGATTTAAGCAAATTCCCGAGTTTAAGGGGTGTCTGCGACCTGATATATAATCCTGCCCGAACAGCACTTTTGCTTCAGGCAGAGCATCTGGGCATCCCCTGTGAGAACGGACTTAGTATGCTTGTGGCACAGGCAAAGAGAGCCTGTGAACTTTTCACCGGCTCCGCAATTTCCGATGAGGTAATTGAGGATATTCGTTCGCAGGTAGCCCTTACTACCGAGAATATAGTTTTGGTCGGAATGCCCGGATGTGGCAAAACTACTGTGGGTACAATACTCTCCGATAAGCTTTGCCGTCCCTTGGTGGACTCGGATGAGGAGATAAAATCCCGCACAGGCAGAGCCCCCTCTGAGATTATCCGTGAATACGGTGAACGAGCTTTTCGCTTAATTGAAACTCAGGTGCTTATGGATATCTGTAAGGAAAGCGGTAAGGTTATCGCCACAGGTGGCGGTGCAGTAACTGTTCCCGAGAACAGAGACCTCCTCAGACAAAATGGCGTGGTAGTATATATAGAGAGAGACTTGTCTTTACTTGCTACCGATGACAGACCTCTGTCCTCTGATTTGCCACAACTTTTTAACAAGAGAGAGCCTATGTATAAGGCATTCTCTGATGTATCGGTGGACGGTAACACAGATGCACAACTTGTTGCAGAGCGTATAATTAAACTCTTCGAGGAGAATGTTATATGAAAATTAAGGTAATCAACGGCCCCAATCTGAATATGTTGGGCATCCGTGAGCCGGGCATATATGGTAACGAAAGCTACAGGGATCTGGAACTTTTCGTAGCAGATGTCTGCAAAAAACAGAAGGTTGAGTTTGAAATGTTCCAGAGCAACAGCGAGGGCGATATCGTCACCTGTATACAGGAGTGCTACGGTAATTTCGACGGTATAGTAATTAATCCTGCAGCATATACTCACACAAGCGTGGCAATTCTTGATGCCCTAAAATCTGTGAATATCCCTACAGTTGAAGTGCATCTGTCAGAGGTTTCCGAGAGAGAAGAGTTCAGGCATTTTTCCTTTGTCTCTCTCTATGCAGAAAAGGTAATCACAGGCAAAGGCTTCGATGGATATAAGGAAGCAATCACATATCTTGCCGCAAAATAATTTTTATCGGCTGAGTACTTCTTAGGTGCTCAGCCATTTATTTTGCAATTATGAACATTGATTTAACTTTTCTGTGATATCTTGACTTTAATTTTGTGTAGGAATAAAATAGGTGTGTTGTAAAATTTTACCCCAGGAGGTTAAATATGAGAAAGAAACAGTTTAAGACCGAATCAAAGAAAATGCTTGATATGATGATAAATTCGGTTTATACAAATAAAGATATTTTTCTTAGAGAACTTATTTCCAATGCAAGTGATGCCATTGATAAGCGTTACTTCCGTTCTCTGACTGACTCTGCTCTGGGACTTCCCAAAGATGAGTATGCCATTACCATAGAGCTTAATAAAGAGGCAAGAACAATCGTTGTCTCTGATAACGGCTGTGGTATGACAGAGGAGGACTTGGAGCAGAACTTAGGTACAATTGCACACTCCGACTCAGGCGAGTTTAAGTCTGACAATCAGGATGATAATATCAGTATTATCGGACAGTTCGGCGTAGGTTTTTACTCTGCATTTATGGTTTCTTCTAAAATTTCCGTTGCTACCAAGGCTTTGGGCAGCGACTGCGCTTTTGTGTGGGAGTCCTCAGGTGTTGACGGCTATACTATTACAGACTGTAGCAAGGACACAGTAGGTACAGAGATTACAATGTATCTCAAGGAAGATACCGATACCGAGAATTATAGCGAGTTTTTACAGAGCTACAAAATCCAATCTCTTATCAGAAAGTATTCCGACTATATCCGCTATCCCATTCGTATGGATGTAGAGACCACAGTGCCCAAGGCTCAGCCCGAGGGCGAGGATACACCACCTGAATACGAAACAGTAGTAGAAAACTGCACCCTCAACAGTATGGTTCCTATCTGGCACAGAAAGTCTTCGGACGTAACCGATGAGGAATATGCAGAGTTTTACAAGGGTCATTTCTACGACACAGTCGCACCTCTTCGCACTATCCATTCCAGAATGGAAGGCTCAGTAGAGTACGAGATGCTTCTCTTTATCCCAAAGAACGCTCCTTACGATTATTATTCCAAGGAGTACGAAAAGGGACTCCAGCTTTACAGCGACGGTGTAATGATAATGGAGAAGTGTTCAGATTTGCTTCCCGATTACTTCAACTTTGTCCGTGGTATCATAGACAGCTCCGACTTCACCCTCAATATTTCCCGTGAGACACTTCAGCAGAATCATCAGGTTCGCACTATTGCCAGAAGTATCGAGAAGAAGATTAAGTCAGAGCTTATCAAAATGCAGAAGGAGGATAGAGAGCAGTACGAGGAGTTCTTCAAGTCCTTTGGTGCACAGCTTAAGTACGGCGTATACAGTGACTACGGTATGCACAAGGATGTGCTTCAGGATTTGCTTGTATTCCGCAGCACCTCCTCCGATAGATATATAACCCTCAAGGAGTATGTAGAGGCTATGCCCGAGAGCCAGAGTACCGTCTACTATGCTTTTGCAGAGACTGCGGAACTTGCATCAAAGCTTCCCCGCACACAGGCAGTTGTAGAGAAAGGCTACGATGTACTTTTGCTTTCTGACGATATCGATGAGTTCGCTCTGGGTGCTATCAATACTTACTGCGACAAATCCTTCAAGAATGTTACCTCCGGTGACCTTGACCTTTCTACAGAGGAGGAGAAGACTGCCCTCAACAAGGCAAACGAAGAGAATAGCGAAATGCTTACCGCTATGCAGGAAATACTTAAGGATGAAGTTAAGGCAGTCCGTTTCAGCTCCTCTTTAGGTGAGCATCCTGTGTCCCTTTCCAGCGAGGGCTACATTTCTGCCGAGATGGCTCGTATTCTCAGCCGTATGCCCGGTAACGAGGCTTTTGCCCATGCAGATATGGCTCTGGAGATTAACCTTAATCACAAGCTCCGCGAGACCCTCACCACTCTTTATAACGAGGACAAAGACAAACTCGCTCTTTATACTAAGATTCTCTATGCTCAGGCACGTCAGATTAGCGGTCTGGAGATAGAAAATCCTGTTGACCTTACCAATATGATTTGCAATCTTATGACAGATTGATTTTAAGAAAATACGAGAAAAATCAAGAAAACTAAAGAAAATCAAAGAAAACTCCGTCGTGTATAATATTTCACGGCGGAGTTTGACTTTCTCTGACTTTGACTTTCTCTGACTATAGGTGTAGAATTTAATCAAGGTCAGAAAAGGTCAAACCAATCTGACAAAATAATCACAGAGGTGATTTTATGAGGCTAAGCGATGTTTTAACAGGATATATACTTCAGATGCTGGAGGAAGAGGGAGATGCACAGATTAAACGTAACGAACTTGCAGAGCGTTTCGGATGTGTTCCCAGCCAGATTAACTATGTAATAAGCTCCAGATTTACTCCCGAGCAGGGATTCATTGTGGAGAGTCGCAGAGGCGGTGGCGGTTACATCCGTATCAGCAGAATCCATACTGATAAATCCACTGCGCTTATGCATATAATTAACTCCATAGGCTCAAGCCTTGATAATATTTCCTGTCAGGTTATGATTAACAACCTGAAAGAGCAGTCAATAATCAGTAATGAGGCAGCATCCCTCATAAGATACGCCGCCGCGGACAGAACCCTTTATGGGCTGATACCTGCTCAGAGGGACTCACTCCGTGCATCTATAGTCAAGAATATGCTTTTATCTCTTGTAGAGTAATAAAGGAGGATATGTATATGAAATGTCAGAAATGTAAGACAAAAAACGCAACAACACAGGTAAAGCGAGTTATAAACGGTCAGTACGAGGAGTATATGCTCTGTGCCGACTGTGCTCACGAAATGGGCTTTGACAATGTGTTTGACAGCACTATGCCCGATATGTTCGGAGGAATTCTATCGGGACTTTTCGGTGCGGCACTTCCTGCACGTTCGGGAGCAACCCGATGTCCGCTTTGCGGCAGCACCTATGGTGATATCCGCAACACAGGTAAGGTAGGCTGTGCCAAGTGCTACGAGATTTTTATCTCAGAGCTAACGCCCTCTCTCAGCCGTATTCACGGCAACACCCAACACGTCGGAAAAATTCCCAAGGGAGTAACCTCTTCTGAGCAAAGTAAAGAGGAGCCACAGGTATCAGAACTTGATACTCTCAAAGCGGAACTCAAAAAGGCTATTGATGAGCAAAACTTCGAATACGCCGCAGAACTTCGTGACAAAATCAAGAATTTGGAGGGTAACTGAGATGAATAACAACGTAATTATATCATCCCGAGTTCGTCTGGCTCGTAACCTAAGGGAGTTTCCCTTTCCCGACAGAATGGACGATGCAGGGCGTCAGCAGGTTATCGACAAGGTAAAGGAAGCAGTAGCAAAGCTTAGCGAAAAGTTTCTGTTTGTTTCCTTGGAGGATTTAGGAGAGCTTGAGCTTGTGTCCATGGTAGAAAGGCACTTGATAAGTCCCGAGTTTGCAGGAAATCCCAAGGGCAAGGCTCTCTGCGTTACAGAGGACGAGAGCATCAGCATTATGATTAACGAGGAGGACCACCTCCGTATTCAGGTTATAAAGGAAGGCGGTAACCTCACCGAGGTTTATCAGTTAGCTGACCGAATAGATACAGAGCTTTCACAGTATCTGGACTTTGCTTTTGATAATAAGCTTGGCTACCTTACTCAATGTCCTACAAATCTTGGCACAGGTATGAGAGCCTCTGTGATGATGCACCTCTGCGGACTCAAAGAAAGTCGCACCATATCTCGTATATCAGGTAATCTCTTAAAGCTTGGATTTACAATCCGAGGTGCCTATGGTGAGGGTAGTGAGCCCACAGGTGCACTTTATCAGATAAGTAATCAGGTGACTCTCGGCATCAGCGAACAGTCTGCTATCGAGAACCTGGAAAACATCAGCTCTCAGCTTCAGCATTCTGAACTCCAGACCCGAGCAGGACTTATGGAAAGTATGGAGTATCAGGACAGAATAAGCCGTAGTATGGGCATCCTGCTGACAGCCCGACTCATAACTCACTCAGAAGCCATGAAGCTTCTCTCCAACGTGAGAATGGGCATAACCGAAGGGCTTATAGAGGATGTGAGCGTTGATACAGTTGACTCACTTATGCTTTTGATTCAACCTGCAAGTCTTATGAAATCAGAGGGTAGAAAACTATCTCCTCAGGAGCGTGACGAAGCCCGAGCAAAGCTCATAAAGAAAACTCTGAGATAAAAATAAAACAAAATAATCTGAATATTTGAATTGTTACATCCTACGGAGTGATGCACTTCGTGTATATGAAAATAGGTTTAAGTTTGTATTTTTGGGAGGAATGAAGTATGTACAATTTCAAAGGATTCACACAAAAAGCCGTAACTGCTTTGAATATAGCTATATCAGAAGCAGGAAAAATGGGACACACCTATGTAGGTACAGAGCATCTGCTCTTAGGCCTCATTAAGGAGGGTAGCGGTGTTGCCGCCACAGTCCTTAAGGAGTGCGGAATTGACTCTGATGCCTTCAGCAGCAGGATTACATCTACAGTTGGCATTGGTGAGCAGATGTCCCTGTCACCTGATGACTTTACTCCTCGGACAAAGAGAGTGGTCCAGAGTGCTGTTATGGTGTCTGCCCGTATAGGACACAATTTTGTGGGAACAGAGCATCTGCTTATAGCCCTTCTATCCGAGAAAGAGAGCTATGCCGTAAGATTTCTCACAGAATCAGGAGTAAATCCTGCAACGGTACTGACTGCCCTGAGGGCGAGTATCGGCAGTGCAGAAGAGACTGCCTCTATAGAGTCTTCTCCTGATGTAAAGCCCCACAAGTCCAACACAAAGACTCTGGATACCTACGGCAGAGATTTGACCGAAGCCGCAAAGAAGGGCGAGATAGACCCTGTAATCGGCAGAGCTGAGGAGATAGAGCGTGTTATTCAGATTCTTTGCCGAAGAACAAAGAACAACCCTGTGCTTATCGGTGAGCCCGGTGTCGGTAAAACTGCGGTAGCAGAGGGACTGGCGCTCAAAATCTCACAGGGTGAGATTCCCGAGCTGCTTATGGATAAGCGTGTAGTCAGCCTCAATCTGACAGGTATGATTGCAGGTACCAAGTACCGTGGTGACTTTGAGGAAAGAATTAAAAGTGTCATTGATGAGCTCAGAGCCTCTAAGGATGTCATCCTCTTTATAGATGAGCTTCATACCATTGTGGGTGCAGGTTCTGCCGAGGGCTCAGCCGATGCCGCCAATATACTCAAGCCCTCTCTTGCAAAAGGAGAGTTTCAGATTATCGGTGCCACAACCATAGAGGAATATAGAAAATATATCGAAAAAGATGCTGCTTTGGAAAGACGGTTCCAAAGTGTAATGGTGGAGGAGCCCACCTCTGAGGAGTCCGTAGAAATTCTTAAGGGCATCCGCGATAAGTACGAAGCCCACCACAAGGTAACTATTACCGACGAGGCGTTGGAGTCAGCCGTGGAACTGTCTGTAAGATATATTGCAGACCGATATCTCCCTGATAAGGCAATAGATTTGATTGACGAGGCTGCTTCAAAGGTTCGTCTTGCTTCCCGAAAGGTTCCCGATAACATTCGAGAACTTCAGCAGATAATCGAGAATAAAGAGAAGGATTTGTCTGAGGCAGTCAGCAGTCAGAATTTTGAGTCTGCCGCCAAAATCAGAGACGAAATAAAAACTCTTAAGGACAATCTCAAAAATGAAAAGGAAAATTGGCAGGACTCATCCACCAAAAACCATCCCGTAGTTAACCGTGAAGACATTGCTGAGGTAGTGTCCAAGTGGTCCGGTGTGCCTGTCAGGGAGCTAACTCGACAGGAGTCAGACAGACTTCTCTGTCTTGAAGAGGAGCTTCACCGCAGAGTCATAGGACAAAATGAGGCGGTGTCTGCAGTATCAAGGGCAGTTCGTCGCAGCAGCTCAGGACTCAGGGACCAGCGTCGTCCTATAGGTACCTTCATATTTTCAGGACCCACAGGTGTGGGCAAAACCGAGCTTTCTAAGGCACTTGCTCAGGCAATGTTCGGCGATGAGAGTGCGATGCTTCGTCTTGATATGAGCGAATATATGGAGAAACACACAGTATCCAAGCTTATCGGCTCACCTCCCGGTTATGTGGGCTACGATGAGGGCGGTCAGCTGACAGAACAGGTAAGGCGTAAGCCCTATAGTGTCATCCTTTTTGACGAGATAGAGAAGGCTCACCCCGATGTATACAATATGCTCCTGCAGATTTTAGAGGACGGCAGACTGACCGATTCACAGGGTCGGACAGTAAACTTCCGCAATACTATAATTATTATGACATCCAACGTAGGAGCCCGACTGATTACCGACAAGCATACCTCTTTGGGCTTTACAGGTAGCAAGGATTGTGAAAACGGCAGTATTAAGGATGCGGTTATGTCTGAGCTAAAAAAGACATTCCGTCCGGAGTTTCTCAATCGAATAGATGATATAATCGTCTTCCACAAGCTAACAGAGGAGGACACAGAGCAGATAGCAAAGCTTATGATTGAGGGACTCAAATCCAGAATGAAAGCCCTCGGCACAGAGCTTTTTGTTACCGATGAGGCTTTGAGGCAACTTGCCAAAGAAGGCTTTGACAGCTCTTATGGTGCAAGACCCCTCAGACGAATAATCACCACCAGACTGGAGGATATCCTGTCCGAGAAAATACTCTCAGGTGAGCTTAAAGATGTAAAACAGGTTGTCTGTGATTATAAGGATTCGGAGTTTACCTTTAATTATGATGTAGAATAAGCACAAAATAAGGCGTCAAAGAAAAAACTTTGTCGCCTTATTATTTCCTATTGCAAAATATCCTAAAATGTAGTAAAATACTCCTTGTACTATTAAAAGTAATGGAGAGTTAATTATGAAAAGATTTTTTTCACTTGTTATGGCTTTGATTCTTGTAGTATCCCTGATGGCTTGTACTCCCAAGGGTGCTATTGTTTACAACATTGGCAATGTGGACAGAGCCGGTTATTTCCAGAAGACTGTGAATAACCTTGTTGACGAATACGGTGAGGCAAAGCTTGAGGGTGATATCCTTACAGGCGTTGCAGTTGTCAGACTTCTTGATTTCTCCGGTGACGGTGTGTACGAGCTTTATGTAGCTTATGCAGACGGCACAAAGGATTATGTAAACAAGCAGTTGGTTGTTGGCTTTGATATGGGTGCTGCCACACTTCTTGACGAAGAGATTACCTCTAAGGCAACAGCCGATGATGCTACACCCTCTATCTGCATATTCAAAGACACTACAGGTCGTGCATATCTGGTTGTAGGTGAGGACAGAGCAACATCTGCCGAATACATCACATACATTCAGACTCGTGGCGAAGAGAAGGTTTATGCTTTTGATACAGAGTTCACAGAGGTTGACGGTGCTACATCAGAAGGAACATATGAGACTATTAAACTTTCCGGTCTTACCAAGGAGGATTCTAAGTACATCTTTGAAGAGAACGAAAAGGTTACAGACAGCATCAACGGTCTTGCAGAAAACTAATCTAAAAACAAATATTAAAACCCGAGAGTTTAATCTCTCGGGTTTTTCTTATGCCTTAAATTTTTTGGAAGTTTATACTACCCTTACTCAGATAAGCAAGTCTTGTGAACCCGCATTCCTTTGCAAGTTTGATACTCTCCTCAAAACCATAGTCAAGATACTTTGCGTCGTGGCAATCGGAGTTTAGTACAATCTCGCCACCCTCGTGGCGGATAATTGTGAGCAAATCCTTGGCAGGGTAGGGGGTAGTCCGCAGTCCTCTGCCCATAGCACCTGTGTTAATCTCAAAGAGCACATCCTGTGACGCAAGGTTCTTTATAGCTTTCTTTGCCGCCAAAAAATACCTTGGGTCTGATGTGTCAAAGATATGATGCTTTTCGTCAAACTTTGTAATCAAATCCAGATGTCCTATAATCTGACACCCTGTTTTCTCGGGCAGTCTGCAAACCGTATCAAAATACTTTTCTGCAAGGCTCAGACTATCTCCTCCAAAGTACTTGTCAATACCATTTATCAGAACATCCGCAGTATCGTCCAGAGGCAGGAATCCGTCACCGGTCTCAAGGCAGTGGACAGAACCTATAATATAGTCATAACCCTCAGTAGAATTTGTGCTGAAAAAGTCATGCTCTATACCGCAGAGTATTTGGATTTTATCTTTGTATTGTTCTTTAAGAGAATTAACAGTCTGCTTGTATAAGGGGAGTTCTTCTTCTTTCATTCCCCAGTCAGCATCCACAAGGGGACTGTGACCCGAAAAGCCGAGAACAGAAAATCCCTTGTCTATTGCAGCAAGTACCAGTTCTTCGGCGGTATCTTTGCCGTCACACATTACTGTGTGGGTGTGGTAGTTTGTTTTAATCATACCATTTTTTCCTGCTTTACCTTGTGGTCAATAATATGTCGAGAAGCAAGTTCCTGCTTTATGTCATCAACGCTTATGCCCATCTCTGCCATAAGCACCATTACGTGGTAGCAGAGGTCGGCAATTTCGTATACTGTTTCAGCTTTATCACCGGCTTTGCCGCCAATGATAACCTCAGTACATTCCTCACCGACCTTCTTAAGGATTTTATCTATACCCTTCTGGAACAAATAGGTGGTATATGAGCCCTCGGGAAGCTTTTCCTTTCTTTCCATAAGCAGAGCGTAAAGTCCCTCCAGAGAGAAGCCTTCGCTTTCCTCTCCTTCAAAAAGAAGTTTGGTAAAACAGGAGTCACTGCCTGTGTGACAAGCAGGGCCGTCCTTTCTTACCTTGACAACAAGGGCGTCGTTGTCGCAGTCAGCAGTAATTGATACAATATGCTGATAGTTTCCGCTGGTTTCACCTTTGAGCCAAAGCTCCTGACGGCTTCGACTATAGAAGCAGGTGAGTCCTTTCTCCATAGAAATCTCAAGACTCTCTCGGTTCATATAGGCAAGGGTCAGAACCTTGTTAGTATCAGCATCGGTAACAATAGCGGGAATTAGTCCTTTATCATCAAATTTAAGTGCATTTATATCGAGCATTATCATAACCTCACATTAATATTATTCTCTTTGAGAACCTTCTTCAGTTCAGGAATAGAAACTTCTCCAAAGTGGAAAATCGAAGCAGCAAGACCTGCATCTACCTTGGGCAGAGTATGAAAAAGCTCCACAAAGTCCTCTATTTTACCTGCACCACCCGAAGCAATAACAGGCACATTTACGGCATTTGAAACTGCCTCAAGCATCTCAAGGTCAAATCCGCCCTTGACACCGTCTGTGTCAATTGAGTTAAGTACCACTTCACCTGCACCACGGTTAACACAGGACACAATCCAGCTTATTGCTTCCATACCGGTGTTTTCTCTGCCACCTTTTGCGAATACACGGAACACGCCGTCCACACGCTTGACGTCAGCCGAGATTACCACACATTGGTCGCCGTATTTTTTAGCCGCCTGAGAGATAAGCTCAGGGTTTCGTATTGCACCCGAGTTAACGCTAACCTTGTCAGCACCGCATTTAAGTACTCTGTCAAAGTCCTCAAGGGTGTTTATACCGCCACCTACCGTCAGAGGAATGAAGATTGTACTTGCTACCTCTTTGAGTATGTCGGTGAATAGTGCCCTGCCCTCGGCAGAGGCTGTTATATCATAGAAAACAAGTTCATCGGCTCCATTATCGCTGTAGAACTTTCCAAGCTCCACAGGGGAAGATACATCCGAAAGTCCCTCAAAGTTTACACCCTTGACAACTCTGCCGTTTTTAACATCCAGACAGGGGATGATTCTTTTAGTAATCACTTTGCCACCTCACAGGCTTCCTTAAGGTCAATGGCACCTATGTAGTATGCCTTGCCGATGATAGCACCATAGAGCCCCATATCTGCAAGAACTCTCACATCCTCAATAGTAGATACACCGCCTGAGGCAATAAGGTTTACATTGTATTTTTCAGACAGGGCTTTGTATAGCTCATTGTTACTGCCCTGCATTGCTCCGTCACGGGAAATATCGGTGCATATAACGGTTTTAACACCCAGTGCTTCCATTTTGCTCATAAATTCATCAGCAGAAACCTGAGATTTTTCCGTCCAGCCCTTTATTGCAACGTAGCCGTCCCTAAGGTCAACTCCAACGGCAACCTTTTCGCCGAAAAGGGATACAGCTTCTCTAAGAAAGCCTTCGTCAGTAACTGCAGCAGTACCCAGTATAATGCGGTCAACTCCGCTTTCAATGTACATTTTTGCAACCTCTATGTTGCGTATGCCACCGCCAACCTCAGTAAAGAGGCTGGTCTCACTTACAATCTTTTTGATTGTCTCAAGATTACCGGGGACACCGTCTTTTGCACCCTCAAGGTCTACAAGGTGCAGACAGGTAGCTCCCATACCTTCGAATTTATGTGCAACCTCTAAAGGATTGTCGCTGTATACGGTCATTTGGGCATAGTCGCCTTTGTACAGGCGTACCGCCTTACCACCATATAAATCTATAGCAGGAAAAATATTCATAATACCCTCGTTAGTGTTAGTTTAATTACATAATCTGCTGAAAGAACGGAGTATCTCCATACCCACGGCACCGCTTTTCTCGGGATGAAACTGACATCCGAAGACATTGTTTTTTGCTACCGCAGCAGTAAGATGTTCTCCGTATTCTGTGGTTGCTATGAGAGATTCCTCACAGCCCACCGCATAAAAGGAGTGTACAAAGTACACACAGTCGCTCTCCTTGATATTTTCAAAGAGAGGATTTTCCCTTGTTATATGGAGCATATTCCATCCGATGTGGGGGATTTTAAGCTCACAGGGGAGAGCACCCTCCATAGGTACCACATCACCCTTAAGAAGCCCAAGTCCCGTATGCTCTCCATACTCAAAGCTTCTCTCAAAAAGCAACTGCATTCCAAGGCATATACCCATCAGAGGTTTTGAGGAGTCAGCCCACTTTGTTACAAACTCATCAAGCCCTGTGGCTCTCAGTTTATCTATAGCATCCCCAAAGGCACCTACCCCGGGGAGAATAAGCCCCTTGGCTTTTTTCAGTTCTTCTATGTTGCCGGAAACAAAAACATCTTCACCAATAGCCTCAAAAGAAGAACGTAGTGAAAAAAGGTTACCTACTCCGTAGTCAATAATGCCAATCATCAGAGAACTCCTTTTGTAGAAGGGATTTCATCTGCCAGTGAGGGGTCAACTGCTACAGCGCCTCTGAGTGTACGGGCGACGGACTTGAAAACACCCTCTGCAATGTGGTGAGAGTTACTTCCTGCCATCATTTTTATGTGCAGACTCATAGGGCAGTTCCTAACAAAACCAAGGAAGAATTCCTCAATAAGCTCTGTATCAAAGGTGCCGATTTTCTCTGTGGGAAAATTCACATCATATACAAGACAGCTTCTGCCTGATATATCAGCGGCACATAGGATAAGTGCCTCGTCCATAGGCAGAATTATATTACCATAACGGGTAATTCCTCGTTTTTCACCTAACGCTTCAGAAAAAGCTCTTCCAAGTACAATACCTATATCCTCGGCACTGTGGTGGTCGTCCACCTGAGTATCACCCTTGCAGGTGAGGATTATATCAAATCTGCCGTGGGAGGCAAACAGTGTCAGCATGTGGTCAAGAAATCCCACACCTGTATTAATATCTGACTTTCCCATGCCGTCTATATTAAGGCTCAGAGAAATATCGGTTTCTGCGGTAGTGCGATTAATTTTGCTTGTTCTCAGCATAAGTTTTCTCCTTTCAGTATCATAGCAGTTGCACTTAGTAGAGCGTCCATCTGCTCACGGGTACCGATTGTAATTCGGTTGAACATACAAATCTTTTCATTTGTAAAGTGTCTGACTAAAATATGTCTTTCCTTCAGACAAAGGTAGTATTTTTCACCGGAAAGCCTCGGATGCTTTACAAACAGGAAGTTTGCTTTTGAGGGAAGCACCTCAAATCCCAGTTCAGTTAGCCTTTGGGCGGTATATTCTCTTACCTTTATAATCTCTCTGCATTTTTCTCTGTAGTAGTCTTCGCTGTCTACGGTTGCAACTGCAAGACTTGCAGTAAGACGATTGATGTTGTATGGATTAGTAGAGTACTTTATCTTTTCCAAATCCTCAATCAAAACCTTTGAGCCTATAGCGTACCCGAGTCTTGCTCCTGCCATACATCTTGACTTGGAGTACGTCCGTACAACAAGGAGGTTATCGTATTTGTTTATCAGAGGATATACACTTTCTGCGCCGAAATCTACATACGCTTCGTCAACAACTACTACGTTTTCCGGGTTAGTAGCAATAATCTCCTCAATTTCGTCTGTACCTCTCATATCGCCTGTAGGAGCGTTGGGGTTTGCAATTACTATCATCTTGTTTTTGTGGCAGTAATCCTTGCAGTTTATGGTAAAGTCATCCTTGAGGGGAATAGTCTTGTAATCTATACCGTGAAGCTCAGAGAATACAGAGTAAAAACCATAGGTGATTTCGGGAAAGAGCACACCCTTATGTCCGAATGCCATAAAAGAAAAATTCAGAATATCATCTGAGCCGTTGGACAGAAAGATGTTATCACTCTCCACCTTATACAGGTCAGCAAGTTTACCCTTAAGTGCAGACATAGTAGGGTCAGGGTAAAGACGTAAGTCCTCTATATCCGACCTTCTAAGCACCTCGCAAACCTCAGGGGCAGGAGGGAAGGGTGACTCGTTGGTGTTGAGTTTTATGTATTCGGTATCTTTTGGCTGTTCTCCCGGAGTATAAGCCTCAAGTTTTCTATATTGTTCTTTTATGAATCTGCTCATAAAAATCAGTCCTCAGTTCTGATAGTGGCACTTTTAGCGTGAGCGGTAAGTCCCTCTTTGTTTGCAAAGAATGCTACATCCTCACAGGCTTCTCTGAGAGCTTCCTCTGTGTAGTAGGTGTACTGAATTTTCTTTACAAAGTCATCTACTGACAGAGGGCTTGAGAATCTTGCAGTACCGCTTGTTGGCAGGGTGTGGTTAGGACCTGCATAATAGTCACCCAGTGCCTCGGGACAGTATCTGCCCATAAAGATTGAACCTGCATTTTCAATAGAATCCAAATAATCAAAGGGATTGTCCACCATAAGCTCAAGATGCTCGGGAGCAATCTCGTTGGAAATAGCAATCACATCTCTTAAGTTGTCTGCAACTATAATCTTGCCGTTGTTATCAATAGACTCTCTGGCAATTTCTGCTCTGGACAATAGGGGAATCTGACGTTCAAGCTCAAGGCTAACAGCTTGGGCTAACTCCTCACTATCGGTAACAAGCACCGCCGAGGCAAGTTTGTCGTGTTCTGCCTGAGAGAGCAAATCAGCCGCGGCGTGGGCAGGGTTACTTTTGCCGTCTGCAATAATAAGAATCTCAGAGGGACCGGCAATCATATCAATAGATACAACGCCGAAAACCTGCTTCTTAGCCTCTGCTACAAAGGCATTGCCGGGGCCGACTATCTTGTCTACCTTGGGGATGCTCTCTGTACCATAGGCCAAGGCTGCCACCGCCTGAGCACCGCCAACCTTAAAGATTCTCTGCACTCCCGCAATTTTAGCAGCAGCAAGAATTACGGGATTCACCTTGCCGTCCTTTGAGGGAGGTGTCACCATAACTATCTCTTTGCATCCTGCAATTTTGGCAGGAACGCTGTCCATAAGCACGGTAGAGGGATAGGCAGCGGTGCCGCCGGGTACATAGAGTCCTACTTTTTCTATAGGAGTAATCTTCTGACCTGTAACAACACCGTGCTTTTCGTTCATAATGAAACTTGTGCGAACCTGCTTTGAGTGAAAGGCACGGATGTTTTCCTCTGCTTTTCTCAGTATCTCAAGAAAGCGTGGTTCCACAGATTCAAAGGCTTCTTCAATTTCGGCTTCGCTAACCTCAAGTGCCTCAAGGTCTGCGCCGTCAAATTTTCTGTTGTATTCAAATATAGCCTCATCGCCCTTTTGGCGAACTGTGGCTATAATATCCTCAACTATAGCAGAAACATCAAACTTCTGTTCCTGCCTTGCAAAAATCTCCTCCTTGGAGATTTCGCCGTATTTCATAATCTTAATCATTTGCGATTCCTCACTTGCTCTTCAAGTCCCTGCATAATGGCAAGTATCTCGGAGTTTTTGAATTTATACCCTGATTTATTTGCTATAAGTCTGGCGCTGATAGGAACAATTGTCTCAACAACCTCCAGGTCGTTTTCCTTGAGAGTAGTACCTGTCTCAACTATATCAACGATAACATCGGAAAGTCCCAGTATAGGAGCAATCTCGATAGAACCGTTGAGTTTGATTATATCAATATCACGGCATTTTGTGTTGTAGAAAGCTTCTGCTATATGAGGGAACTTTGTAGCAACTCTCAGAGTCCTGCCCTTAGGGTCGCGGAAGTCCCTTTTACCTGCTACCGCCATTCGGCATTTTCCCATATCCAGGTCCAGTAGCTCGTATACATTGGGGGCGTATTCAAGTAGGATATCCTTACCTGCAACGCCGATGTCAGCAGCACCTCGCTCTACGTATATTGCTACGTCAGAGGGCTTGACCCAAAAGTATCTGACGCCTTTCTCGGGGTTCTCAAAAATCAGTTTTCTGTTTTCTTCTTCTATGGAGGGACACTCAAATCCTGCTGCCTTGAAGAAGCTGTAAACCTTTTCACCCAGTCTGCCTTTTGGCAAAGCAACATTAACCATTGTCTTCAAGTGTCTTTACCTCCCCACACTGAATTTCCATAAGTCTGCGGTATTTTACCTGTGCAGGTACTTCTGTAGCCACAAGCAAACTGCAAATCCCAGACAACTCCTCTGCGATTTTGCTCAGAGCAACTGCATCAGTAGTTTCGTCATAGAGAAGTATGGTGTCTACATCGTATTCGTCACCGTTATCCTCTATCTGCTCCAGCAAATCAAGGTAAAGTGCAAAGCCGATAGCACCACTTGTTCTGCCCATTTTACGCAGGAGCTTGTCGTACTGTCCACCTGCAAGAATACTTGTGGGAATGCCCTCAAGGTAGCCCTTAAAAACTACGCCGGAGTAATACTTCATATCATTGCCTACAGAGAAATCCACGATAACGGAGTTTGCATATCCGGAGTTTTCGATAATATGACAAAGAGTGCTGAACTCCTCCAATGCTTTAAGCTCGTTTTCTGTACAAAGTAGGGGAGATATTTTGCTTAGAACTTCGTTTGCATCTCCGCAGCACTCAATCAAAGCACAGAGCTTCTGTGTATTCTCTTCGGAGATACCCTCACTTTGGCATACAGCTCTGAGCTCGTGAGAGTTCTTCTGATGCAGACAGGTGTGAGCCTTTGCTTTACCTTCGTGACTTAGACCGCTACTCTCTAAAATAGCGGCTACAAGTCCCATATGAGAAATATCCAGCACGTATCTGTTGCTGATAAGGGATAAGCTCTTTACTGCAAGGAGCACAACCTCTGATATTTCATAACTGTGCAAATCACCTATGCATTCAAGTCCCGATTGCATAATTTCCTTGAAACTGTGTGTGCTCGGGTCTACACGGAAGACGTTTTCGTTGTAGTAAACCTTCTGCACACCCTGAGTTTTCAGAGCAGAGTTCTTGATAATCGACAGGGTAACGTCGGGCTTGAGAGCCATAAGTCTGCCGCTTCTGTCTGTAAAGGTGATAACCTCATCAGATACAAGGAAATCCTTGTTGCTAACATATAAATCATATTCCTCAAACTTGCTCATCTTAAACTGAGAGTATCCGTACTGACGGTATAGCTTCCTTAGTTCAAAGATAGCCCGTTCGTCGTTTTTTATTACTCTTTCATCACTTATCATCTGAGGCATCTCCTTCCTGTTGTAATCTTTCAATTGCGGTGAGATAACCGCCTTCGCCGTAGTTCAGGCATTTGTTGACTCTGCATATAGTTGCGGTGGAGGCACCGGTCTCGGCATTTACCTCCTGATAGTTATAGCCTGAATTAAGCAGTCGGGCAACCTGGAATCTCTGGGCTATATCTTTGATTTCTTTAATAGTACAGGCATCCTCAAAAAACCTATACAACTCGTCGCTTGTTTTCAATTTGAGAATTGCCTCAAAGAGTGCATCTGTTTCAGAGTTTCTGATGTTGCTCATATCCTGCTTCCTTTCCATAAAGAGTATTACTGTTTACAATACAATATAATATGCTTGACATTTTAGCACTATATCGTGCTAAAGTCAAGCCGTTTTTGAATTATGAACTTTTTGCACTATAATTCCCGAAATATTTAGAAAAAAAGCATCATTATGACAACAAATCCGTGGGGACTCGGTATCATAATGATGTAAAATTTGTCTTTAATCAAAGCCTAATGGGGACTTCTTTGTCAATATCCATAGAGTCTCTCTTAACAATGCAGTCCATTGCGATTATTTTCACGCCTTTTTTCTTTGCTTCTCTCAGAGCGTCACCAAAGGCTTTGTGGGTCACATCATTGGGAACAAGGGTATGTATTTCCTTCATCTGAATTACAAAGAGAATATATGCCTCATACCCCTCGTCGATACAGCTTACAAGCTCCTGAATATGCTTGACTCCACGCTCTGTGGGAGCATCGGGAAACATAGCGAGTCCCTCGTTTTCTTGAGTTACACCTTTAACCTCAAGGAAGATTTTTCTCTCTCCGTCCTTGATGTAAAAGTCAAATCGGGAGTTCTTGTATGTAACCTCTCTTTTTATAATTGAATCAGGGGAGAAGAGTCCTCCTGCCCGAAGCCATTCCTCAGCAGCCTGATTGGGTGCCTGTGAGTCCATATTTATAAGCAAAGGGGAGAGATTGCCTCTTTGCTTCTCTACAGTAATCAGGTCAAATTTAGTTTTCCTTGCAGGGTTCTGTGATTCCTCCAAGTAAACCACAGCACCCTTTTGCAGTAACTCTTTACACCTGCCTGTATTCTTAACATGGGCTACAACCGTCTCGCCGTTTATTTCTACATAAGAAATAAAACGATTGGGTCTCTCTATAAATTTTCCCTCTGTGACGTTATGGTATTTCATAATTACCTCGCAACCTGGTAATAAGCCTAAAATCTTCCTAAAGATTATATACTATTGAACAAAATAAATCAACTGAGCTCTCTTGATTTGGCGTTTGTTATCAAGTTGTTAAATATTTGACAAAATCTAAATAACCCTGTTGCATACTGACTTTTTATGTGATATAATTATAATGTCTAAAGTTGGCGTTTTCGTACCTTTTGTGTGCTTTGCTAACGAAAAACAGTACATTATCCGAAAAGGAGAACGGCTATGAATAAAATTACAGTTATTGGCTCAGGTAACGTAGGTGCAACTCTTGCTTATACCTTCACCGTGGCAGGACTTTGTTCCGAGATAGTTTTGATTGACATCAATAGAGAAAAGGCAGAGGGCGAGGCACTGGATATTCGCCAGGGTACACCTTTCTGTCATTCCTGCACAGTATATGCAGGTAGCTATCAGGACGCTGCAGGTTCCGACATTGTCGTATTTACATCCGGTGTTGGCAGAGCCCCCGGTCAGTCTCGTCTTGACCTTGCTCAGACCAATATCGAGGTTACAAAGAGCATTATTCCCGAGATTACCCGCTATGCTCCCGATGCCATATATGTAATCGTTTCTAACCCTGTAGATGTTCTGACCTATGCCTTCTGCAAGGTGTCAGGTCTCCCTCAGGAGAGAGTCATCGGCTCAGGCACTATCCTTGATACCTCAAGGCTTCGTTCCAGACTCTCTGAGTATTACTTCCTCAACCAGCGTAACGTTCACGCCTACGTTCTGGGTGAGCACGGTAACTCCAGCTTCGTTCCCTGGTCACTTTGTAATATTTCCAACGTTCCTATTGAGGAATACCGCAAGAGCGTACAGCGTAACGATGTTGTATACCCCGAGCTTAACTACGAAGAGGTAGAGGAGTACATCAAGCGTTCAGGTGCAGAGATAATAAGCCGTAAGGGTGCTACCTTCTATGCTGTTTCCGTTTCTGTATGTCACCTTTGCAGGTGTATCCTCAGCGGTGTTGACACCACCCTTACAGTATCTACAATGCTTAATGGTGAGTATGGTATCGAAGATGTATGCTTAAGCCTTCTCAACGTAGTAGGAAACAACGGTGCCCACAGTAAGGTATTGCTTCCTCTCACAAATGACGAGGTGGCAAAGCTTCGCCTCAGTGCCGACACTCTCAAGGAAGTCATCAAGAGTGTAAACATCTGATAAGGATTATAACCGAAAGGATTGAGATAAATGGAATATCGTATTGAACACGACTCAATGGGCGAGGTAAAGGTACCTGCCGACAAGCTTTGGGGTGCACAGACTCAGCGCTCCAGTATGAACTTTCCTATAGGCGTAGGAATAGAAACAATGCCCACAGAGATTATCCACGCTTTCGCTATTCTTAAAAAGGCGGCAGCCTTAACTAACGCAGAGCTTAAGCCCGAGAAAATGACAGAGGAAAAACTTCGCTGTATCTGCCTTGCCTGTGACGAAATTATGGAGGGTAAGCTCAGCGATAACTTCCCTCTTGTTGTATGGCAGACAGGCTCAGGCACACAGTCCAATATGAACGTCAATGAGGTAGTGGCAAACCGCGGCAATCAGATAGCAGGTGTGTCTTTGCTTCATCCTAACGATGATATCAATATGAGCCAGTCCTCCAACGATACATTCCCTACAGCAATGCACATCGCAGCAGTTACTGTTATCGAGGACAGACTTATCCCTGCGGCAAAGGTTCTGATTGATACCCTTAAGAAACTTGAAGCCGAAAACAAAGGCATAGTAAAAAGCGGCAGAACTCATCTTCAGGATGCAACTCCTATTACATTTTCTCAGGAGATAAGCGGTTGGAGGTCAAGCTTAGAGCGTGACGTAGAGATGCTGTATCTTGCTGTTAAGCCCTTGTATGAACTGGCTCTGGGCGGTACTGCAGTAGGTACGGGACTCAATACACCAGAGGGCTTCTCCGAGCTTGTAGCAGAGAATGTAGCAAAGCTTACCGGTAAGCCCTTCGTAACAGCACATAATAAGTTCCACGCTCTTACCTCTAAGGATGAGCTTGTGTTTGCTCACGGAGCAATCAAGGCAATGGCTGCGGATATGATGAAGATTGCCAACGATGTCCGTTGGCTTGCAAGCGGTCCACGTGACGGTCTGGGTGAGATTTTCATTCCCGAGAACGAGCCCGGCTCCTCAATTATGCCCGGCAAGGTTAACCCCACCCAGTGTGAGGCAGTAACCATGGTTGCAGTCCAGATTATGGGCAACGATGTGGCAGTAGGCATTGCCGCTTCTCAGGGCAACTTTGAGCTCAATGTATTTATGCCTGTGTGTATCTACAATTTCCTCCAGTCTGCACGACTTCTTTCTGAGGCTATTCTGTCCTTTAATAATAACTGTGCAGTAGGAATTGTTGCTAACAAGGAAAAAATGCACCATAACCTGCATAATTCCCTTATGCTCGTTACAGCGCTCAACCCCTACATCGGCTACGAAAATGCGGCAAAAACCGCCAAGAAAGCCTACAAGGATAACATATCCCTCAAAGAAGCTTGTGTAGAGCTTGGCTTCCTTAGTGCCGAGAGATTTGACGAGGTTTTCCACCCCGAAGAGATGGTATAATTCACTTTATCTACAGGAGAATTTCACTATGATAGTAAGTTATTTTCCCGGTTGTACCCTTAAGACCAAGGCAAAGTATTTGGACTATTACGCCAGAAAATGTGCAGAGGTTTTAGGTGTAACCCTTGAAGAAATAGATAACTGGCAATGTTGCGGAGGAGTTTTCACAACCTCAAAGGACGAGGTGGCAACCAAACTCTCCTCAGTCAGAGCCCTTAAATTTGCAGAGGAGAAGTCTCAGCCTTTAGTGTCTGTCTGCTCTGCTTGTCATAATGTATTGAAGCAGACCAACCACGCTATGAAAACCGACCCTGATTTTGCCCGTAAGGTTAATCTTTATATGGCAGAGGAGACCGACTACTACGGTAGCACTCAGGTGTATCATTACCTTGAACTTCTGCGTGATGTTGTTGGTTTTGACAGGATTAAAGAAGCAGTCGTGAATCCTCTTACAGGTAGAAAAGTTGCTCCCTATTACGGATGCCTCTTGCTTCGTCCCTCGTCGATAATGGCATTTGACGACCCCGAAAACCCCACAATATTTGAGGATTTTATCAGAGCTTTAGGTGCAGAGCCTGTGACCTATGCTATGCGTAACGAGTGTTGCGGTGGATATGTTACAATGGAAAGTCCCGAGTTTGCTCTGGATAAGAGCAATTCTGTAATCCGTAACGCTTCTTTGCAAGGAGCAGACTCAATTGTTACTGCCTGTCCTCTTTGCAAGTATAATCTGGAAAAGGCAGAGGGGGATATCCCTGTTTTATATCTTACCGAGCTATTTGCAGAGGCTCTGGGCATAAAGGAGGAAATCGGCCGTGCATAAGGATAACACAAAGCTTCGTGATGAAATTATCCGCAGAAGCGGTACTGCTCCTGTTAAATGTATGCGTTGCGGAAAATGCACTGCAACCTGTCCTGCATTTGATGTGATGGAGTATCATCCCCATCAGTTTGTATATATGGTAGAAAGCGGTGAGATTGAGCCCTTGCTTCAATCGGATTCTCTGTATACATGTCTTACCTGTTTTGCCTGTGTGGACAGATGTCCCCGAGGTGTTGAACCTGCAAAGCTTGTAGAGGCGGTTCGCTTGGAAACTATACGTAAGCAGGGTAAAAACCATATGACCGCGGATCACATCCCCTCAAAACTTGACCCTGAACTTCCACAACAGGCAATAGTCAGCGCATTCAGAAAATATACTAAGTAAGGAGGAGAGAACAAATGCAGAGAATCGGCGTATTTGTATGCTGGTGCGGAAGCAATATTGCAGGTACAGTTGATGTACAGGCGGTGTCCGAAGCTCTAAGGTCCGAGCCGGGCGTTGTTTTCTCCACCAATTATCAATATATGTGCTCCCAGGCAGGACAGGACATTATCATTGACGCTGTCAGAGAGCACAATCTGACAGGAATAGTTGTATGCTCCTGTTCGCCTCGTATGCACGAGGCAACCTTCCGTAAGACTGCCGCCGCAGCAGGACTCAACCCCTATATGGTTGAGATTGCCAACATCCGTGAGCAGTGCTCCTGGGTACACAAGGATATGCTCACCGGAACAGAGAAGGCTATAATCCTGGGCAAGGCTGCAGTAGCCAAGGTAAACCTCAATGCACCCCTCACCCCCGGCGAGACTCCTGTTACCAAACGTGCTCTTGTTATAGGTGGCGGTATCGCAGGTATCCAGACTGCTCTGGATATAGCTGAGGCAGGTTTCCCTGTAGACATCGTTGAGAAAAATCCCACCATCGGCGGAAAAATGGCACAGCTGGACAAAACTTTCCCCACCCTTGACTGTGCTGCCTGTATTCTTACTCCCAAAATGGTGGACGTTGCCCAGAACGAGAATATCAGAATCTTCTCCTTCAGCGAGGTAGAGGATATCAAGGGCTTCGTGGGTAACTTTGATGTTACTATCAAGAAAAAAGCAAGATATGTCAAAGAGGATATCTGTACAGGCTGTGGTGCTTGTGTAGAGAAATGTCCTATGAAAAAGATTCCCAATGAGTTCAATCTGGGAATGGATAATCGCCGTGCAATTTATATTCCCTTTGCACAGGCAGTGCCCAAGGTTGCTACCATTGACCCAAGTGCCTGTAATATGCTCAAATCGGGAAAATGCGGTATCTGTTCCAAGGTGTGTACCGCAGGTGCCATTGACTACACACAGAAGGACCTCTACGTATCCGAGAAGTACGGTGCCATTGTAGTAGCAACAGGCTTCAATCCCATCAGTATGGATAAGTTTGATGAGTTCTCTTACAGTGCCTCCAAGGATGTAATTACCTCTTTGGAGTTTGAGCGTCTTACCAACGCTGCAGGTCCTACCCAGGGCAAACTTCTGTGTCCTTCTGATTTGGAGCATCCCCACACTATAGTTTTCGTACAGTGTGTAGGCTCCAGATGTAGTGCATGTGCAGAAAAAGGCAAGGAATACTGCTCAAAGATATGCTGTATGTATACCGCTAAACACGCTATGCTTGTCCGTGATAAATATCCCGACACAGAGGTATACGTTTTCTATATTGATGTGAGAACTCCCGGTAAGAATTTCGATGAATTTTATCGCCGTGCAGTAGAGGAGTACGGAGTAAAATATGTAAAGGGAATGGTAGGCAAGGTAACTCCCGAAAACGGCAAACTCAAGGTTCAGGCTTCTGATTTACTTGCAGGAAAACAGCTTCATATTGATGCTGATTTAGTTGTCCTTGCGGCGGCTATCGAGCCCGACAAGTCTGCCCGTCCTTTGGCAACGCTCCTTACTGCCAGTATGGACACAAACGACTTCTTTACAGAAGCACATCCCAAACTCCGTCCTGTAGAAAGCCCCACAGCAGGTGTATTCCTTTCGGGTACCTGTCAGGGACCCAAGGATATCCCCGAGACTGTATCCCAGGCAAGTGCGGCTGCCGCCAAGGTAATAGGACTGCTTTGCAAGGATAAGCTCAGCGGTAACCCCTGTGTTGCAAGTGTAAACGAGCTTATGTGTAACGGTTGCTCCACTTGTGAGAGGGTATGTCCCTACGGAGCAATCACTTACGATGAAAAAGAATTTATTATGCCCGACAGAACCAAGGCACTTCGCAGAGTAGCAAGTGTTAATCCTGCAGTATGTCAGGGATGCGGAGCCTGTACAGTTGCCTGTATGTCAGGTGCAATGGACTTAAACGGCTTCAAAGGCTCACAGATTATTGCGGAGGTGGATGCTATATGCAGGTAAATGAATACAGACCCCTTATAGTAGCCTTCTGCTGTAATTGGTGTTCTTATGCAGGTGCAGACCTGGCAGGTAATAATCGTCTCAGCTATCCTGCGGACGTTAAGATTATCCGTGTACCTTGTTCCTGTAGGGTTAATCCCACCTTTATTCTCCGTGCATTTCAGCGCGGAGCAGACGGCGTAATCATCTGCGGTTGCCATCCCGGTGACTGCCACTATACATCAGGCAACTATTATACAAGACGCAGAATGGCACTCCTGTTTTCAATGCTTGACTATCTTGGCATTGAGCGTGAGCGTACCCGCCTTGAGTGGGTTTCTGCCGCCGAAGGTGCTAAGTTTGCCGCTACAATGAATGATTTCTGTGAGACCGTTGCGGCACTGGGCGAGAACAAGAGACTGGAGGACTTAAGATGCAAAAAATAAATTCTGAAGTACTCATAAACAAGGCTCTGTCTCTTCTTGCAGACGGCACAGTTACCGCAGTCCTCGGCTACAGACAGGGTGAGTTTTTCTACGATATTACTCCCTCAGTCTTCACCACCGCTGAGGATATTAAAGAAAATTTTGTATTCAATGATTTTTGCGGTGCCAATCTTTCAAAGTTTCTTGTTTCCAAAACAAAAAATACAGAGGGTAAAATCCTCGTTTTCCTCAAGCCCTGCGACACCTATAGCTTCAATCAGCTTCTCACCGAGCACCGCTTCAATCGTGAGGCTGTGTATGTAGTGGGTATCCCCTGTGAGGGAATGGCAGATACCGCAAAGCTTCTGTCCTCAGCTTCACAGGGTGTTATCTCTGCTGAGGCTCTGGAGGGTGGATTCAACCTGCAGACCCTTTATGACGAAGAAGCCGTATTTGTACCTACAGAGCAGATTCTTGCAGAGAGATGTATTAACTGCAAAAGCAAAAAGCACGTGGCATTTGATGAACTTATAGGCGATGAAGGAGAAGTGCTTTCTTCCGCCCGTTTTGACGAGGTCGAAAAGCTTGAACTTCTCACCCCCGAAGAAAAATTTGCTTTTTGGCAGGGTGAGCTTTCCCGTTGTATCCGTTGCAACGCCTGTAGAAATGTGTGTCCTGCATGTACCTGTGAGAAATGCGTTTTTGATAATCCTGAGTCAGGAGCAGAGAGCAAGGCTCCCACAAATTCCTTTGAGGAGCAGATGTTCCATATTATTAGGGCATTTCACGTTGCAGGTAGATGTACCGACTGTGGCGAATGCTCCCGAGTTTGTCCTCAGAACATTCCTTTACATCTGCTTAATCGTAAGTTTATTAAAGATATCAACACTTTTTACGGCGAATATCAGGCAGGAGCTCAGGTCGGCAGCCGTGCTCCTTTGGTGGATTTCACACTGGATGATATAGAAGCCCATGAAGTTTTCAGCGGAGAGGAGAGAGCATAATGAAGAAAATCTTACTCTCAAATCTTGAGACTTTATTCAGCGAAATAAGCAAACAGTCAACCCTTTATATTCCTGCTGCTTCAGGTGCGGGTACTTCTGCCTACACCAAGTGGGAGAAGGGTGTGGAGTACCTTGATACCCTTAACACAGTAAAAAGCCCCAAGGATTTCTTCTTTCCTCATACAGAGGATTTGATGGAGTTCAAGGTAAAGGGTAAGAATATTGAGCTTTTTGATATCCGTCAGGAAGCTGAGAATTTTGTTGTGTTCGGTGTTCGCGGTTGTGATGTCAGAAGCTTTGAAATTCTTGACAGAGTGTTCCTCTCTGAGCCTCAGGACAGCTACTACGCTTCCCGCCGTGAGCACGGAATCATTATGTCCTTGGCTTGTAATAAGCCCGAGCCTACCTGCTTTTGCACTACATTCGGCATTGACAGTGCCTCTCCTGAGGGAGATATCACCTGCTGGACTGTAGATGGTTATTTGTATCTTAAAGAAAACACAGAAAAAGGCTTGTCATTTTTAGAGAAGCTGTCCTCTGTTTTAGAAGATGCAGACCCCACCCCTGTGGAGGAGCAGAAGAAGAAAATCCGCAGTATAATGGATAAATTACCGCTTAAAAGTCTCACCACCGATGCCTTCGGCGGTGACAAGACAGAAGAGTTTTTCTCATCTCCTCTGTGGGCAGACCTTTCTGAGTCTTGTCTTGGTTGCGGTACCTGTACCTTTGTGTGTCCCACTTGTCAATGCTATGATATAAAGGATTTTGACACAGGCTCAGGCATAGTTCGTTATAGGTGTTGGGATTCCTGTATGTTCAGCGAGTTTACAAAAATGGCACACGGCAATCCCAGACTCACCCAGACAGAGCGTTTCCGTCAGAGATTTATGCACAAGCTTGTGTATTATCCTGCCAACAACGACGGCATTTTCAGTTGTGTAGGTTGCGGACGTTGTCTAAGTAAATGTCCCATCTCTATGAATATAGTGAAGGTTATGAAATCATTAGGAGGGGAGAAAAATGAATAATCGTGCGGAAACCCTGATACCCGTTATCGGTGTGATTACCGATGTGCGTATTGATACTCCCGATGTAAAGACTTTCCGTGTAGTTACCCCCGACAGCAAAAAAGCCTTCGACCATATGCCGGGACAGTGTGCTATGCTCTCTATCCCCGGTGTGGGTGAGGCGATGTTCTCCATAACCTCATCTCCTACGAATACGGAGTATATGGAGTTTTCTATCAAAAAATGCGGTTGTGTTACCGATTGGCTACATCAGGCAGAGGTAGGTCAGCAGCTTACCATCCGTGGACCCTACGGCAGACCTTTCCCTGTGGATACAGAACTTAAGGGCAAGGATTTGCTCTTTATAGCAGGTGGTATCGGTCTGGCACCTCTTCGTTCCGTTATCAACTATTGCCGTCACTATCGTGATGATTACGGCAAGATTGATATTGTCTACGGTTCCCGTAGCAAAGAGGATTTAGTTGACTATGACGAGATACTCACCGAGTGGACCAAGGATACAAACATAAACGTATATCTGACAATTGACCGAGAGCAAGAGGGCTGGGACGGTCACGTGGGCTTTGTTCCGGCTTATGTTAAGGAACTGAACTTCTCCAAGGATAAGACAGCAATTATCTGCGGACCTCCCATAATGATTAAGTTTACTCTGGATGCAATGGTTGAGATGGGATTTTCCAAGGAGCAAGTGTATACCACTATGGAGCTTCGTATGAAATGCGGAGTAGGTAAGTGCGGTAGATGTAACATAGGCTCCAAGTATGTCTGCAAGGACGGTCCTGTGTTCCGTTGTGATGAGCTTTCAGAGCTTCCCGATGAATACTGATAAAGGAGAAAGAATATGGATAATACAGTAAATATTTTCCTTTTTGGCAAGAAGTATCAGGTTCCCGATAATCTGACAATAATGTGTGCTATGGAATATGCAGGTTACAGCCTTACAAGAGGTTGCGGTTGCCGTAACGGCTTCTGCGGTGCCTGTGCTACCATATATCGTATCAAGGGAGAGCGTGAGCTTAAGGCTTGTCTTGCCTGTCAGACAAAGGTTGAGGACAATATGTATATTGCAACTCTTCCGTTCTTTCCCCTTGTGAAACAGGTGTATGATATAAACAATATTCCTATTACAGAGCAGGTTATGATGCAGCTTTATCCCGAGATTTACGCCTGTATAGGTTGTAATGCCTGTACCAAAGCCTGTACACAGGGACTCAACGTAATGCAGTATATAGCCTACGCCCAGAGAGGTGATTTCGAGGCTTGTGCCGAGGAATCCTTTGATTGTGTAATGTGCGGAGTATGCTCATCCCGTTGTCCTGCAGGTATCTCTCATCCTCAGGTAGCAATACTTGCAAGACGAATCAACGGCAAGTATCTGGCTCCCGGTTGCGGACACCTTGAGGACAGAGTCAGAGAGATTAACAACGGTACCTTCACAGAACTTATAGAGGCTTTAATGGAAAAGCCCGTAGACGAAATGAAGGAACTTTACAATAATCGCGATATAGAGAAGTAAGGGGGTAAAGTTATGTATTCAGAGCAGTTTCAGAAGTCTCTTCGTGCTGTAGAGAAGGCACGAGAGAATAATATAGCCTATGAGCCCCGGCGAATGACCGCCAAGCAGAAGGAAGACCTGCTTTCGGAGTTTCATCCCGATTACAGACAAGACCAGTTCAGTGTCCTTAAGATGGGTGTCAACAAAGGGGATAAGGTTCCCCACGAATTAGCAGAAGTACTTCAGGCACATCCCAGAATCAAGGTAGCGGATGTAGACCTTACAACTCCCGACTACGATGTAGATGTGCTGGTAATCGGCGGTGGCGGTGCAGGTTCCTCAGCAGCCATCGAAGCCCACGAGGCCGGTGCCGATGTAATGATGGTCACAAAACTTCGCATAGGTGATGCCAATACTATGATGGCAGAAGGTGGAATTCAGGCGGCAGATAAGCCCTCGGATTCTCCTGCAATTCACTTTGTAGATGCCTTTGGTGGCGGACATTTTGCCGCAAAACGAGAGCTTCTCAAAAAGCTTGTATGTGATGCTCCCGAGGCTATTCAGTGGCTCAGCGACTTAGGTGTAGAGTTTGACAAAGACCGAGACGGCAATATGATTACCACCCACGGAGGAGGTACCTCACGTAAGCGTATGCACGCCGCTAAGGACTATTCCGGCGCTGAGATTATGCGAACACTCCGTGATGAGGTGCTCAATCGCAACATACCCGTTGTGGACTTTACATCTGCAGTTGAGCTTATTCTTGACAGCAAGGGTGCCGTAGCAGGTGCCGTGCTTATGAATATGGAAACAGGTGAGCTTCTTGTTGCTCGTGCAAAGACTGTTATCATCGCCACAGGCGGTGCAGGAAGAATGCACTACCAAGGTTTCCCAACATCCAACCACTATGGTGCAACCGCAGACGGGCTTGTGCTGGGCTATAGAGTAGGTGCAAAGCTTCTCTATGCAGAGACTTTGCAGTATCATCCCACAGGTGCCGCTTATCCCGAGCAGATTTTCGGAGCACTTGTTACTGAAAAGGTTCGTTCCTTAGGTGCAAAGCTTGTAAACCGCGAGGGTGAAGTATTTATGCATCCTCTGGAGACCCGTGATGTGGCGGCGGCTTCTATCATACGTGAATGCTCAAGTCACGCAAAGGGCGTCGATACAGGCTCAGGACAGGGCGTATGGTTGGATACTCCTATGATAGAGAAAATCGGCGGCGAGGGAACTATCGAAAAGAGAATCCCCGCTATGATGAGAATGTTTGCAAAATACGGCATAGATATCCGTAAGGAGCCTATCCTTGTATATCCTACCCTTCATTACCAGAACGGTGGCTTAGATATATCCGAGGACTGTATGACCACAAATGTAGAGAACCTCTATGTTTGCGGTGAGGCAGTTGGCGGAATCCACGGCAAAAACCGACTGATGGGTAACTCACTTCTGGATATTATTGTATTCGGAAGAAGTGCAGGTAAAAATGCCGCAAAAAAGAGTAAAGAAACCCAGCTTGGTACTCTGACTCTTGAGCATATTGATAGATTTGAAGCAGAGCTTAAAGAGGCAGGTATCGTAACTGATACAGTATCTCCCAAGCTTCTTCCCAAATATGCCCGACAGGTTAATTAAGGAGATGATATTATGTCTTTATTCGGCGGTGTAATCCCTATCAAGGGAGTAGCCTTTCTAATGTTTTCTTTGCTTGTTATTATCTCCCTGGGTTATCTTTTGGGAAGAATAACCATTAAAGGCGTGTCACTGGGTACAGCAGGTGTGTTTATCGTAGCTTTACTGTACGGATGTATTTTTTATGGTACGCTCAGTGACCAACTTTCGGTAGATGGTGTCAGCTTTGTATCAAATGCCCTGAAAATTGTAGAGAACTTAGGACTGATTTTCTTTGTTACTGCAGTAGGATTTATTGCAGGACCCAATTTCTTCGGCAATTTTGTGAGAAATTTCAAGTCCTACATCTTGCTTGGAATAGTAATCATCCTCTCAGGCGGTATCGCCTGTGTAATCTGTCTGCTTATAGAGAGCAACTTCACCGCACTTTCTCAGAGTGAGCTTTCTGCAATGATGGCAGGACTTCTGGCAGGTTCCCTTACATCGACTCCTGCTTTCTCTGCTGCTAAGGAAGCCGCAGTGGCAGAGGGTGGAGCAGCTCTTGAAGCCTCTGTTTCCGTTGGCTATGGTATTGCATACCTCTTCGGTGTAATCGGCGTTGTGCTTTTCGTTCAGATTGTTCCCAGATTCCTTAAGGTTGATATGAGTAAGGAGAGAGCTCTTATCTCTGAGAATGAGGATACACACAAGAAAAAGGCCTTCAGCGGTAGACTTATAGAGTTTGACAGCTTCGGCATTATGCCCTTTGCTCTGGCAGCTACTATCGGTGTATTCGTAGGCTCTGCAAAAGCAGGTAACTTCTCACTTACCACCACAGGCGGATGTCTTATGACTGCCCTTGTGTTCGGACATTTCTCAAAGATTACCTTGAGAAAAGAGAAATCAGGAAACCCCTCCGGTGGACTTGCACTGAGCATTATGCCTCCCGATAAAACTCTGAAGGTTTTTCGTGAACTGGGACTTGTGCTTTTCCTTATCGGTGCAGGTGTCTCAGGCGGTGCGAGATTTGTGGAGCTGTTCCAACCTGTGTATTTCCTCTATGGTATGGTTATGACCATACTACCTATGATTATCGGCTTCCTGTTTGCAAAGTATGTACTTAAGCTCAAACTTCTAAATAATCTGGGTTCTATAACAGGCGGTATGACTTCAACCCCTGCGCTTGGTACACTTATAAGCGTTGCAGGTACCGAGGATGTGGCTTCAGCCTATGCGGCAACCTATCCCATAGCTCTTATATCTGTTGTTCTTGTATCTCAGTTTATAATAATATTGTTTTAACTTAAAAAACCTCTGTGCATTTTGTACAGAGGTTTTCTATTCGTAAATGATATGTTAATTTTTGCGGAAAGTAATGCAATACTTTTTGTCTTATGTTATAATCCTTGTATTGAAATGAAAGGTGAGGAACCTATATGCCGATTACAACAGTACTTTTCGATTTGGACGGAACTCTGCTTCCTATGGATCAGGAGGAGTTTGTTAAAACCTATTTCACTCTTCTGGGCAGGTATATGGCACAGTTCGGCTTTGAGCCAAAGGAGCTTCTTGCTACTATATGGCAGGGTACAAAGATGATGATGAAAAATGACGGCTCAAGAGTAAACAGTGACGTTTTCTGGGATGTGCTTGTAGAACACTATGGTGAGGATAAGGTTAAGAACACAGATTTGTTTGACAACTTCTATCACAGTGAGTTTATGGGTGTCAGGAATGTTTGTACCTTCAATACTAAGGCACCGGAAACTGTCAAAAAAATAAAGGATAGCGGTTTTCGTATAGCTTTGGCTACCCAGCCGATTTTCCCAAGTATTGCTACTCAGCAGAGAGTAAAGTGGGCAGGACTTGATGCAGAGGACTTTGAGCTTGTCACAAGCTACGAGAATATCGGCTTCACTAAGCCAGTGCCCGAGTACTATCTGGAGGTGTGTCGCAGACTTGGTGTTGAGCCCTCAGAGTGCCTTATGGTTGGCAACGATGTGGATGACGATATGGTAACCGCTGATTTAGGTATGAATGTTTTTCTTCTTACTGATTGTCTTATTAACCACAGTCAGAAGGATATATCACAGTATCCTCACGGTAGTTTTGAGGATTTGCTTAGTTATCTGAACATATGATAAAATAATAAAGCCGTCCGAAGTTTATGTAACCTCGGACGGCTATTTTATACCTTGTCGGCATCTATATCAATGATTTCTTCTTTAAGCTTTGAGTACACAAAGTGTTGCTTGGAGTATAGACTGGATTTGCCCGAGAGCATAAAGCTTATAACACCTGCCAAAGCGTAGAATACCATTCCCTCGGCACCGAAGAGCTCAATGCAAAGAACTATGGTACCCAAGGGACAGTTGGTTACACCGCAGAACAGTGCAGCTATACCAATAGCAGCACCAAGTCCCACGTCCATTCCCATAAGACTTGCAAGTGTACCGCCCAGAGTAGCACCAATGAACATAGTGGGAATAATTTCGCCGCCTTTATATCCTGCGGCAATGGATACAGCTGTGAATAGTATTTTGAGTGCAAAGGCTTCGTATCTGACTTCTCCCTGTGAAAAGATTCGCTCTATAACCTCAATACCTCCTCCGTTGTAGTCCGAGGAGCCGACTATACATGTAAGAATAATAATTATTGTTCCGCCAACCGCTACTCGGAGTATCTCATTTCTAAACAGTTTCTTAAAGAGTTGGTCGGTTTCATGAAGAACCTTGCAAAAAAGAATACTTACGAGTGCACCGGCAAGACCAATTAGCATTACCTTCCACATAGATAAGGGAGCAATATCAGGCACAGTCTGAAGTACAAACCTTTCAGGCTGAATTCCCAATGAAGCAGAAATATAATAGGCACTGATGCTGGAAATGATACAAGGGAAAAAAGCCGCAGAACAAAGGCTTCCCACACTTACCACTTCAAGTGCAAATACGGCAGCGCCTAAGGGGGTACCGAATAATGCTGAAAATAATGAAGCCATACCGCACATAGTGAGAATATGTCTTGATTTTTCATCCAGCCTGAACATTTTAGCCAGTAGCGAGGAAATACTTCCTCCAAGCTGAAGTGCTGCCCCTTCTCTACCTGCTGATGCACCGAAGGTATGGCTTAGTATTGTTCCTATAAATACCGCAGGGGCAAGTAGCATAGGTACGGTTTCCTTGCCTCTGACACTTTCAAACACACGGTTTGTACCGATATCCGTTGTTCTGCATAGCTTGTATATAAGTACAGATATTATACCCGCCGGTGGGAGCAAGAGAATTATCCAGTTGTTGTGTTCTCTCAGGTTTATGCCGTAGCTGATAAGCTTTGAGAACGCTGCACCTATCAGACCGCAAACTCCACCCACAGTCAACCCCAGCAAGAGCCATTTGAAAAAAGCAAGAGTATATACAGTTATTCGTTTAAGTAATGGGTTGTTATGAGTTTTCATAAATATTATCCATTTCACTGTGAATTAAAGTAATTATAGCATATTAATTATCCATATTCAATAATGATTGTAAATTAATGATTAATATAAAGGTAATAACTTGAATCTGAAGATAAATGATGATAAAATTACACTAATAGTATAGTTTTGGAGATGTAAAAATGAAAAATAAACTGGAAAAAGCTTATACCGTATCCTGCCGTGCTTGTGATAATACATGTAAGATTAGCTACAGCGGAATAGTTGATTTGTTTATGGATTTGGCTACAGAACATGCCTCGTATATTAATCTGGGAATGAACAAATTAGCCGAAAAAAATTGTTTCTGGGTAGTGTCAAAAACAAGAGTCTTAATCAAAAGAAGACCCTATATGCTTGAGAAACTGACAGCTTCAACATGGCCTCAAAAACCCGGAACAATACGATATAACCGATACTACGGAATATCCGACAAAGACGGCTATATAGTAGAAGGTAAAAGCGAATGGACAATTCTTGACAAAACAACCGGCAAACCGAGAAGGAGCAGTGAGGTGTATCCTCAGGACTTAGTACATCTGGAGGATACCCTATGTGATGAACCCTTCAGACGTTTGTCAACGGATTTCTCCGAGGCTACGGTGCTGAGAGAATACAAGATTTGCTCCACAGATATTGATATTAGTCAGCATATGAACAACGTAGCCTATATCCGTGCAATTCTCGGCTCCTTAACCTGTCAGCAGATAGAGGATATGAACATCCGTGAGCTGGAGATAGCCTATAGAGTTCAGTGTTACGAGGGTGAGACTGTTTCTATTCGTCGTATGGATACCGAGGTCGGTACCGACTTGGCAGTTGTTAAGGAAGACGGTACTACCGCCACCGTAATGAGCATTATTTTTGGTTGAATCAGGTAGGTGAGAGCAATCCGTACAAAAGCATATCTCGAAATAACCAACGTGTGCAATCTTTCCTGTGGCTTTTGTCACGGAACAAAGCGAGAGCCATACTTTATGACTGAGGAAGAGTTTTCGCTCAGTGCGAAGAAGCTTCGTCCTTTTGCGGACTATCTATATTTTCATCTGTTGGGTGAGCCCCTGCTTCATCCTGAGATTGGCACCTTTCTGTCTATTGCAGATGACCTGAGCTACAGGGTGAATATTACCACTAACGGTACCTTGATTAAAGAAAAAGGGGACATTCTTCTTGACTCCCCGGCATTGCATAAGGTGAGTATATCTCTGCATTGTTACGAGGTGAACTCCATAGGGATGACCCTTGATGAGTACCTTGAAACCTGCTTTGATTTTTGCCGTAAGGCACAGCGCAGGGGAGTGGTAGCCGTAATGAGACTGTGGAACAAAGGCGGCAAGGATGCCCTTAATCAGGAGATTCTGAGTAAAATGCACCAACGCTTTCCTCTTGAGTGGAAAGAGATATATTCAGGCTACAAGCTGGAGGAGTACATCTTCCTTGAATGGGGAGAGCTTTTTGATTGGCCCGATATGGAGGGCAAGGACTTTGGCTCAGCCCATTCCTGCTACGGACTCAGAGATCAGGTTGGCGTACTCTGTGACGGCTCTGTGGTGCCCTGTTGTCTGGATGCCGAGGGTAGCATCGTTCTGGGTAATATATTCAAAGAAGAACTTGAGGATATACTCGGTTCTCCACGGGCTGAGAACCTCAGAAAATCCTTCCAAACTAAAAATGTCTCAGAGCCCCTCTGTCGCCGTTGTGGTTTCGCAGGATCAAGGTTCAGATAGTTTTTTATTAAGCAGAAAGGGGAGTCCCATGACTAAAAAATACAACCTGTGTTTTGATGTGCTGACCATAATTGCCTGTCTTATGGTAGTCTATTTTCATTGTAACGTTATCATATATACATATTCAGATACCCTGAGTTGGAAAATAAGCGTTGCTGAGAGGTGCATCGTTTATAGTGCAATCCCTATATTCTTTATGCTGACAGGTGCAAAACTTCTGGATTACCGCAATCGTTACTCAACAAAAGAGTACGCAAAGAAAAGATTGCTTCGTGTAGGAGTTCCCTTTCTTTTTTGGAACATCTTCTATGTAATATACGAAATCATAACCTCACCTGAGTTGCCCTTTGATTCTGCGAGGAGCTTTATCAGTCAGTTTATTAATTCGAACTTTCAGCCGAGATACTGGTTTTTCTGGCCATTGTTCGTAATATATTTGGTGATTCCTGTTGTGTCCTTAGTGCTTCAGGTAGAGAATCACAGAAAATATCTGTGGTATCTGGTGGGGATAACCTTTGCACTTAAATGGGTGTTACAGCCTGTGCTTACCCTGTTGGGTATACAATACAATAGCTATGTGCTTATCCCTGCTTGTGGCGGATATCTGATGTATGTTCTGTTCGGATATCTGGTCAGCACAGAGGTACTGAGCAGAACAAAACGCATTATACTATATGCTTCCGCACTTTTAAGCAGTGCGTTTGCAGTATGTTATACAATTAATTCTTCCACATCTACAGGTGTACTTCAGCAGTATATGTTGTCCTACGATTACTTCCCCTCAGGTCTTATGGGAGCAGCAATTTTTGTCTTTGTAAATCAGTTGTTTACATCCTCTAAAAAACTCTCTGAGCCCAAAAGGGACAGCAAACTTGTAAAGCTTACCCGAAAGGTATCCGGAGCCTGTATGGGAGTATGGCTCACACATTCTCTGGGAATTCTGGTGATGACCTACCTGACAGGACTTACAATAGATAATTACATTTTCCGTTTTCTGTTTCCTCCTATTATATTTGCAATGTGCGTTATAGGAGTGCTTATAGTCAAAAAAATCCCTTTACTAAAGCATATAGTTTGATATTATTTTATAGAAAAAGCCTCTCGTAAGACGCGAGAGGCTTTTAGCTGTTATATGGTTTATATTATTTGATGTAGTTCTTAAGCAGAAATTTTACTATATCCTCATTTTCAAGCTCCTGTATAAGGTTACGGGCGTTGTTTTTGAGTGATATGTAGGTTTTATCACCGGTAATAATGTACAGTGCTAACTGAGTATAAGCGTCATACCCTGTATCATTCATAGTGTTGTAAACCAGCATTAGGGTATCGTGAATTTTCTGGTCGTTTGTATTGTCGTAATTGATGTTTTTCATGGTAATCTCCTTTATAAGGTGAGCGTTATATCTATAGTAGCAGTATAACACATATGTGATTTTTATTCAATATTGTTGAGTAAGATGTTTTTAATAATCCAAGGAGCAGTCCTTTTTCGGCATAGTATCTGATAAATTTCTTTATCATTCAATATCACTTATTCCTTCCCAAAAATCAACTTAGAGAAAATAGTGAAAAGTGAAGAGTAAAAAGGTAATAAGTAAAAATGACAATCTTCTGTTGAAGATCGTCATTTTTTTGGTGGAGCACAACCCACCGTACACAACCCCTTGGGGTTCGGATTATACTTCAATGTCTATGGGCTACAAAAAAGATATTTTCGGCATTTTTGCGTATGAATTCGAACTCTTACATATTTTTAATATTTAGAAAGGCAACTGTACTCTTTTTCTAAAATCCGGGTCATCACTGATAGTTGTTATATCCATAAACTGATTAGTAAGATAAAAGACATTCTTACTTTCCTCTGCTGTCATTGCTTGGAATACTAAGGGTAGCTTATTGGGTTCCGGAATTATCTTCTGGTATTTACGGTACTTAATTAATGTATCATCCCCACAATTGTCTTGCACAACATATTTTCCAATATAACTGTTATCTTTGTTGGGATCCTTGATATATATTGTTCCTACAGGACAATTTTTCGCCGAGATTTCGTCATCGTCTTCATGTATAAGTAGCACCTCTATTTCATCCGGCATATTTACTATGTCACATGTAGCATCAATATATACCATTGAGAATCCATTATCAGGATTGTCTTTAATTTTTTGTTGATAGACCTTAACTTTATGATATCTGTTTGCAATATACAATTTTTTTGCTATTTCGGTTTTTAGAGCAGTAATAAAATCATGGTATGCTTTAGAAACAAAATCGTAGATCTCTGTCAGATATTCTGAAATATCTTGTTTTTCGTGTTGTTGCCCTTTTTTATAAAAAGGGTTTATGGTAGATTCTTCGCCCTTTCCAATTAAAGACATAGATAACTTGATATAGACATCGCAAATATGTTTCGTTCTATTGTTGAAGTCTTCAATATATTTGAGTTCGTCACAATTAGCAATATTTGCAAACCACCCTGAAATACTTGGGAAATCTTGTGAATAGGGTTGTTGCTCAAAGACTTTTTTCATAAACCCAAAATCCACACGCTCGATATTCTTCGCTCGTGTTGAAAGGCAAGCAGCGTTAGCTGCTTGAGACATACAATCAAAAGCATTTCTAATATATTGAAAAAAGTCTTTTGTGAGTTTGTCTAACAAAAAAGGAATATTCGTTTCTATATCAGCAACATTAAAACTATAAGTAGGCATCCTATCATAAGTAAGAGCCACCTTTTTGATAGGTCCAGATTGCTCTAATAATTCATTGTAGAAATCTGATTGCCATTTACGCTGTTCTTCTGTCATTTTTGAAATTAATGACAATATAGATTCTTTACAAAACAAAGCCGTTTTAATTGTTTTTCGTGTATTAATTATAAACTGATAAGAATCGTATACTTCATGGTCATATAAAAATTTGGCTAATTCTTTGCTATTCAACGTTCTATCCACCTACAATCAAATTTCTTTTATCGCTTTGCTATAAGCTTTCCTCAATTGCTCTTTTATGATGGTTTCTTCATAACTACCATCTAAAACTTTATAAACAATAGAAAGAAACAGTTTTTTATCACAAACTTGTATTGGAAGCTTGTGCTCATAGATGTGATCTACTATTGAATCTTCAAAAATATCACAATAATCTGCTATAGAATTAATTATTCCTGGCGCTAACATTATAATTATATCAAACTGCTCTTTCAAATCCTTTTCTTTATAAAGACCTTTTTTATATAAAGAAAAACTATCGAGACCTGCCACTCCACTCAAATCTATATAGAGCACTCTCAAAAGCATTTCAAGTGCATCTTTTCGCCTATTTTCTTTCGACAACAACTGATACATAAACAAGTATTCATTTCTGCCGAATTGCTTATTATCATGGATTATTCGTTCATTAAAAATCCCCCACATTGTATCAAAAAAGCTATAACCTTCTCTATGCTTTGCATCATATTCTTGCCAACTAACACCCCAGTTTTTATGTTTGTGGATTTGCACATAATCATTGTGAGTCTTTAAAAAATTAGAACCCTTTGCGGATAACACATATAACTTTTTGGGGCAGTACTTACTAATTATTGAAGTGTCTGTTGTAGCAAGAATTCTGCTGATTAAGGCATCCTTTTTGCCTGTGGTTGATTGATTTACGTTGGTTAAAATTTGTTTCAATTCAGAAATTTTCAATGAATCGAGAATCAATTCTATTGATGCTTCTTCAAAATAGCCGTCCGCAATTAATTCGCGATGATATGCAACACAATCTCGAATGCCACATTCGTATAAAAAATAACGGGCATATTCAGAAGTTTTTTTAATCGGGGAAGCTTTTTCGTTTGCCCAAAGGAAAATTGTTTTTGCATAATCTCCTTGAACGGGTGGTACGTTACCATTTGCTAAATTTTCGTTTAGTTTATTTACGGATTTACCCTCTGATTCTGCAAGTTTAACTTGTGGCTTGCCGAACAGTTTAGAAAATAATCCCATATTTAATTCTCCTTTTGGTGTTTACATTAATGATTGTTTTAATTATACCACAAAACGACTTTATTTTCAATTCCTACAGAAAATGTCGTAAAACTGTTTCAATTCATTCAATATAGGAGTTGAAAATGTGAGAACTTACACGCAAAGGGAAGTACAATTTGTGAGAGTTCAAGTCTGTTCTATGAAAAATATCTTTTTTATATGTTCAAACCGACAACTGAAATTTTGCCTATAAAAACAGAAAAAACCCTGATTAAATCAGAGCTTTTCTGTGGCTATATCTTTTTTTAGCCCTTTGATGGTGGAGCGTGATGCTCCAAATCCGAACACTCTTTGTTCGGATTATACTTCAATGGTGGAGGCGAGGAGAATCGAACTCCTGTCCGAAAACCGTGCCCCAAAGCCTTCTACGGGTGTAGTTGTCGTATTAATCTTTCCAATGATATACTCCCGACAACGGGATTATATCACGGGCAGCTTCTGATTGATGACAAAGGTCGAAGCCTCCCTCTGTTCACCTTTACCGCTAATCGACGCCTGAGCCGAAGCCGCGGTGCTCTTCGGTCAGACGAGCAGCATTAAGCTGCTAAACGAACTGTATTGTTGTCGTTTATTTTTAAGTTTGCGAATTTTTAAGTGGTTCCGCGCCACTACCCGCTAACTATGGTTTACAGCCCCCGTCGAAACCATTACGCCCCCATAGGCAGTCCGAGTTTATCGGACTGCAATTGATTAATAACCAAGCTCAGACAATGCTAAACCGCCGCCAACTCCCAGTGCAGCTAAAACGCAGAAGATAACTACAATTATAGCTACAATAATAAGACCGCAGAAATAGCTTCTTGCAAAGTTACGCTTGTTGATGTTTCTTGTACCGCCTACAGCAAATACAATAAGGAAAACAAAGCCTACAACAGGAATGCAGAAGAGAATTTGATGCCAGAAGTAGCTCCAAGCACCCATAGGCTCGAATTTAGCAGGAAGATTATCCTTTGTGATTTCCACATTCTTAGGAGCTTCATATACAGGAGCTGTATATGTAACCTGCTCGGGCTCTGTTGCAGCACTCACACCTGCACCGCAGTTTTCGCAGATTGTAGCGCCTTCAGTAAGTTTTGTTCCGCAATTTGGACATGTCATAATGATTACCTCCATATTTTTTCATTATTTTTAACAGATATACATCTGTTCAATACAACGTCCGGAAAAATGTCGTTCTTAATTTTATTGTTGTCTTTCCTTCATAGCTCGGTCGATGTCACGCTTTGCAGAGCGTTCTGCCTCGGTAGCGCGTTTATCGTGGAGCTTCTTACCCTTACATAAACCTACCTCAACCTTAACCTTACTACCGCTAAAGTATACGGAAAGGGGGATGAGGGAATAACCATCTTGCTTAACATAAGAAAAAAGCTTTATAATCTCACGCTTGTGCATCAGAAGTCTTCTCACCCTCATAGGGTCTCGGTTAAAGATGTTGCCTTGCTCGTAGGGGCTGATGTGCATTCCGTTGATGAAAAGCTCACCCTCTACCACAGAGCACCAGCTGTCCTTAAGATTAAGCTTACCCTGGCGGATAGACTTGACCTCAGTACCGAAAAGCTCGATACCGGCTTCATATTTTTCTTCTACAAAATAGTCGTGGTAGGCTTTTTTATTTTGAGCCACTACACGAATGTCCTTGTCTGTACTCACAGCTCACTCCTGCCTTCCAATGCACGGGCAAGGGTAACCTCATCCGCATATTCAAGGTCGCCGCCTACAGGTATTCCGTAGGCAAGTCTTGTGGTCTTGATACCCAAGGGCTTAAGCAGACGGGAGATGTACATTGCCGTAGCGTCTCCCTCAACAGTGGGGTTTGTTGCCATAATAACCTCGGTAACACTTCCGTTAGAAAGCCTTGCGAGAAGCTCCTTGATATATAACTGGTCGGGACCTATGTTGTTAAGAGGGGAGATAGCACCATGAAGAACATGGTATGTTCCCTTAAACTCTCGGGTGCTTTCCATAGCCATTGCATCTCTGGGAGACTCAACCACACATATTACTGATTTATCCCTTGCATCGTTTCTGCATATAGGGCACAACTCACCGTCAGAAAAATTACAACATACAGAGCAGTATTTAATCTTTTCGTGTGCATCAGTAATGGCTGAGGCAAAGTCCTCTGCCTGTTCCTTGCTTAAATGCAATATGTGATAAGCAAGTCGTTGAGCAGTTTTGCTGCCTATACCGGGGAGGCTTTCGAACTTGTCGATAAGCTTTGCCAGTGGTGGAATATTATAACCGGCCATATCAGAACAAACCGGGGATGCTCATACCACCGAGACCGCCGGAGATAGATTCCATAGTCTTTTCTTTGTCGGTAGTAGCAGCACGAAGTCCCTCGTTAACAGCTGCCATAACAAGGTCAGAGAGCATTTCTACATCATCAGGGTCAACAACATCCTGAGAAATCTCAATGGAGCTTACCTCCATTTTACCTGTAACTGTTACCTTAACGGCACCGCCACCGGCTGTGGCCTCGTATTCTTTTGCCTCTAATTCAGCGGTAGCTGCCTCCATATCAGACTGCATCTTCTGAGCCTGACGGGCAAGTTGCTGAAGGTTTCCTGCTCCACCTGAGCCGTAGCCCTGAGGTAATCTTGCTTTCATATCAATAGTCTCCTTAGTAAAATTTATTTATTAGTGTATGAGAGTTTATATTCTCAGAGAGAATTACTCCTCGACTACATCAACACCCTCGCTCTTTAGCTCAGAGGCAAGAGCCTCCAAAGGGTCCTGAGGTTTATCTTCGGTTTCTTGCTTTTTATAGGGTCCGAGAATATAGCGTTTGCCGGTTATTTCCTGAACAGCTTTTCTCAGATTCTCTCTCTGTGAGGAGCTTTGCAGCAGCTTAAAGGGAATGTCGGTTTTTGCATCTATAAGCAGATAGTCACCGCTTGTATAAGCTACCGTACCTTCAAAGGAGGAGGCGATAACTCTGGAGTAATTCTTAAGGTTTGCCACAACCTCAGGCCAAGAGATAAGAGGTGTTGCGTTCTCGTAAATGCTACCCATATCAACATTTGCTTTATGCTTTAAGGGAGTAGCGGGAGCAGAGTAGGGAACCTCCTCGGGAGTGGCTACGGATTCCTCTATGGTAGCATCCTTTGTGTCAGTCACAGGCTCTTCGGCCTGAGGTGCTTCAGAGATAGCTACTGCCTGTGTGTTGCCCTCATCAGTTGTGGGTGGGATTTTCTCTTCCTTAACAGAAGCTGTCTCTACAGGCTTAACCTCTTGCGAAGCTTTGACTTCGGGCTTTGAGGTAGGTGTAGGGGAGACAGGAGCCTGTACATTTATACCGCACTTTACCGCTTTTTCAAGAGCAGATATCCTTGTGAGCAAGGACTCCATAGAAGCATCAAGCTCGGGAGCACTGAGTTTCACAAGTGCAATCTCCAGCTCGATTCTGTTATCACAGCCGTGTCCCATACGCTCGTAAGCACCCTGCAATACATCAATAGCATATACGATATCCGCAAGGGTCAGGCGTTCGGCTTGTTCCAGAGCAGTATCGTACTCGTCTTCAGACATAACAAGAAGCTCACGGGGATTTCTGACTGTTTTTATAAGCATAAGTCCACGGAAATGGGTGATAAGCTCATCACAGAGCCTTGCCATATCCTTGGAATCATTATAAAGCTTGTTGAGTATTGAGATGGCTCTCTCGCTGTTTTTATTAACACAGGAGGTGGCAAGGTCCAACAGATAATCCTTCTGAGCAAGACCTGCCGCCTTGCGGACAACCTCTGCATCTACATATAGAGAAAGTGCCAGACATCTGTCCAGAAGGGACAGAGCATCTCTGACTGCACCATCTGCAATAACAGATATAAGCAGGGCCGCCTCCTCTGTAATTTCGGCATTTTCGCAGTCGACTATATACTTGATTCTTTCTGCCATATCCTGAGGCTTGATTCGATGAAAATCAAATCGCTGACAACGGGACAGAATAGTAGCAGGAAGCTTGTGTACCTCTGTTGTTGCAAGTATAAACAGCACGTGTGAGGGTGGCTCCTCCAGAGTCTTCAGCAAGGCATTAAATGCCTCTGTGGTCAGCATATGAACCTCGTCTATAATGTAGACTCTGTATTTGCCTCGCTCCGGTGTGTAGGACACCTTGTCTGATATCTCTCGGATGTCGTCAATTCGCCTGTTAGAGGCGGCGTCCATTTCAACTACATCAAAAATATCTCCGGAATCAATACCGCGGCATATCTCACATTCACAGCAAGGCTCTCCGTCCTTGGGATTAAGGCAGTTTACTGCCTTGGAGAGAATTTTTGCACAGGAGGTTTTACCTGTGCCTCTTGTTCCTGTGAACAGATAGGCATGGTTGATTCTTCCTGCTCTGAGTTCATTTTTGAGGGTAACTGTTACTTGAGGCTGACCGATAACGTCCGAGAAGGTTTTGGGACGATATTTGCGGTACAGTACCTGATAAGCTGACATAGGACCACCTCGTTTCTATTATAAAAAAATACAAGCAAACTGTCATTTACATAATCGAACGACAGACTGACTATATCGCATCAAGAATACTGCTTAATGCTGCTCGGTTCCCCGCCTGACATGGTTCACAGGCCTCAATCGTACAGGGCCTGCCGCTCGATTATATAAACGAAAGCAGATTTGCCTGCATTCACAACATAAATTATATCATAAATGATTTATAATTGCAATAGAAAAAGATATATAAATATTGTATCTTTGTATGTAAAAATCTGATATAAAGCCGAAAAGGAAAAAACAAGGGCGAAGCAATATGCTTCGCCCGGTGTAATAATTACTTCTTGTCAGCAGCTGCCTTTTTAGTGGTAGTTTTTTTAGCAGGAGCCTTCTTTGTAGCTGCCTTTTCTGTTGCTTCTGTTTTCTTGGCAGGGGCTTTCTTAGCAGGAGCCTTCTTTTCTGCGGATTTCTCTGCAGCTTCATCGGCTTTCTTTGCTGCTGTCTTCTTAGCAGGAGCCTTCTTGGTAGCTGTCTTCTTCTCAGCAGGAGCCTCTTCCTTCTTGGAAGCAGTTTTCTTTGTGGTTGTCTTCTTTGTTGTAGTCTTCTTGGGAGCCTCCTCCTTGGGAGCTTCCTCTTCCTTAGGTTCTTCAGGAACAACGGGAACAGGCTTATCCATAGGAGTTGTGCACTTAAAGAACATTGCACTCATAGGAGGAATGTTAATAACAATAGACTGGTCAAAGCCGTGGCAACCTTCCTCAGAAGTCATAATGTCAGCAGGATTGTTTGCACAGTGGTATCCGCCGTACTGGCCATCATCTGTATTGAATACAGTGTTGTAAATACCGTAGTGGGGAACACCGATGCGATAATCGTGTCTGAACATAGGCTGGAAGTTACAAACAACAACTACATCGTTGCCGTCTTTGTCAAGACGACGGAAAGCGATAATGCTCTGTGTGTAGTCATCGTGGTGAATCCAGTTGAAGCCTTCCCAGTTGAAGTCTATCTGGTGCATACAGCTGTTATCTCTGTAGAACTTGTTCATATCTGCAAAGAAATGATTGAGCTTCTGGTGTTTCTC
>CAZRLC010000003.1:0-43670 GCA_964600975.1 uncultured Ruminococcus sp.
ATTATATCCTTAAAATGTTGTAAAAGTCAATAACATAAAGTGAAATTTCTATTAAAAACGGCGACCCGCTTTTAAGCGAGTCGCTCGTTATTAATTGTTGCTGTTTTTATTTACATAATTTCTGTAATGTGTGTTTGCTAACTCTTCCAGTTCTGCTTTTCTTTTATTAATATTTGTCTGCCACATAATTGCTGCCACTATCATTAAAATTATAAACAAGATAGAAAGTAATCCTAACATCGGCTTAAAAAGCATAACGCAAAGAAAAACAATTATTAACACACCGAATAGTCCCATCATAATGCAACATTTAGTGATTCTCTTTTTATATTTATTTTCAACTTCTTTTTTCTCTTTAGCATACTCCTCGGATATTGCCAGAAAATCTTCCTTTGAATACATGCGTTTTCCTCCTCTTATTTTTTTGTAAATAAAAATCCTTCGAAATTTGCCTGATACTTTGTGCCCTCAACATATCCGAAGGAAACACCGCCGGTACCAATAAAGGTTACAACTTTTCCGGGTGTTGGAGGTATTCTTTCAAACTGAGATGTAATATCAAACGCACCCTTATATTTCTGTTCAAAATAACTGCCAACTAGTGCAACCTGCTTTCCGTCAGTCAAATCACCTAATTTGTAATCGCCATAACGCTCTATCGCAAAACAGTAGTTCTGTGCATTAATAAAAGCAATTCCCTCTCCATCCATAAAGAAACATTTTGCCTCAGGAATATGAGCCTCGGCCGCTTTTATAAACTCAAGATCACCAAGAACCAAAGCATTGTTGCCGTTCTCTCCCAGTTCAGGACTTGAGCCTTTTTTCTTTGCACATAATGCCCCTGCAAAAAATGCACCAATCCACAAAGGAAAAAACAATAATAGTACAATTGGAGCATCAAACAGAATTTTTAGTGCTGATGCAAAAAAAGGAATTATCATAGTGACTGTTCCAATTATTCCGATTATCATCATAGTTTTACAGGATTTTGCAAACTTTGCCTGAGCATTTGTAGGTTCTATTTTTATACCCCAGACTTCTCCTCCCGTTGCAAATCCCATTTTTCCGAAAACTCCATACATAAGCAGAAAAGCGGACACAATAGCAATAACCAATACAAGCATTTCCAACAACCTCTCTCGTTGATTTTATTGTGACAAGTTTATCATAAATTAAATAATTTGTCAACCATCGTAGACACTTTTACAGGTAAGTTATCGTACAGTAAAAAAGAAAGAGGTGTCTGCGATGATAGAATATGATAAATATGCAGTTGGAAGAGTTATTCGCACCATACGTAAGCAAAAAGGATTATCCCAGGAAGTTATCAGCGGGTTAGCCGGACTTGCCCGAACCCACATTGCAATGATTGAGTCTGGTGCAAAACAAGCAAATTTTGAAACCTTATGGCGTATTGCAACCGCTTTTGATATGCCTCCTCATAAGCTTGTTGAATTAATTGAAAACGAAATTAAAATGAACGAGACTAAATAAAAAGGGCACCTATGTGCCCTTTTTATTATACAACTCTATTTATTCTTTTTCCCTCGTAGAAGGCTGAGATATTTTGTGCTATTTTTTCTACACATCTTGCCCTTGCCTCAGCACTTCCCCATGCCATATGGGGAGTAAGACATACGTTATTCCGGTCTCTCAGTTCCCAGAACGGATGCTCCTCAGTAAATGGCTCCACAGAATATACGTCTATACCTAAGGCTCCGATTCTGCCCTCTTTCACAGCATCGCTCAAAGCCCTCTCGTCTGCCACCGCACCTCTTGCCGTATTGATAAACACTACATTTTTCTTCATTTTACCGATTCGTTCTGCACTTATAATGTTCCTTGTGCTGTCTGAAAGCGGTAAATGTACAGAGATTATGTCTGACTGCTCACAGAGGGTATCTATATCCACAAGGGTGAAGTCACCCTCCTGCTTACGTCTGCATACTATTACATTTGCCCCCAAAGACTCAGCTACCCTTGCCACGGCAGTACCGATTGCACCGCCGCCAACCACGCCCCAGGTCATAGAGGATATCTCGTGATATACAGGGGACAGTCTGTTGGCTATACCGCTTCGGGTATATTCTCCCGAATGGGCAAACTCTCTGTAGGTGGGCAAATTCGTAGTCAGCGACAACGCCATTGCAACCGTCACCTGTGCCACACTGTCGGTAGAATATCCGGGGACATTGCACAGAGCAATACCTTTTTCTCTGCAATAGTCGGTATCTATATTGTCGTAACCCGTGGCGGCAACACAGATAAGCCTCAGTTTATCTGCACCTCTGAGTGTTTCAGCGTTGAGTTTTATTTTGTTGGTAACAACTACCTCTGCATCGGCCACCCGAAGGCTGACTTCCTCAGGCTTTGTAGCAGGGTACTCCTGCACCTCTCCCTGTGCATAAACAGGACTTAAGTCTATGTCCTCACCCAGGGTGTCCTTATCAAGAATTACTATTTTCAAGGCACAATCTCCTTAGCTTTTTATTTTATTATAAGGTATTATCCCTTTCATAGCAATAGATATTAAATTAAAAAAGGTGTCCGATAATATCGGACACCCTTAATTTTTTTAGTTTTTGGGGAGCATTTTCTCCATACCGCCCATATAAGGACGGAGTGCCTCGGGAATATTTACAGAGCCGTCGGCGTTAAGGTTGTTCTCAAGGAAGGCAATCAGCATTCTGGGAGGTGCAACTACAGTATTGTTGAGGGTATGTGCAAAGTACTTGCCCTTTTCCTTGGAGCTGACTCTGATGCGAAGTCTTCTTGCCTGTGCATCGCCCAGATTGGAACAGCTGCCTACCTCAAAGTACTTCTGCTGTCTGGGAGACCAAGCCTCAACGTCAATAGACTTAACCTTAAGGTCGGCAAGGTCGCCTGAGCAACACTCCAGAGTACGAACAGGAATATCCAGACTACAGAACAAGTCAACTGTGTTCTGCCAGAGCTTATCAAACCACATCTTGGAATCCTCGGGCTTACAAACAACAATCATTTCCTGCTTTTCAAACTGGTGAATACGGTAAACGCCTCTTTCCTCAATACCGTGAGCGCCCTTTTCCTTACGGAAACAGGGAGAGTAGCTTGTCAGTGTATAGGGAAGCGATTCCTCCTTGTTCATGGTATCAATGAATTTACCAATCATTGAGTGCTCACTTGTACCTATAAGATACAGGTCTTCGCCCTCAATCTTGTACATCATGGAATCCATCTCGGCAAAGCTCATAACACCTGTTACAACGTCTGCTCTTATCATAAAGGGAGGTACACAATAGGTAAAGCCTCTGTCAATCATAAAATCCCTTGCATAAGAAATTACCGCAGAGTGAAGTCTTGCAACGTCACCCATAAGATAATAGAAGCCGTTACCTGCAACCTTTCTTGCACTTTCCAGATCAATACCGCAGAATCTCTCCATAATATCGGTATGATAGGGCACCTCAAAATCAGGAACCACAGGCTCACCGTAACGCTGTACCTCAACATTCTCGGAGTCATCCTTACCAATGGGAACAGACTCATCAATGATATTGGGAATTATCATCATTATGTTCTTAACCTTCTCAGAAAGCTCTGCCTCCAAAGCCTCAAGCTCTGCAAGTTTTTCTCCCTGAGAGGTTACAAGCTGTTTCATCTGCTCTGCTTCCTCACGTTTGCCCTGACCCATCAGAGCACCGATTTCCTTGGAATGCTTGTTTCTCTGGGCACGAAGCTCGTCAGCCTCTTTCTTAGCAGCACGGCTCTGTTTGTCCAGCTCAATTACATCGTCAACAAGAGGAAGTTTGCTGTCCTGAAACTTCTTGCGGATATTCTCTTTGACAACTTCGGGGTTTTCTCTTAAAAATTTAATATCAATCATTTTACATACTCCTCGCTCGGGATAATTATTAGTAATCTATGGTTATATTTTATCTTATTCCTTATCAAACAAATTGGCAAACCTTGTCAGTTCCTCGTCAGAATAAAACTCTATGGTGAGGACTCCGCCTTTTCCGCCCTTAACCCGATTTACTGTTACCTTTCTGCCCAGGCTCTCAGTCATTGCCATTTCCACCTCGCTGTAATACTGAGGCTTGGCGGTGACTGTGCTAACCTTCTGCTTTTTCACTTTTTCGGGCTTTACGGCTTGTTCTGCAAACCTTACAGACAGGCCTTTCTCCACGATTTCCTCGGCAAGACGGCAGATTCTCTCTACGTCTTCAATAGATGCCAAAGCTCTGGCGTGACCTGCAGACAACTTGCCCTCGGATACAAGTGCCAAAACATACTCGGGAAGCTTCAGTATTCTCAGAGCGTTTGCTATAACAGGTCGGGATTTACCCACCGCTGCGGCAACCTCCTCCTGAGTCATCCCGTGGTTTTCCATCAAGGTACGATAGCCCATAGCTTCTTCAACAGGATTGAGGTTTTCTCTCTGCAGATTCTCAATCAGAGCAATCTCCATGGTCTTCTTGTCATCCAGATCACGGATAATTACAGGAACCTCTGTCAGTCCTGCCATAAGGGAGGCTCTGTATCTGCGCTCACCGGCAACAATCTGATATCCGCCGCCAAAAATGGGACGTACCAATATAGGCTGAAGAACACCGTGTTCCGAGATACTGTCTGCCAGAGTCTGTAGCGCCTCGGGGTCAAACTCTCTGCGGGGCTGGTCCCGATTAGGCTCAATATCGCTGATTCTCAGCATAACTGTGCTCTCACGATTCTCGCTTTCATTCTCAAGGAATATAGCGTCCAATCGCTTGTCCTTGTTAAGTCCGCCTTTTTTTGCCATATCAAGCCCTCTCTTTCTTCAGAATCTCACGAGCAAGATTCAGATAAGCCTCTGAACCCTTGCAGGTTATATCATAGTAAATAACAGGCATACCATAGCTTGGAGCCTCACAAATTCGGACACCTCTGGGAATAGGGGTAGAATAAACCTTGCGGGGAAAATACTTCTTGACTTCGTTCACTACCTGCTGAGTCAAAAGTAGTCTGCCGTCATACATAGTAAGGATAACGCCCTCCACATCCAAGTAGGAGTTATACAGTCGCTTAACTCTACGGATAGTGTTCATAAGCTGAGCCAAACCCTCCAAAGCATAGTACTCACACTGAATAGGAATCAGTACGGTATCCGTACAACAAAGAGCGTTGACTGTTATAAGGCTGAGTGAGGGCGGACAGTCAATAAAAATGTAGTCATAATCAGCCTTTACATTAAGAATTGCATTTTTGAGAATAGACTCTCGTCTGTCCATATCTGCAATCTCCAGTTCCGCCGCTGCCAGGTCAAGGCTTGAGGGAATAAGGTGGAGATTCTTAAAATTTGTTTCTACAATGCACTCGGAGGCCTTCTTGCCGTTGACAAGAATATCATAAGCAGAGAGAGAGGCACTTCTGCGGTCAATTCCCACACCGCTGGTGGCATTTCCCTGAGGGTCCATATCAATCAGCAGAGTTTTCTTGCCCAAATAACCGAATGCAGCTGCCAGATTCACGGCACTTGTGGTCTTTCCCACGCCACCCTTCTGGTTAGAAACTGCGATAATCTTTGCCAAATGCATCACCTTTTCAAAAAATAATCAAAAACCATAGTAAAAATTCAAATCTAAAAATAATTTTACCATACATTAAAGCAAAATAAAAGCCTTTTGACAGAAAAATGTATCCAAAAGTAGATTTTATAATGTTAATTCAAAAATTGTTTCACGTGAAACGCCAAAAGGCGCACGGTATATGGAGGATACCGTGCGCCTTGAGGCAAGGGGTTCAGATAAGGAAATGGGTATGAGTGGACGGGTGCAAAGCACCCTAAGAAAAAAGCATAATTTATGCCGATACAGGCTTAAATGAATTAGGTGTAGCGGTTTTGGTTGCATCAGATTTGGGAATTTTTACTGTATACTCGATGTAATCCTCTGTTTCGCTCTTTTTTGCAACCGCATCTATTCCTGAAAGTCGCATGGTATCTACGGCTTTGCTGATAGTGTTTACAAAAATCCTAACATCTCTGACTATAAACTTCTTTTCCTGCTTAGGAGAGGAGTTGACTGTAACGGTACACAGGAGTCTTACAATAAGCTCCTCGGTTTCTTTGGCGCTGAGTCCCTCGGCTACAATACGGCTGAGAGTTTCTTTTCGGACCTCTTCGTTGTCTATGCGAAGCAGGGCTCGGGCGTGTCTTTCGGACAATCCTGCTTGTAATATCCAATCCTGCTCCTCCATACTAAGCTTAAGAAGCCGTAGCTTATTAGCCACTGTGGACTGCTTTTTGCCAAGTCTGAGGGCAGCTTCCTCCTGAGTCAGTCCGAATTTTCTGATAAGCCGTGAGATTCCCTTGGCTTCCTCAAACATATTAAGGTCTGCTCTCTGCAGATTTTCAAGCAGGGCAAAGATAGCGGACTCTTTGTCTGTACACTTAATCAGAACGCAGGGTACCTTAGTAAGTCCTGCCATTATTGAGGCTCTGAGCCTTCTTTCTCCTGCAATAAGCTCGTACTCTGTGATGCTTAGACGCCTTACGGTCAGCGGCTGAAGTATACCATTTGCGGCAATTGACTGAGAAAGCTGCAAAAGCGAATCCTCGTCAAAGTGCTTTCTCGGTTGAGTCTTGTTGGGACGGATTTGTATTGTGGGAATTTCCAAAATTACATTGTCTTCTTTAGTAAGAAACCTCACTCAACTCACCGCCTTTGGGTTGTCCGTATTTGTGTCCCCGTTACAATATTATATTAGCACACAGAAAGGCAGAAAATTAGGGAATTCTGTACAAGCTTTTTGTAATATTCGTAATATTCAGAGAAAATAATGTCACAAATAGAAAAACGGTGCCCGAAAGCACCGTCTGTCTGTTTATAAAGGTTGTTTTTTTATTTTTGAGTTGTGTCGAGGATACTGTGTAGGAGTGGATATCTTCTTTCTGACTGTAATTACTGTACGTGAGCTTTGGTCAGAAAGGGTGTACTCCTGCACATTTTCGGTTTCGCCGCCAAGAAGTTTCAGGGCTTTTTGGGCTTCCTGTAGCTCCTCTGTTGCCGCGGGACCCTTCATAGCCAGAAACACACCGCCTTTTGCTACATAGGGCAGACAATACTCCGAGAGAACATTGAGTCTTGCAACTGCTCTTGAGGTAGCAATCTGAAATCTCTCCCTGTATTTCTTATCATTTCCGCCTTCCTCTGCTCGGGCGTGGACAATCTCGGCTTTTAGACCTGTATTATTCAGCACATCCGCAAGAAACACAAGCCTTTTATTAAGTCCGTCCAACAAGGTCAGCTTAATATCGGGACGAGCAATAAGCAAGGGAAGCCCCGGAAAACCTGCACCTGTGCCCACATCTACAACTGACACACCCTGCTCAAAGGGATATTTTGAGAGAAGGCAAAGACTGTCGCAAAAATGCTTTACAATTACTTCTTGCTCCTGAGTAATTGCCGTCAGATTCATTCGGGTGTTGTAGTCAATAAGCATATCGTAATATATGCGAAATCTCTTAAGTGCAACCTCGTCCAGCTCTACACCAATGGTTTTTGCCTCACGGTAAAGGATTTCTTCAAAACTCATTCCTGCTCACCGCCTTTTTGTGCTGAGCCGCGGTTTTTGGTCAGCCATATTACCAGAACGCTGATATCCGCAGGAGAAACACCGGAAATTCTACTTGCCTGAGCAATATTTCTGGGCTGGATTTTATTAAGCTTCTCCTGAGCTTCCAGCCGAAGTCCTGTAATCTGCTTATAATCCATATTCTGAGGAAGGGGTTTTTCCTGCATTCTATGAACCTGCTCCACTCTGTCCAACTGCTTTTTGATGTATCCGGCGTACTTGACCTCTATCTCAACCTGCTCAAACACGCTTCTCTTGTAATCGGGTCGATTTGCATCTACCGATGCAAGGTCGTTGTAGGAAATCTGCGGTCTGCGTAGCAGGTCGGCAACGGTGACACCTGTGTTGACAGGGGTTGTTTCACGTGAAACAAGAATTGTGTTTAACTCCTCTGTGGGGGACAGGGTGGTATGCTCTACTCGGTAAAGCTCTTTCTCTATCTGTTCCTGCTTATTAAGGAAATGTCGGTATCTCTCATCTGTAACCAGACCCACCTCTCTGCCCAAGGGAGTCAGTCTCTTGTCTGCATTATCCTGACGGAGAATAAGTCTGTATTCACTGCGAGAGGTCATCATTCTGTATGGCTCGTTGGCTCCCTTAGTAATAAGGTCATCAATAAGGGTGCCTATATAGGAGCCTGAGCGTTCCAAAATCATAGGCTCTCTGCCAAGAACAGACAACGCTGCATTTACTCCTGCAACAAGTCCCTGGGCGGCGGCTTCTTCGTAACCGCTGCTGCCGTTAAACTGACCTGCACCGTAAAGTCCCTCCAACTCCTTAAACTCAAGGGTGGCCTTGAGGGAAAGGGGATCTACACAATCATACTCAATAGCATAGGCAGGTCGCATTATTACTGCATTCTCCAGACCCTTGATGGTATGATAGAACTTAAGCTGTACCTCCTCGGGAAGAGAAGAAGACATACCCTGCAGATACATTTCCTCTGTATCCTTACCGCAGGGCTCTATAAACAGCTGATGCCTCTCTTTATCGGGAAATCTGACTATTTTATCCTCAAGGCTGGGGCAATATCTGGGACCCACACCCTCAATCATACCGCCGTACAAGGGACTGCGATGTATATTATCAAGAATAATTTTCTTTGTGTTCTCGTTTGTCCAGCTTATGTGGCATACCACAGAGTTTTCTCCCATATCTTCTGTTTCAAAGGAAAATGCCTCGGGAGGCTCGTCACCGCACTGTTTTTCCAACAGGTCAAGGTCAATGCTGGAACGAAGCACTCGGGCAGGGGTACCGGTTTTGAATCTTCTCAGAGGAAGCCCCAGCTCCTTAAGGCTCTGTCCAAGCCTTGTAGCTGCGAAGGTGCCGTCGGGACCGCCCTCGTAGCTTACTTCTCCCACATATATTCTGCCACCAAGATAAGTTCCTGTGGCGATAATAACCTTTTTAAGGTCATATACCGCACCCATCTGAGTTGTAATCTGCCATGGGTATGCCTGGTCTGAGGTCTTATTTATATCTGTAATCTCTGCTTGTTTAAGCTCCAGATTCTCCTGTAGCTCCAGCTTATGCTTCATAACCTGAGCGTACTTCATTCGGTCAATCTGCGCTCTCAGAGAATGTACCGCAGGGCCTTTGCCTCGGTTGAGCATTCTCATCTGAAGAAAGCACTCGTCGGCAGTTTTTCCCATTTCTCCGCCGAGGGCATCAATCTCTCGGACAAGATGTCCCTTAGCTGTACCGCCGATAGAAGGGTTACAGGGACAGTTGCCCACAGCATCCATATTAATAGTAAAAATCAGGGTTTTGCAACCAAGACGTGCACAGGCGAGGGCAGCCTCTATACCGGCGTGTCCTGCACCAATTACCGCAACATCATATTGTCCTGCATAATAAGTAATCATTTTCATCAATCCTTTACGGGATTATACTTTGCTTATTTACCTACACAGAAGCTATGGAAAACATCGTCCACAACTGCATCCGAGACGTTTTCACCTGTAAGTTCCAGAAGGCTCTCGATAGCATCCTCAATACACACAGTGACCGCATCAAAAGAAAAACCGGAGTTGAGTGTGGTTTCTGCCTCTATAATACTTCTCAGTGCCTTATTGGCAGCGGCACGTTGTCTTTCAGAAGTAAGTACACCCACAGAGGGGTCGAAATCCTTTGTGCCTGTAACCTCTGCAATGGCTTTTTCCAAATCCTCTTTGCCGTCGCCTGTCTTAGCACTGATATATATAACGTGTGATGTTATTTCACATATTTTTTCTGTGTCCAATTTTTTGTCTAAATCTGTTTTGTTAATAATCGCAATAGAGGGAACTCCCTTAAGGCTTTCAATAAGCTCCGTATCCTCCTCAGACAGCTCCTCGCTGATATCAAACATAGCAAGTACAAGAGAGCAGGACGAAAGCCTCTCTCGGGTACGGTCAACGCCGATTTTTTCTACTAAGTTATCGGTATCGCGAATACCTGCGGTGTCACATAGCCTGAGGGTTACGCCCCCTACAATGACTGTTTCCTCCACCACATCACGGGTTGTACCTGCAATATCGGTGACAATGCTTTTTTCAAAGCCTGTCAGCAAATTCATAAGTGTAGATTTGCCAACATTGGGTCTACCTGCGATTACTGTATCCACGCCATGAATAATGGCCTGTCCTGCATCGTAAGTAGACAGAAGCTTCTGGGTTTTTTCTTTAGTATCAGATAAAATTTCAGAGATAGCACTCTCTGTTACCTCCGGAATATCCTCCTCGGGGTAGTCTGCCCAAGCACAAAGATGTCCTGCAAGAGATACAAGTCCGCTTTTAATTTCATCTATACGCTTTCTCAAGGTTCCGCCTCGGACACTTACTGCCGCACGGGCTGCCATGGAGCTTTTGGCAGATATAATATCCATAACTGCCTGAGCCTGACTCAAATCCATTTTACCGTTTAAGAAGGCTCTCTTTGTAAATTCACCGGGCTCTGCAAGGACTGCTCCTGCATCAAGCACCGCCCTGAGTACCTGTCTTGTAACATAAAGGCCACCGTGACAGCACAGTTCCACAACATTTTCTCCCGTGTAGCTTTTGGGGGCTCTGTAGACTATAGCAACAACCTCGTCCAGAGTTTCGCCTTTTTTATCCAAGGCTTTACCATAGGAGGCCTTGTAGCCCTCAAAGGAAGAAAGTAACCTCTCACTTTGAGATACAAAGACCTTATCTGCAATCTCCAAAGCATTGCTTCCGGAGATACGGATAATTCCGATTCCGCCTTGTCCCTGAGCAGTGCTTATTGCCGCAATTGTGGTATCAGTCATAATGTCACCGACCTTTTAATATGGATAAATCTTGTGTAATAAAAATACAGGGCAGCATCCCGCCGCCCTGTAAGTACCGACGGGCTTATCCGCCGTTTATTATTTAGTCAATTCTGCCGTAAAGAGCTGAGCCCTCACCCTCGTTGATAGGAGCTCTCTTGGGTGCATCCTCTGTGGGAGCTGCATCGTAGTTGTGTCTGGGACGGCTTGAATAGTTGCGGCCATTGCCACCTCTGCCTCTGCCGCCGGATTTACGGGGAGCCTTGGGGTCAGGACCGATAACAACATGTCTGTTCAGATTCTCGCCCTCACTCCAAGAGATAGCACCGTTTACCTTCTGTACGGCTGTGTGAATAATGCGTCTTTCATAAGGGTTCATAGGCTCAAGGCTTGTCTTGTAGCCTGTCTTAACTGCCTTAAATGCCAGTTTTCTACCAAGAATTTCAAGAGTTTTTTCTCTCTTCTCGCGATAGTCACCGGTATTGATTGTAACCTTAAAATATGCATTATCAACGTGATTTGCAACCAGACCTGTAAGATACTGGAGAGCATCCAAAGTCTCACCGCGTCTGCCGATTACCGCACCAACGTCCTCGCCCTCAAGGTCAATTGTAACACCGCCGTCTTCGTTTTCGTTAACTGTGAGGCTGATGTTCTCAAGACCCATTGCATCAAGAACGCTCTTAAGGAAATCCTGAGCTGCATCTGCAGGAGAGGACTTGATAAATGCTCTGACCTTTGCAGGGCAACCGCCAAATAAACCGAGAACCTTCTTTTCGGCTCTCTGGATAATTTCAAATTCTGCTTCGTAGGTTTCTACGCCGAGCTGTCTACAGGCATCTTCCTGAGCAGCAACCTCGGTCTCACCTACACCGATAGCTTCTTTAATCAATATGTCACCTTCTTGTGATTTTATATAGAGTTTTAGTATAAGAATTTAGTTGTTTTCTAAGTTTAATAGGTAAAAATGATAATTTCTGTGAATTATCCGAGTCGCTTAACAGAAGACTCCTGTTTTTCAAGTAATGCAACTCTGGCTGCCTCTGAACGGGCAATCATCATGCCGGGGCCAAAGAAGTAGTGGAGTATAAGTGACTGTACAAAGCCCAGTACTGTGGAACATATCCAATAAAAACCAACTGCTGCAGGTACTGTATAAGCGATATATGCAGAGAACAGGGGAAGCATTAAAATCATAGCCTTCATACATCCCTGCTGACCTGCGCCTGTACCGTTTAACTTCTGCATAATCATCTGTGATGCAACGGAGGTTACAAAGCACAAAAAAGGAATCATCAGATACCAGGAAAATCCCAGTGCAGAGGGAGTTTCCAACAGATTCAGACCAGAGAAATTAAATGCTGAACAGAATGCTGAAATCTCGGGAACCGAGACTGCCGCACCCTCGAAGCAAGTCTGAATACACTCGAAGCTGTTGAAATACTTCATAATATCTATCTGACCGCCATACATTGCAGATGCGCTGATGTTAAGACCTGGAATAGAAACAAGCACATTCTTTGCCTCATCAACCATTGACTGGTCCAGATGAAGAGTGTTTGTAAGAGGATAAGCAACACTATAGAAAACTCCGATCATAATAAACATAGGGAGTATAGTGCTGAGGCAGCCGCTATAGGGGCTTACGCCTTCCTTTTCATAGAGTTTCTGGGTTTCTTCGTTAAGCTTTTCTCTGTTGTTTCCGTATTTTTCACGAAGCTCTGCCTGTTTAGCCTGCATTCTGGCATTACCTGCCATGGTCTTCTGCTGCTTAACAGAAGAAGGAAAAAGAATCAGCTTCGCTACAATTGTGAAGATAAATATGGCAAATGCGTAGTTATTTACCAGCTGGTACGCCGCCCATAGTATATAACCGAAAATGCTGCCGATAAAATTCATAAGCTTAACCTTTCTTTCGGGACTTTTCTTTTTTCTGCGGGACCGGGTCGTAGCCACCCTTAGAGAAAGGGTTGCACCGCAGTATTCTCCAGATTGCAAGTCCGGTGCCTTTAATCACACCGAACCTCTCGATTGCCTCATAGCCGTAGTGTGAACAAGTAGGATAATACTTACAGGCAGGAGGTGTATGCGGAGAAACGTGTTTTTGATAAAACCGAATCAGAGCAAGAAGTAGCTTTTTCACACCTTGTCCTCCTGTTTGATGAAAAGTCCTGCGTCTTGCAGGTGCTTTCTCATACTGTGAAGGATATCGGTGCTTTTTCTGTAAGGGGTCTTACCTCTGGCGACAAATACAATATCGTAGCCGGGTTTAAGACTACCTTCCAGTTGTCGGTAGGCAGCTCTGATAATTCGGCGTGAGCGATTACGCTCAACGGCCTTGCCGATTTTTTTACCGGTGGTTATTCCGATACGAAGGTTATTTGTATTATTTTTTATAATGTAGGTAACGAGATCCGGCGAGACATAGGATTTACCTCTGCCGTATGTCCGCCTGAATTCCCGATTTTCCTTTAAAGTGATAATATCACTCATATAACCACCTTAATCTCTCGTGGCAAAAGCCGAACTCTGCTAATAAAAAGAAAGACCACATACGTGGTCCTCACTTTTAGTTAGTAAGAAATTCTCTTAGTAAGAAAGTCTCTTTCTGCCTTTTGCTCTTCTACGAGCAAGAACCTTACGTCCGTTTCTATCGGACATTCTCTTTCTGAAGCCGTGCTCCTTCTTTCTGTGGAGCTTCTTGGGTTGATATGTTCTGAGCATATTAATCCTCCTTTCGGATACATAACCTTGCAATATAGCATTATACTTGAATTTTTCTCTATAGTCAATAAAAATTTTTGATTTTCTGCTTTTTTTTCAAAGTTATTTTTTATTCAAAATTATATTTCTTTTCGACACACAATATCTTGTATTTACCTGTATTTATCAACACAAATTGTAAAGTATAAAATTACCCTTTGCTGAGGGTATATTATAAATTGTAATATATACTTTAATAATATATTAAAAACTGTTGCAATTCGGACTTGTTTTTGGTAAAATAAAATGGTAAATGTGATAAGTTTTCCTTACTGTATTTTGACGTCAGATTTTATATAGTTTTCAACATTATTTTGTTAATCTGTCTGAAGTTTAAGATAAGGAACTACAACAATAAAAGACTAACTAAATTAAAATTAACAGGAGGTAGCAAAGTGGATTCTTTCAGCGATGCATGGGGCGTTATATGCGAATATTGTAAGACAAAAATAACCGAAGTTGCTTATAAAATGTGGATTAGCCGCATTGAACCTATAGAACTTGATTTTGACGGCGGTAAAACTACTCTTATGGTACCCAATGAATTTCATAAGGATACCTTGGAGAGATGTTACTCAACCTTACTGGATGATGCCTTCAAGGAGATTTTCGGCAGAACCTTCGAAGTTTGCCTTATTACTCCTGAGGAAAAGAAGATTACCATTCCCGAATCCTCATCTTCAGAGTCTGGTTCTATATATGACTATACATTCTCAAATTTTATTGTTGGTCCCTCCAACACCTTTGCTCATGCAGCTGCCATGGCTGTTGCAGCAAAACCTGCGGAAAATTACAACCCTCTGCTTATTTACGGTAGCTCAGGTCTGGGTAAAACCCACCTCCTCTATGCCATAGGTAACGAGATTAAAAAGAATAATCCCGATATGCGTATTCAGTACGCAAAGGGTGATGAGTTTATTAACGAACTGGTACAAGCTATCAGTACCGCAACAACTGCAGAATTCAAAGATAAGTACAGACACGCCGATGTTCTGCTTGTGGATGATGTTCAGTTTATTGCAGGTAAAAACAGTACACAGGAAGAGTTCTTCCACACCTTCAACGCTCTTTATGAGGACCACAAGCAGATTGTTCTTATTTCCGACCGTCCCCCTAAGGATATGAAGGTTCTTGATGAACGACTTCGTTCTCGATTTGAGTCAGGACTTCTGGCTGATTTACAGCCACCTGACATTGAAACAAGAATTGCGATTATCAAGAAAAAAGCTACTTTGCTTGAGGTACCGATTTCTGATGAGCTTGTAGAATACATTGCTCAGAAGATTAAATCCAACGTTCGTCAGCTTGAAGGTGTTGTAAAGAAGCTTAAAGCTCGTTACCTCCTTAATAACGACAAAATTACTCAGGCTGTAGTCAGCGAGGCTATCTCCGATATTCTTAACAACGATTCAACTCCCGAGCATACAGTTAAGAAGATTATTGATGAGGTAGCAAGAACCTTCGGTGTTTCTGCTGAGGATTTACGCTCAAAGAAAAGCAGAAAAGCTGAATCTAAAAATCCCCGTCATATTGCTATCTACATAACTCGTGAGTTAACAGGTATGTCTATGGTTGATATAGGCAAGGAATTTGGAAATCTCCATCACTCAACTATTGTTTATACTATCAAGAAGGTTGAAGATTTAATGCAGGTAGACAGTAATCTTCACGAGACTGTTTCCGATATTATAAAGAATATCAGAGACAATTAAGTTTTCAACATTTTCTTTCACATTAACTAACATTTTTCTAACAATTTCACACTTTTATTTTTATCAACACTCCCTTGTTAAATTTATTATATTTATCCACAATCTTACTGCGGATAAATTATTCCCGTTATTTCTTACCAAAATAACACTTTCAACAATTTAACACTAACAACAACATACAACAATTTATTTATAACATTTCTTATTATTTCTTTTGAAAGGAACGTTTTTATGAAATTTACAGTTACAAGAACTGATATCGTTACTGCCGTGCAGAATGTTTCCCGTGCAGTATCTGCAAAAGCCACTCTTCCTGCTTTGGAGGGTATTCTTATTAAGGCTTACGATAATACACTTACTCTTTCCGGTTATGACCTGGAACTTGCAATAACAACCTCTGTAGAGGCAACAGTTTCTGTTGAGGGAGAAATCGTTGTAGGTGCAAAGCTTTTTGCTGACATTGTAAGAAAACTTCCTGAGGAAATTGTCACCTTTGAAACAGACGAAAGAATGATTATATATATTACCAGCGGTAATGCTGCATATCAGATTGTAGGTATTTCTTCAATGGAATATCCTGAGATGCCTAAGTTTGACGCTTTGGACGAGATTAAAATTTCTGCCGGAGTTTTGCGTAATATGATTAAGCAGACTATTTATGCAGTATCTGATAACATTAACAAGCCTATTTATACAGGTTCTCTCTTTGAAATTAAGGATAGAGTTATGAGAGTTGTATCTGTTGACGGTTATCGTATGGCAATCCGTAAGGAAGAATTAGATACAGATGTAGATACAAGATTTATTGTTCCCGGTAAGATGCAGGGAGAAATCCTCAAGCTGATAACAGATGACGAAAAAGAGGTCAACATTTCAGTAGGTCAGAGACATGTATCTTTTGCTATTGACACCTATTCTGTTGTATCTCGTCTTATTGAAGGTAACTTCCTTGATTACCGTACTACTGTACCTAAGAGTGAGGAAACCACTCTTCGTATTAATACTCGCTCTCTTATTAATGCAGTAGACAGAATGTCACTTATCACCAGCGACAGAGTACAGAGTCCTGTTCGCTTCAGCATTACTCAGGATGAGATTAAGCTTTCCTGCCGTACTGCAATGGGTAGAGCAAGTGATGAGATTATGGTATCTACTATAGGTAAGGATGTTGAGATTGGATTCAACAACAAGTATGTGCTTGATGCACTAAGAAATACCGAGTGTGACGAGGTTACCCTTGTACTTAATGGCAGCCTTTCACCTATGATTGTAAGACCTGTTCAGGGAGATGACTTCCTGTTCTTAGTAGTTCCTATGAGGCTTAACGATGAAATCTGAGATAATTGAAATTAAAGAAGAATATATAAAGCTTGATAATTTAATGAAATTTTCCGGTCTCGCAGCAACAGGCGGAGAAGCAAAGATGCTTATTCAAAGCGGACAGGTGCTTGTAAATGGCGAAGTCTGTACTATGCGTGGAAAGAAAATGAGAAACGGCGATAAAGCACAGTACGGCGAAAGAATTGTAGAGGTGTCTCAGGTTTGATAGTACGCTCCCTTGAATTCTCCGATTTCAGAAATCTCAAAGATAACATAATATTTCCCTCAGAAGGTATAAATGTAATCTTCGGAGATAATGCACAGGGAAAAACAAATCTACTGGAGGCAATCTGGCTTTTTTCCGGAGGACATTCTTTCAGAGGCTCTAAAGAAAGTGAGCTGACCCGTTTTGGCAGTAAGGTGTCAGAGCTTAAAATGGCATTTTTCAGTCAAGAGAGAGAACAGACGGCGTCTATCAGATTTTCAGGAAATAAAAAGGAAGTGCAGATTAATTCTGTAGTAAAGCCTTCCTCGGCATATCTGTCACAATGCTTTTCTGCAGTTGTTTTTTCACCTGAACATCTTTCTCTTGTGAAAAACGGTCCGAATCTTCGCAGAAAATTTATAGACGGAGCAATCTGTCAGCAAGATGTGAAGTTTGCAGTACTGCTTTCCAAATACAATCGCACTATATTTCAGAGAAATGCTTTGCTTAAAGAGATATACAGACACCCCGAGCTTGAAGAAACTCTGTGTATATGGGACGACTCCCTTATACTTTTGGGTGCAAAGATTATAGAAAAAAGACTGGAATACCTGAGAAAATTACAGGTAGCTGCAAGTTATTTTCATAAAGGTATATCATCAGAAAAAGAAGAACTTTCTATAAAATATCTGAGCTCTGCAGGAATAGATACAGAGAATAGCTTTGCTGTGATACAAGAAAAACTCAGAGAAAGTTTTGAAAAATACAGAAGAGAAGACATTAAACTGAGCTGTACAAATTCGGGACCCCACAGGGATGACCTGGATTTCTATATTAACGGTCTTAAAGCAAAAAGCTTCGGCTCACAGGGACAGCAGAGAAGCATTATACTATCGCTGAAACTTGCTGAGGCTCAGATGCTTAAAGAATATTTTGATGAACCACCTGTAGTACTTCTTGACGATGTACTTTCAGAAATTGACAGAAACAGACAGGAATATTTATTAAGTAATACAAAGGGATGTCAGACATTTATTACAGGATGTGAACCGCCTGTATCTGACAAAAACGTAAAGATTTTTACTATTGAAAACGGAGAGGTAAAATAAATGTATCTGCATTTAGGCCAAGAGACAGTAGTAGAGGCTGAAACTATTGTTGGCATCTACGATATGGATACCTCGACTATATCAAAATGGTCCAGAGAATATCTGAGCAAAGCAGAAAAAGAAGGACGAGTTGTGAATGTTTCCTATGAGCTTCCTAAGTCTTTTATAATTTGTAAAGAAAAAGAAGACGGAGTATTCACAGAAAAAGTTTATATCAGCCCTCTTTCTTCTCAGACCTTACTTAAGCGTTCTGTTGAAAATAAACTTATAACTTAACTTTTAGTATTAAAAAGGGAGGTATATGATGAGCAGAGGAAAAAAGAAGTGTCCCTATTGCCAGAGAAAAGTTGATTACGGCACAAGACTTGTAGAACATGGCAAGGGAGAGCATACCTGCAGTCATTGTCAGAAAGTATCAAAAATTACCCAGAATTTTAATATCTGGATGCTGCTGGTTTTCTGCTTAATTGGTGCAGCATTTATTATGGTGTTCTACTTTGTATCTGCAGAGGGCATAGAAGCTGCCTACAGAGAAGACGGTACAGGAAAAATTCTGATGACCTTGTTCTTTGGAGAAACCAAGGAAATAAAATGGATATTATGGGAGTTAGTTCCTTTTATAGTATTCTTCTTTGTATCGCCTGTTTTCATAGAGTTAACTCCTATGAAGAGATATATGGAGCAAACCTCCAGCATTGACCTTTCTGTACCGACAAGAACTTCTACAGATAAAGGACAAAGACCCAGCTCAAAAACAAGATTAATCCCAAAAGCACAGGAAACAGAATTTCGCGGTGCTTATGAGGATATATCTTCTTCCTCGGGAACAGATAGCACAAGAGCATTCACAATATCAGATGCAGACAGCAAAGAAAATACCACAGAAGCTGAATACACAGATGTAACTACAAAGTCAACTTCAAAGTCTGAGTCTTACTCAAGTGATGTTCCGCTAAGGAAAATGACAAGAGAAGCACCTCTTTTTGAAACATACGATGATGTGAGAGAATATGTTCCGAAAAGCGAGAGAAAAGGAAATACAGCCTCAGGCAAAAGTGATAATACATCAAATGTCAGCAAAAAGCCGTCAAACGGCAATTATTCTGGAAACAGAAAGTTCTGATAATTTTCATAAACGAAATATTTATTTTCCTGCATTAGCAGGAACGGAGGCTTCTTTTTAGCGGAAGTATTAGGAGGTAATATAATTGGATAACGAAAACTTAGTTTACGGAGCAATCGAAAACACAAAGGTAGAAACCGAGTACGATGCAGACGAAATACAGGTTCTGGAAGGACTTGAGGCCGTTCGTAAGCGTCCCGGTATGTACATAGGTTCCACAGGTCCCAGAGGACTTCATCACCTTGTATATGAAATTGTTGATAACTCTATTGACGAAGCATTGGCAGGATATTGTTCAAAGATTGATGTATCAATTCTTCCCGGCAATATCATTCGTGTACAGGATAACGGCAGAGGTATTCCTGTTGGTATCAACCAGAAAACAGGACTTCCTGCAGTTACTGTTGTATTCACCGTGCTTCACGCAGGTGGTAAGTTTGGCGGCGGAAGCTATAAGGTATCCGGTGGTCTTCATGGTGTTGGTGCTTCTGTTGTTAATGCTCTTTCCCAGTGGCTTGAGGTAAGGGTTTGTGACGGAGAATACGAGTATACTCAGAGATTTGAGAGAGGTCACGAATGCTATAAGCTGAAGAAAGGCAGCAAAACTACAGAGAGGGGCACAACCGTACTCTTTAAGGCAGATACAGAAATCTTCCAGGAAACCGATGTATACGAGTACGGTATTCTTGAGAACAGACTCCGCGAACAGGCATTCCTTAATGCAGGTGTTCACATTGAGCTTCGTGACGAGCGTGATCCTGATAATATTATTCAAAAGAATTTCCACTACGAAGGCGGTATCCGTACCTACGTAGAATATCTTAATAAAAAGCGTTCAGCAGACCCCATTCACCCTGAGGTTATCTATTTTTCTGCTTCTAACAGCGAGGATACAGCAGCTGTAGAAATTGCAATGCAGTATACAGACAGCTATAGTGAGCTTATGCTTTCCTTTGCAAATAACATCAATACCGTAGACGGCGGTACTCACGAAGAGGGATTCAAGCGTTCTCTCACCAGAGTAATGAATGATTATGCAAGAAAGTTCAATAAATTAAAGGACAGCGATTCAAACCTAAGCGGTGAGGATATCCGAGAGGGACTTTGCGTTGTTATCTCTGTTAAGGTAAAAGAGGCAGAGTTCGAGGGTCAGACCAAGACTAAGCTGGGTAACACCGAGGTAAGAGGTATGGTAGATAAGCTTATCACCGATAAGCTTATGACCTTCCTTGAGGAAAATCCCTCTGTTGCAAAGACCATATTTGACAAGGCTCTGGCTTCTCAGAGAGCAAGAGAAGCGGCCCGAAAAGCAAGAGAAAGCGTACGACGTAAATCTGCACTTGAAAGTGCAAAGCTTCCCGGTAAACTTGCCGACTGTCAGAGCAAGGACACAAGCATTACCGAAATATACATCGTAGAGGGAGACTCTGCAGGTGGTTCTGCTAAAAACGGCAGAGACAGACGTTATCAGGCTATTCTTCCTCTTTGGGGTAAGATGCTCAATGTTGAGAAGAGCAGAATTGATAAAGTATACGGCAACGATAAGCTTCAGCCTGTTATTACTGCTCTTGGCTGCGGTATTGGCGACGAGTTTGATTTAAGCAAACTCCGCTATAATAAGGTTATTATTATGGCGGATGCTGATGTTGACGGTCAGCACATCCGCACATTGCTTCTTACCTTCTTCTTCAGATATATGAAGCCTCTTATTGAAGAGGGTCACGTATATATAGCCCAGCCTCCTCTTTATCGTATAACCTACAAGAAGGAGCACCGCTACGCATACTCCGATATGGAGCGTGACCAGATATTGGCAGAAATCGGCAGCAAAGCCGATATCCAGAGATATAAGGGTCTTGGTGAAATGGACTACGAGCAGCTTTGGGAAACCACTATGAATCCCGAAACAAGAACAATGCTCCGCATTGAGCTTTCTGATGCTGCACAGGCAGACGAGACCTTCTCTATCCTTATGGGTGACAAGGTTGAGCCTAGACGAGAGTTTATTGAACAGAATGCAAAGTATGTTCAGAACCTTGATATTTAATGCAGAGAAAGGAGAGAATAACAAATGGCTAAGAAAGAGAAAAATTACAGTATTGATGAAAGTGCATTTGCCAATACGAAGATTATAGATGTTGACGTTAACCGTGAGATGCGTCAGTCTTTCCTTGACTATTCTATGTCTGTTATAGTATCCCGAGCTCTGCCGGATGTTCGTGACGGCTTGAAGCCTGTTCACCGCAGAATCCTCTACACAATGTACGAAAAGGGTCTGTCCCCCGATAAGCCCTACAGAAAGTGTGCGGATACAGTAGGTTCTGTGCTGGGTTCTTATCATCCCCACGGTGACGCATCTGTTTACGATGCTATGGTACGTCTTGCACAGGATTTCTCTATGAGATATATGCTGGTTGACGGTCATGGTAACTTCGGTTCTGTTGACGGCGACCCCCCTGCTGCATACCGATACACAGAGTCAAGAATGAGCAAGATTTCCACGGAAATGCTTGCAGATATTGACAAGAAAACCGTGGATTTTATGCCTAACTTCGACGACCGTCTTGAGGAGCCCACGGTACTTCCTTCAAGATTTCCCAACCTGCTTGTAAACGGTTCAAACGGTATTGCCGTTGGTATGGCTACCAATATTCCTCCTCACAATCTGGGCGAGGTTATTGATGCTATGTGTATGCTCATAGACGATCCCGACACAGAGATTGCAGAGCTTATGGAGTGTCTGCCCGGTCCTGACTTCCCTACAGGCGCTATGATTATGGGCAGAAGCGGTATTCGTGCTGCATATATGACAGGCAGAGGCAAGATTACCGTTCGTGCCAAGGCAGAAATTATTGAGGAGAAAAACGGCAGATTCAAGATTATTGTTACCGAGCTTCCCTATCAGGTTAACAAAGCAAGACTTATAGAGCATATTGCCGACCTTGTAAACGAAAAGCGTATCGAGGGTATATCCAATATTGAGGACCATTCTGACAGAAACGGTATGCATATAGAGATTGACGTTAAGCGTGATGCATCTGCACAGGTTGTTCTCAATCAGCTTTACACCTATACCCAGCTTCAGTCTACCTTCGGTGTAATTATGCTTGCGATTGTAAACGGAGAGCCTAAGATTCTTAACCTTAAGGAGATGCTCTCTCACTACATTGATTTCCAGGAAGAGGTTATTACCCGCCGTACCGCCTTTGACCTTAATAAGGCAGAGGAGAGAATGCACATATTAGAGGGTCTCAAAATTGCCCTTGATAATATTGACGAGGTAATTGCCACTATCCGTGCAAGTAAGGACACAGCCGATGCTGTCAACAACCTGATGGTTAAGTTTGGACTTACAGATATACAGGCACAGGCTATTGTTCAGATGAGACTCCGTCAGCTGACAGGTCTTGAAAGAGCAAAGATTGAGGAAGAAATCAAAGAGCTTGAGATTAAGATTTCTGACTTCAAGAATATTCTTGCATCCCGTGACCGCCGTATGCAGATTATCAAGGAGGAGGCTATCGAAATCAGAAATAAGTACTCTGATGAACGCCGTACGGAAATCTGCGCAATCAGCGGTGAGGTAGATATTGAGGACCTTATCCCCGAGGAGCAATGTGTTGTAACCTACACCCGCTTTGGATATATCAAGCGTCAGACTACAGATACCTACAAGCTTCAGAATCGCGGCGGCAGAGGTATCGCAGGTATGACCCGTCGTGAAGAGGACGTAGCAACCGAGCTTCTTATTACAGGAAGCCACGATTATATGCTGTTCTTCTCTGATAAGGGCAGAGTATATCGTCTTAAGTGCTACGAAATCCCCGAGGGCAGCCGTCAGTCAAAGGGTATGAATATTGCAAATCTTTTGCCCATTACTGCTGATGAGAAGATTACCTCTATGGTTCGTGTGCCCGACTTTGAAGAGGACAAGTACCTTATAATGGTAACCCGTCAGGGTATAATCAAGAGAATTGCTCTCAATGCATATAATACACATCGCAAGGGCGGACTCATTGCTCTGGAGCTTAACGAAGGCGACGAGCTTGTATGGGTACGTATGACAAACGGTGACGATAATATTATTATTGCAACCCGCAAGGGCTACGCAATCCGTTTTGACGAAAATGATGTACGTCCTATGGGTCGACAGGCACGAGGTGTTCGTGCAATTAAGCTCCGTGAGGGCGACGAGGTTGTGGGTATGTCCGTTGCCCGTGAGGGCGGCAAGGTGCTTACCGTATCAGAAAAGGGCTACGGAAGACTCTCTGAGATTGACAACTACAGACTTCAGTCCCGTGGCGGTAAGGGTATTACCAACTATCACGTAGCCAAGTACGGCGACGTTGCCGCTATAAAGGTTGTTGATATGGAGGATGATATTATCCTTGTTGCCGAGGATGGTGTTATTATCCGTATTCTGGCAAGTTCAATCCGCGTTTGTGCCCGTCCCTCAAAGGGTGTTACAGTAATGCGTATCAAGGACGGAAACAAGGTTGTGGCTGCTGCCCGTGCACCTCACGAAGAAGAGGCAACCATTCTGGAGGCAGAGGATATTGACCCCGAGGAGGAGGCAGACTTAGCCGAAGCAGAAGCCGAGGATAATAAAGCCGAAACCGAAGAAGTTTCAGAAGAATCCTCTGAAGAGTAATTAATAAGAACAAAATAAAATCCGCCTGTGCAAAATGTGTGCACAGGCGGTTCTTATTTGTCAATCATAATCAAAGTAACTTTTTTCTGAAGATTATTAAAGCAAGAAATAATATGCTTTGTTCCTTTTGATTTGCCGTTCCAAAAGACGAGAGCCTCGTCAGAGTATTGGGCAATAGATATGTTCCTTTTAATAGGAGCTACTTTGCCATACCGAGAGAATTCAGGTTGGAATACGGTGAGTTTAATTGCATATTCGGTGGCATAGTTCATTGCACAGGTGTCTATTCCTTTAGCACCGCCCGTCACGATTTCCGTGATGGGTTTGTCAATATAATCATTTATGTTATCTACGACAATACTCCGTGAGCCGACTATTGCTAATTTCATAATAACCTCTTAGATATAATATAGATATATAATGTGCCTATATCACACATAATAACAGATTTTAGAGTTAAAGTAAATATAAAATATATTTATTGTGAGGTTATTATGGCTATAAAGAGTTTATCTATCAGAATACCTGAGGAAACACTTGATAAGCTACACGTGGTAGCAGATTATGAGGGCAGAAGTGCCAACAGTCAGATTCTCATATTAATCAGAGATTGTATAGAGGAATATGAGGAAAAGCACGGAGAGATAAAAATAGGATAAGAAAATCCGCTATGATAACTCATAGCGGATTTTTAATTTATTCATCTTCCGGTGAAATTATATCTTCGTCAGTATTCTCCTCAGAGATTGGGTCAGCCTTTACTCTTTCTTTTACTGTAGGGTCAAAGAGCCATACTACACATCTACAAGCTTTTTTGTCCTTAAATTTTTTGCTTGTACACAGGCAGAACATAGCGAATATAATTATTGCAACCGTACAGGCGGCAATACCGATAAGGAAGCCGTCGGGAATATAGGTGAACTTAACTGTGTGCTCACCCTCAGAGAGGTTTACGGCACACATTGCATTTCCTACGGGAGACATCTCTGCTTCCTCTCCATCAACGTATACCTTCCAGCCTTTTTCGTAAGGAATAGAAGTATACAGAAGTCCTGCTTCCTTAACATTTATTGTACCCTCAAGACAGGTGTCGGTAACCTTGGTTGCGGTGAGGCTTTCGTCCTTGAGCTTCTCTATTCCTGCCTCAAATACTTCCTCGTTAAGAGTATAGCAGTAAGCACGGACAGTAGAGGTTTTGGAGGGATTGAGCTTACAGTAAAGAGAAACCTTGTCCCCTGCCTTAAGGTCACCTGCAACAGAGATAAAGGGCTGTTTAACATTCATTGTGTAATCGCTTTTGTCATTGATATAGATGTTGCCCTTATCGTTAGCTCCGCTGACATAATAATAGGCGAATACAAGGGCATCCTCTTCCAGATAGAAATTAAACTTCAAATGTTTATCAGAGGTTGTGTCGCCGGGAGAGAAGGTATAGTAGCCCTCGGAATGCTTGGTATAGGTCAGGTTGTCTGAGCTATGACCCACATCAACCACCGTAAGCTGATTATAAAGAGGCTCCTCAATGCCTGTAGCCAGTCGCCAGAATTCAATCTGATTTTCAAAGGGATTGGTGGTGCTGTCGGGAACAACATATTCAGAAAGTGCAGAATTTGTCATAAAGCCCATAGAGATATACTCTGTGTTTTCGTAGAGCTCAACACTTCCGGAATAATCCACCATTTCCATATATTTGGTATTGCGGACGTCGTTTGTTCTGGTGATGAGATACCTCATATTAATCAGGGTATTGGTAACGGGAGAGGATTCATAATATGAGTATCTGTTACCTGCTTTCCATCCGGAAAGACCGATGCTCTCCACAAACTTTGTAATGCTGACATTAGCCATAGAGTTGAATACAGACACACCGGGGTAGCCGTTAAGGGCACCGTCGTTAAGAGTCTGGGTGGAGTCTACCTCTGTGCGATATATATCGGGAGTTTCCTCTTGGTCCCATTGTTCAATATGACTTAACAGTCGGTCGACGTTTGTTTCCTCTTTGGGGTAGCTTGTGGTGGTAGTAGTGCCGACTGTGTTTACGCCGATAATAGCGGTGGCACACATTTCACCTGTAACAAGAAGACAAAGCAAAAGTGCCATAGCTCTTCGGGGTAATACCCTAAAGGTAAAGAGCAGAAGAGCAATCAGCATAACGGCGCCGATTGAAATTGAAGCAATAATAGCACCCTGAGAGAAGTCCTCTTCTTCTCTGAGGAAGTACCCAAGCACAATCAAAGCAAACACAAGGGCAGCTATAATTATGTCAAGGTAAGAGCTGTGCTCCAAAACCGTGTACGCCCTGTACGCCATATAAATAAGCAAAAAGCTAACAAGGAAGCTGAAGCGGTAAGGCAGCATATTGGGATAATGGAAGCCGTGCCACATATAGTCCAGATGGCGGAAAATAAAACTTGCAATAAGAAACAGGAAGGTAATGAGGCTGAAGAGCTTTTCTCCCAGCTTGATTTTTTTGGAGCAGAAGAACACACCCAAAAGCACCAGCACAAGTATACCTGTGGAAACATTGGGAAGACCTTCCTTGTAGGTGGGTGCAATAAAGGAAATCAGATTGGAAATAATCTGATGCAATGCATCGAACACACCGTCAGCAGTATCCTCGCCGATGTTAATGTCAAAGCGGGTTGGCATTGTTGAGGTAGACTTGTAGCAGTTTTGCAGAGCAAGGTATGCGGGTACGGTTATGGATGCTGTCATAAGCAGAGCTGTGGCGGAGCAAACCAGAGTGCGAAGCAAATCCTTGAGAGATTTTCTCATTGAATGCCAACAACCGGCGGTATAGCCTATGGCAGTCAGAAAAACTGCTATACAGATAAAGAGTCCGATGTAATAGTTGAATATTACTGCAAGGGCAAGTGAAAGGATAAAAAGCTTATACTTTCCGTCACGAAGCAGAGAAACAGTACCTGCCACTGCCAAAGGAAGCATAGCTACGGAATCAAGCCAGATTACGCACCAGTAGTAGCCCATATTGTAAGAGCAAAGTGCAAACATCAGAGAGAAAAATACCAGAGAAAGGCCGTCTCTCTTGAATATTATGCGGAGGCTTATGGCGGTAAACATACCTGCACAGGCGATTTTAACTACAGTAATAACCGCAAGGTAACCCGAAAGCAAATCCTCAGGAATAAATATGGACAGGAAGTTGAGAGGACTGAGCAGATAATAGGACATCATTGCAATGAAGTTGCTGCCCATACCAACGGACCAGGTCCATAGCAAGGAACCGCCGGATTGAAGCTTGTCCTGAAGGTCTACCAGAAAAGGATAGTACTGATGCCACAGGTCAACAACATGCATTTGTCTGTCGCCCCATGGATTAGCCAGATTGGGAACTGCTTCTATCCCCCAGGATGGGAACAGATTGCCCAGATGATAGGCGATAGAATCCACCATAGTTTTGAGTATGCCGAAGGGTGCCACATTATATGCGGCAAACCCAATTGCCATCAGCAGAAAAGGCAGACAAAAAGCCAGAATAACATAAAGGTTTTTGCTAAAGAAGGACTCAGCCCCTGAGGACTTCAGCTTTTCTGCTTTGGGTGGTTTTGTTCTTGAGAACATTTTCATTCCTCCCATTTTGATTATGATACAAATTGCGGTGAAAACAGTATACCGCAATGTATAGATATACATACTAATAATACCACAAAATCCCTGTCAGGTAAACTACTTTTTGTAAAAAACAGGCTAAAAGCCCAATGCGTTTTATTATTAGGTAGACATTTTGGTTTTTTGGTGATATAATGTACAAGAATAATTGTATTTATGTTAATCTCAGTTTTTTGATAACGAGGTGATACCCCTATGAAAACAGTAGATATTGTAGTACCTTGCTTTAACGAGGAGGAGGTTCTCCCCGAGTTTGTTCGAGTTACAAATGAGGTTATCGACACCCTTCCTCAGTATAAGTTCAGATACATACTGGTAAACGACGGCAGCCGTGATAACACCCTGTCTGTTATGGAGGGTCTGGCAGAGAAGTTTTCCAATGTAAAATACATATCCTTCTCCAGAAACTTTGGCAAGGAATCCGCTATGTTTGCAGGACTGGAGCACACAACTGCCGACTATGTTTTTGTAATGGATGCAGATTTGCAGCATCCTCCCGCAATGTTCCCTCAGATGCTTCAGCAGATAGAGCTGGGTCACGATTGCTGTGCATTATACAGAGAAGAAACAGAGCGTAAGGACGGCTTCCTCAGAACTGCTTTTTCTAAGCTTTTCTTCCGTTTGCAGAACTCTATGTCCTCTGTTAAGATGCCCTACGGTGCCGTTGACTACAGAGTAATGTCCCGTCAGATGATAGATTCCATACTGAATATGTCAGAGAAGCAGAGATTTTCCAAGGGTATTTTCTGTTGGGTAGGTTTTGACACCAAGTGGCTCCCTTACGAAAATGTAGAGCGAACAATAGGTACCTCAAGCTGGAGCTTTTGGGGACTTTTCAAATATGCTATCGACGGCATAACCGCCTTCTCTGTATCTCCTCTCAGATGGCTGATTGTTGTAGGAATACTGATGCTGGTTGCAGCTTTTGGCTTAGCTATTGCTATGATTTTTATGGCTATTTTCGGCAATGTGGGACTTTTTGTACCTATGCTCTGTGCTATATTCTTTGTCGGCGGTATACTGGAGATTTCGCTGGGAATTGTTGCGGAGTATGTGGGCAGAGTCTTTGTTGAGACAAAGCAAAGACCTATTTACATTGCTAAGGTTAAGAACATAGAAAAGGCAGACAGATAAAATGGAAAAGATAAAGGAACTTTTCCTTAAATATAAGGAAGTAATAATGTATCTTGTGTTCGGAGTACTGACTACCTTAGTTAGCTGGGGCAGTTACGCTCTGTTTGAAATAGGACTGGATACCTTCATCAAAAACGCCATTCTCCTTTCAGCGATTGCAAATGTTCTGTCCTGGATTGCTGCGGTAGCCTTTGCTTTTGTAACCAACAAGCTGTGGGTGTTTGAGAGCAAATCCTGGAAGGCAGGGCTTGTGGTCAAGGAACTTGGGGCTTTTGTAGGCTCAAGACTTCTCACAGGTGTTTTGGAATGGGTCGGCGTACCGGGGCTTATGCTTATAGGACTTGACCAATCCATTCTGGGCATTGAGGGTATGTTGGCCAAGGTGCTCATAAGCGTTATTGTGGTTATACTTAATTATGTATTAAGTAAGCTTCTGGTATTCAGAAAAAAGAAGTAAAGTAAAAAATAAAAGAGACTTCCTCGGAAGTCTCTTTTTATTTTGCTGTTAATCCGTATCCAGTTTGAGAACTGCCATAAATGCCTCCTGGGGAACCTCGACGGTACCCAGCTGACGCATACGCTTTTTGCCTTCCTTCTGTTTTTCCAGAAGCTTCTTCTTTCGGGTGATGTCACCGCCGTAGCACTTGGCAAGAACGTCCTTTCTCATAGCCTTAACAGTTTCACGGGCGATAATCTTACCGCCGATACAGGCTTGAATGGGAACTTCGAAAAGCTGACGGGGGATTTTTTCCTTAAGCTTTTCTGCCATTTTTCTGGCTCTGGGGTATGCTTTTTCGGAATGGATGATAAAGGACAGAGCGTCAACAATATCGCCATTGAGCATAATATCAAGCTTCACAAGCTGACTCTGGCGGTATTCCTTGAGCTCATAGTCAAAGGAGGCGTAGCCTCGGGTTCGGGATTTGAGAGTATCAAAGAAGTCATACACAATCTCTGCAAGAGGAAGCTCGTAGTGAATGTCAACTCGGTCAGAGTCGATATAGGTCATACCGATAAATACGCCGCGTCTCTCCTGACAAAGCTCCATAATGTTGCCGACATAGTCAGAAGGAGCATAAATGTGGGCATCTGTAAAGGGCTCCTCGGCGGTCTGAATGTGTGCAGGGTCAGGATAGTTGGTGGGGTTGTCTATCATCTGGACTGTTCCGTCTGTAAGGGTAATGCGGTAGCTAACAGAGGGGGCAGTAGTAATAAGGTCAAGGTTAAATTCTCTTTCCAGACGCTCCTGAATAATCTCCATATGCAGAAGTCCCAGAAATCCGCAACGAAATCCAAAGCCCAGAGCAACAGAGGTCTCTGCCTCGTAGGTAAGTGATGCGTCGTTTAGCTTAAGCTTTTCCAGAGCATCTCTTAAGTCGCCGTATTTTGCACCGTCTGCAGGATAAACACCGCAGTATACCATAGACTGAATTTCTCTGTAACCTGCCAAGGGATACTCAGCAGGATTGGAGGTAAGGGTAACGGTATCGCCAACCTTGGCATCGCCCAAGGTTTTGATAGAGGCAGTGATATATCCTACCTCACCTGCATAGAGGGTGTCCTTGGGATTATAAGCCACGGCACCCATGGTACCAAGCTCTACAACAGAGAAGGCGGAGCCGGTCTGCATAAGCTTAAACTCATCGCCGACGCTGATTTTTCCCTCTTTTACTCGGACGTAGATAATAACACCCTTGTAGCTGTCGTAAATACTGTCGAATATCATAGCTCTGAGGGGAGCGTTTATATCCCCCTGAGGAGCAGGTACATCAGCCACAATTCTCTCCATTACGGAGTGGATGTTGATGCCGTTTTTCGCAGAGATTTCGGGAGCATCCTGGGCGGGAATTCCGATGATGTCCTCGATTTCGTTTTTTATTCTGGCAGGGTCTGCGCTTATAAGGTCAATTTTATTAACAACGGGAACTATCTCAAGACCCGAGTCAACGGCAAGATAGGTGTTAGCAAGAGTCTGAGCCTCGATACCCTGGGTTGCATCTACAACTAAAACCGCACCTTCACAGGCAGCAAGGCTTCTGGAAACCTCGTAGTTAAAGTCTACGTGACCGGGGGTGTCGATAAGGTTAAAGATGTATTCTTCGCCGTCATCGGCAGAATATTTAAGGGTTACGGCACGAGCCTTGATAGTAATACCACGCTCTTTCTCCAGCTCCATATCGTCCAGAATCTGGTCCTGCATCTGGCGTTCTGTAACAGAACTTGTCTCCTCAAGGATTCTGTCGGCAAGGGTGGACTTGCCGTGGTCGATATGTGCTATTATACTGAAATTTCTAATTTTACTCTGATCAAATGCCAAGAGTATCACCTCAAAACATAAAAATACAAAATAATTATACCACAAAGACTTTTTCAGTACAATAAGCAGACGGAATTTTTTGAGCAACCTATAGACGTGACAGAGGATAAATGTGGGAAAAAAGTTGTAATCAGGCGGTTAATGTGATATAAAATATATAGATTTAGAAAAAGGGGATATTCCTATGAGTCAAAAGGCTGATGTGGCAAAGGAGCTTTTTTTGAGTGGTTATAATTGCTCTCAGGCGGTTTTCGGTGCTTTTTGTGAGGATTTTGGTATAGACAGGAAGCTTGGCTTAAAGCTTTCCTCGGGCTTTGGCGGAGGAGTTGCCAGAAAGCGACAGGTCTGCGGTGCAGTCAGCGGTGCGGTAATGGTGCTGTCCCTTGTACAGGGCTACTCCGAGGCAGAAAACACAGAGCAGAAGCAAAAGCTTTACGCAGAAATTCGCAAGGTGCTTGATGAATTTGAGCAAGAAACCGGCAGTATAGTTTGCAAAGAGCTTCTGGGACTTAAGGAGAAGGAATCAAGCCCTGTACCCGAAGCCCGTAGCAAGGAGTATTACCGCAAACGCCCCTGTGCAGAGCTGGTTTATCTGAGCGCAAAGTGTGTGGAAGAGTATCTCAAAAAGCTCGGATAAAAGTTTACATAAACATTTATAACAAAAACACATTGTTGTCACATTGTGTTTTTATGCTATATATGGCGAAGGTTCCGGTATGACATGGACTTTCCCAAGGAGGTAAGTATATGAGCAGGATTCTTATTGTTGATGACGAGGTCAGAATCCGTGAATTAATCAAGAAGTATGCCCTGTTTGAGGGATATACTGTTGACGAGGCTACAGACGGTATGACCGCCATCAAAAAAGCCACCACACAGGAATTTGATCTGATAATTATGGATATTATGATGCCGGAGCTTGACGGCTTTTCTGCTTGTAAGGAAATCCGCAAAAGCAGTAATACTCCTATTATTGTCCTCTCTGCAAGAGGTGAGGAGTATGACAAAATCCACGGCTTTGAGCTGGGCATTGACGATTATGTAGTCAAGCCCTTTTCTCCCAAGGAGCTTATGATGAGGGTGGCTGCGGTTATCAAGCGAACTCAGGGTGCAAATGTAACCCAGAGGGATGTGTTCAACTACAAAGGCTTGTCGGTAGACTTCAGCGCACGAATTGTTACCGTGGACGGAGTCCGTGTGGATATGACTCCTAAGGAGTACGACCTGTTCTTCTATATGTGCAAGAACAAGGGACTTGCTCTTACGCGAGAGAATCTTATCAGCAAGGTATGGGGTTATGACTTCTTTGGCGATGACAGAACTCTGGATACTCATATTAAGCTTCTGCGTAAAAGTCTGGGTGACTATGCAAATCTGATTGTTACTCTGAGAGGAGTTGGATACCGCTTTGAAGCAGAGTGAGTCCATTATCTCTGAGACGGTTGTGGGTCAGGGCAATAAGAAAGAAAAGAGAAGAAAAGGATTCCTCTCAAACGTACCGCTGAAGGTTCAGCTGGTGGGATACTTTTTGCTTTTTGCTTTTGTGATGCTTATTTTGCTGTGGTTTTTTCAGATAGTTTTTCTGGATGATTTTTATCGACTTATAAAAACCGAGCAGATAGAAAGCTCCACAGAATACGTCAGCGAGAATATAGAAAACGAAAACGTTACTGAGCTTATAGAGGAAATTCAGGAACGAAATAATATGAAAATTGCCCTGTATGATACTACGGGTCAGATTTTCAGCAAAATATACTCCACCACCTCCGAAGGTATGATGTCTATGGACTTTATGCCTCACGAGATATATGCCTGTTATACCGCTGCCAAAGAAAACGGCGGAAGCGTGGTGCTGGACAGCAGCGAACTTACAGGTGAAATTTTTACCGAAAATGATTTCTTTGGGAATTTTAACGGTGAAAAACCTCGGTTTGACAGAGAAAAAGCCGACGACGAAATGTCCTGTGCTCAGATAACAGAGACCGAAAGCGGCAAGGAGTATATGGTTGTAATCCGAGCAGAGATAACCCCCGTTACATCTGCGGTGGAGACCCTGAGGATACAGCTTATAATAGTAACCTGTGTGCTTATTGCCATAGCCATTGTCTTTGCTTTTGCGGTGTCGGAGACCATAGCCAAGCCTATAGTCCGTACCAACAACGGTGCCAAGGAACTGGCAAGACAGAATTATCAGATTTCCTTTGAGGGCGGAAGCTGTAAGGAGATTTCCGAGCTTAACACCACTCTCAATATAGCAGCCACGGAGCTTTCCACAGTAGACCGACTCAGACAGGAGCTTATCGCCAATATATCCCACGATTTGCGAACACCCCTTACGATGATAGGTGGATATGCAGAGGCCATGAGGGATATCCCCGGTGAGAACAACCCCGAAAATGTGCAGGTTATTATTGACGAAAGCAGACGACTTTCTCAGCTTGTAAACGATTTGCTTGATATGTCCAAGATGGAGTCCGGTGCGGTACCTCTTAATATGGAGGTGTTTAATCTGAGCGAATGCATCCGCGGTTTGTTTATAAGGTACAATCGGCTTCAGGGTGAGATGGACTATACCCTTGAGTTTGAGCATAGCGAGGATGTATATGTTAATGGTGACGAAATCCGAATTTATCAGGTGCTCTACAACCTTATAAACAATGCAATCAACTACTCCTCTGAGGACAAAAACGTAACTGTCCGACAAACAGTAGAGGGTAAGCTGGTCAGAATAGAGGTTGTTGACAGAGGCGAGGGCATTGCACCCGATGACCTTAAATATATCTGGGACAGATATTATCGTGTGGACAGAGAGCACAAAAGTGCTGTTGTTGGCTCGGGACTGGGACTTGCAATTGTCAAGAACGTGCTTGTGCTGCACAATGCCCGATTCGGAGTGAAAAGCGGAGTGGGAATAGGAAGCACCTTCTGGTTTGAGCTTCCTGTAGAGGAGCTTCATCACTCAGAAAAAAAAGATAACGAGATATAAAAAACGGAGACTCTTCTTTACGAAGGGTCTCCGTCCGGTTTTATTTGAGTCTTTTTGCAAATATTTCTGTATAGGTGAGTCTGCCGCTGATACGCTCACTTTTCATAAGGGATATTTTGGTTATCAGCTCACGGCAGTGTCCCACTATTGAAACAAGCTCATCCTCGTTGAATGCCTCAGAGGGAATAAACTCCCGACACAGGGTTATGTGAGGCTTAAAGGGCTTTGTATCTATCTCAAAGCCTTTGCTCAAAAGCTCTGTGCGTACTGCTTCCGCAAGGCTTATAAGGCGGTGTTCCCTGTCATATGCCTTTACAAAGCAGATGCTTCCCCCTCTTCCCTTAAACTGTCCGAATCCGCCTGTCTCTAACTCAAATGCAGAGGCGTCAATGGAATCAAGGGCTGCGGTGGCATTTCTTATTTTGCTCGTTTCGCCGATAAAAGCAAGGGTAAGATGCAGGTTGTTTTTATGAGAGGGACTCAAGGTGCGGGAGTTTGAACGCAGATAATTTATACCATCACAAAGCTTTTCCTTTGTATCCTCGCAAAAATTAATTGCTACAAAAAGTCGTGCCATTTTATCACCTGTGTTTATTTGCAGGAAGCAAAGTGCTTCTCGGCTATTCGTACTGCACCCATAGCATCCTTGGAGTAGTAGTCAGCGTTTATCATATCTGCATACTCCTGACTGAGCACAGCACCGCCAACGGTAACCTTTGTGTTGGGACATTCTGTATGAAGAAGCTTTATTGTACGCTCCATTGCGGGGACAGTGGTGGTCATAAGTGCAGACAAGGCAACAAGAGTAACCCCCCGTGTTTTGGCTTCCTTGAGGATAGTTTCCTCAGGAACATCCTTGCCCAGGTCGTAAACCTGATATCCGTAGTTTTCCAGCAGGATTTTTACTATATTCTTGCCGATATCGTGGATATCTCCTTTAACTGTTGCGACTATGATTTTGTTCTTCTTTTCCGGATTGTCGGTGGTACGCAGTGCTTCTCTGACATAGGAGAAAGCGGATTTTGCCGCCTCGGCACTCATAAGAAGCTGAGGCAGGTAGACCTTTCCCTGCTCAAAGCCTGTACCCACAACATCAAGGGCGGGGATAATATGGTTGTTTACTATTTCAAGAGGCGGTGTGTCAGCAAGAAGTTTCTTGGTGAGAATACCGCTTTCCTCATATAAGCCCGATACAATAGCGGACTTAAGGGTAAGCTTTTCTGTATGAGAGGGGATTGCAGAGGGCACATCCTCCATAGACATTACCAAAGAGATAATATCTTTTGCAAAGCCGGTTATCTCTTCTTCTGTTACTTTTTCCGAGGAGCTTTTGAAATCCTCTGCAGCAGACATCATACGGTCAGAGTGGGGATTCATAATGGCAGAGGACAGACCGCACCGAAGAGCAAGGCGGAAAAACTCACTGTTTACTACATCTCTGTGGGGAAGCCCGAAAGAGATGTTGGATACTCCCAAAACAGTCCTGACCCCCATTTTGCTTAACTCCTGAATCGCCTCGAGAGTAACCTTGGCGGCGGATTCGTCAGCGCTGATTGCCATTGTAAGAGTATCTACGATTATATTTTTTCTATCAATGCCATAGCTTTCTGCTGTGGCTATAATTTTCTTTGCAATATTTACCCTGCCCTCAGAGGTATCGGGAATACCGTCCTCGTCCAGAGTCAGAGCAACTACAACACCGCCGTATTTTTTTGCAAGAGGAAAGACTGCCTCCATAGATTCCTTCTTGCCGTTTACGGAGTTTATAATAGGCTTACCGTTATATATGCGGAGGGCTTGTTCCAGAGCTACAGGGTCGGCAGTATCAATCTGCAAGGGTGCGTCACAGACGCTCTGCAGGTTTTCTATTACCTGCTTCATAACCAGAGCTTCGTCTATTTCGGGAAGTCCGCAGTTTACATCCAGAATCTGTGCACCTGCTTCGCATTGATATATGCCCTCACGAAGAATAAAGGCAAGGTCTCCTTCTTTGAGGGCGGTTTTTACCTGCTTTTTGCCTGTGGGGTTGATTCGTTCGCCTATAACCACGGGACTGCTGCCAAACTCAACAGCGTGAGTAAAGGAAGAAACAAGACAATGCTTTTTGGGAGTTGTTTCCTTTGGAACCTTATCCTCCAGAAGCTTTATCATTTCCTGAATATGAGCAGGAGTTGTACCGCAGCAGCCACCTAAGATTTGGGCTCCGATTTCAACGGATTTACTCATTTCCTCGGCGTACATTTCGGGGGTTACATCATACACAACCTGACCGTCTTCTGCTTTGGGCAGTCCTGCGTTGGGACTTATCATCAGAGGCAGAGAGGAGTATTCTGCGAAGGTGCGAAGCACCTCGTTCATCTTCTCGGGTCCTAAGGAGCAGTTAAGTCCTATAGCGTCAACCTCCAGCCCCTCCAAAAGTGCAATCATAGCCAGGGCATCGGCACCTGTCATCAGCTTCCCTTTTTCGTCATAAACATTGGTGACGAATACAGGAAGCGTAGAGTTTTCCTTAGCGGCAAGGACGGCGGCCTTGGTCTCGTAGGCATCGTTCATTGTTTCTATGAGAATTAGGTCGGTGCGGTCTTTGGCAAGGCGGATTACCTGTGCAAAAGCCTCTACCGCTTCCTCAAAGGGCAGGTCGCCAAAGGGCTTGAGAATCTTACCCAGAGGGCCGATATCCAGTGCGATGTACCGCTGTTTGCTTGGTGCTTTATCTACTGCTTTCTTTGCACAGTCTATGGCACCGTCGATTATGGCGGTAAGCTCTTCCTCTGTAAACTTAAGGGGATTGGCACCAAAGGTGTTGGTGGTGATTACATCACTTCCTGCCGATAGATAACAGCTGTGAGTTTTAATAATCAAATCAGGATGAGTGATATTCAGTCTCTCAGGGTATTCTCCGGGCTTAAGACCGCTTTTTTGAAGCATTGTGCCCATAGCACCGTCAAAGAATATTAGGGAATTTTTCAGTTTTTCAAGTATTTTCACTTGGTATCAATCCTTTTTACCGTGAACTTTTACAATAGCGGTTACTGATTTTGTAGGTGTCAGCAGCATAGAGTCGGTCATACTCAGACCGATGTTAAGAGAAGTCTGAAGTACACTGAGAATTTTCGGTTGCATCTCAAGGGGAAGGTCTCCGTACCCGGGAGAAAAGCGTTCACTGCAATTTGTACCGAAAACGTTTGAGCACAAATAGTCGCAAAAGCACTCAATCCCTGCGGTGGCACAGCCGTCAACAATTACCGCCTTGCCGGGGAATACAGAGGAATACCTGGAGATGAGTCGGTCTGCTCCGATTCCCAGAGTTGCGGCAAAGATGTAAACGTTACAGTCGCCACCTAAAAAAGTTTTGAGAGAACGGCTTTCGTATTTTGCAAAGCCAAAGTCTGCCGCATTCCCCCGAAAAGTAACAGGGAGCTCGGTATAAACCGCCATAGGCTTTATGCTTTGAAGGAGCTCTGTACGACACTCGTCGCACAGGGACAGGAGCTTATCGTCCTGACAATCTCTGCAACCGCTGTAAAGAAGAACATCACAGTCGGGTATAGATAACTCCTCAGGAGAGATGCTCAGAGTTTTTGCAAGATTTATCATAGTTATCCTTTAATGATTTCGCTGAGGTTTGCCTGAATTCTCCAGGCTACATCGGGCTTATTCATAGAGTAAACGTGTACATTTTTAATTCCGTTTGAATACAAATCAATAATCTGCTCGGTAGCATAGGCTATACCTGCCTGTTTCATTGCCTCGGGATTGTCCCCGAAGCGGTCTGCAATTTTGATAAATCTCTTGGGAAGCTGTGTGCCCGAAAGCTCACAGGAACGGAATATCTGTCTTGCGTTGGTAATGGGCATAATTCCCGGGATAACAGGGACAAAAATACCCCTCTTATGAAGCTTGTCCAGGTAATTATAGAAAATATCGTTGTTAAAGAACATCTGAGTTGTAAGGAAGGAGCATCCGGCATCTACTTTAATGGCAATGTTTTCAATGTCTTCTTCAAGGGATTTTGCCTCGATATGTCCCTCGGGATAACAGGCACCGCCGATACAAAATCCGCCGTAGTCCACAATTTCGCTGATGAGTTCACTGGCGTATTTGTAGTCGGTGGAGACAACCCCATCCTTTGGCATATCACCTCTGAGAGCAAGAATGTTCTCGATACCTGCATCACGAAGTCGGTCAAGCTGTTTATGTACCGTATTCTTGGAGGAGGATACACAGGTAAGGTGTGCAATAGTGGGTACACCCTGAGATTTTTCGATGTCCTGAGCTATAGCCACGGTATACTTGCTTGTACCGCCGCCGACACCGTAGGTTACGCTCATATAGTCGGGTCTGAACGCCGCTATAGCCAGAGCGGCCTGTTCTACCGTATGAAACAGGTCGTCGGTTTTAGGCGGAAAAACCTCAAAGGAAAGGGTGGGTTTATCTTTTGCAAATATTTCGGATAACTTCATATTATCACTTCTTCTAAAAAGTATTTCGAATATACCCCGAACAAACCTACTGTTCGGGGTATATAAATTGTCAGTCTTCTTTTTCCTCGGCTACAACCTGCAGAGCCAGTACATCCAGACTCTCTTTGTCTACGGGAGAGGGACACTGAGACATAAGCTCGGAGGCGTTCTGTACCTTGGGGAATGCGGTAACATCACGGAGTGAATCTGCACCGCAGAGAATCATGGTAAGTCTGTCAAGGCCGATACCCATACCGCCGTGAGGAGGTGCACCGTACTTGTAAGCATCTACCAAGAAGCCAAACTTAAGGGCGATTTCCTCGTCGGTCATCTTAAGAGCACGGAACATCTTCTGCTGAAGCTTGGGGTTGGAGATACGGATAGAGCCCGAAGAAAGCTCAACACCATTGAGAGTAAGGTCGTAAGCCTTGGCTATAACCTTGCCGGGGTCTGTATCCAAATATTCAAGGCACTCTTCCTTGGGCATGGTGAAGGGGTGGTGCATAGCAACCCACTCACCGCTTTCCTCGTCTTTTTCGAAGAAGGGGAAGTCTACAATCCACAGGAATTTGTAAACATCTGGGATAATATCCAGACGCTTTGCCACTATGCTTCTCAGAGCTCCCAGAGTTGGCAGGGTTACAGAGTCTTTGTCGGCAACGATAAGGACAACATCGCCTTTTTCTGCACCTAAGGTGTTGAGAATATTCTCAAGCTCACCCTCTGCCATAAACTTTGCAAAGGAACAGTTGGGTACATCCTCTACCCAGCGGACAAAGGCAAGACCCTTGGCACCGATGCCCTTTACATACTCGGTAAGCTTGTCTATTTCTTTACGTGTATAAACGGAAGCGGCATTTTTCATAACAATTGCACGAACAGAGCCACCTGCGTCTATTGCACCGGTAAATACACCGAAACCGCAATTTTTTACAAGGTCGGAGATATTCTGAATCTCCATACCGTAGCGGATGTCGGGCTTGTCCGAGCCAAAGCGCTCCATTGCTTCTCTGTAGCTCATACGCTCAAAAGGAGTATGAAGCTCTTCGCCTAAAACGTCCTTCCATACACGCTTCATAAGTCCTTCGTTAAGTGTGAGGATGTCGTCTACATCCACGAAAGAAAGCTCCATATCAATCTGAGTGAACTCAGGCTGACGGTCAGCACGGAGGTCCTCGTCACGGAAGCATCTTGCAAGTTGAATATAACGGTCAAAACCCGAAAGCATCAGAAGCTGTTTGTAAATCTGAGGAGACTGAGGCAGAGCATAGAAACAACCCTTGTGTATTCTGGAGGGAATAAGGTAGTCTCTGGCACCCTCGGGGGTGGATTTCATCATCATGGGAGTCTCAATCTCAACAAAGCCGTTCTCGTAGAAGTAGTCACGAGCAGACTTACAGATTTCACTTCTCATCATAATGTTCTTCTGCAGGGGTCTGCGGCGAAGATCCAGATATCTGTAACGAAGGCGAAGCTCCTCGTTGGTGTTAAGGTCGTCTACAATCTCAAAGGGAGTGGTCTCTGCTTTTGAGAGAAGTCGCAAATCCTTAACATCAATTTCAATGTTGCCTGTAGGGATGTCGGGGTTTTTGGAACTACGCTCACGGACAGTACCCAGAGCACAAACTACATATTCACTGCGAAGGGACTGAGCCTTCTCAAAAATCTCTCTGTCTGTACCGTCGTCAAAGGCAAGTTGAACAATGCCTGTGCGGTCTCTCAGGTCAACGAAAACAAGCTGACCCAGGTCACGCTGTTTTTGTACCCAACCGCAGACGGTAACGGTTTCTCCGATGTTTGCATCTCTTAAGTCTCCGCAGTAAACGGAACGCTTGAGACCTGTCATAAAATCTGCCATATCTATATCTCCTATCAAGGTGTCTTGTTATCAGAGGGCTTCTGCCAGTTCTAAGTCAGAGCTGAGCAGAGCCTCGAAAAATTCATCTGCAAAATGCTCCGGGCAAAGGCAGATTTCTCGTGCCTCGCCGCTAAGCATATTCTTAAGTGTTGCCTTACCCTCGGCGATTTCGTTGTCACCCAGCACAAGGGAGAAACGGGCGCCGATTTTGTCGGCATATTTCATCTGAGCCTTAAGTCCTCTGCCGACAATGTCAATCTGAGCACCGAGACCGGCCTCACGGACAGTCTTTACAAGCTCGAATGCCTTGAGCTGTGCTGTCTCACCCATAGTGGCGATGTAAAGTGCCGCACCCTCGGGAGGAGCAATCTCTATTCCCTGGGCATCCATAACCATCAGAAGTCGCTCAAGACCGATTGCAAAGCCCAATGCAGGTAAGGGCTTACCGCCTAATTCCTCAATGAGTCCGTTGTATCTTCCGCCGCCACATACGGTGGACTGAGCACCGATGCTGTCGGATATAAACTCGAATACGGTGTTGGTATAGTAATCAAGACCGCGGACAATGTTGGGGTTTACTGTGTATTCAACCCTTGCAGCGTCCAGGTAGCTTTGAACCTTTTTGAAGTGGTCGCTACAGTTGTCGCACAGGAAGTCTGTAATCTTGGGAGCATTTGCGGCAATCTCCTTGCAGACGGGACTCTTGCAGTCAAGGATTCGCATAGGATTCTTCTCCAGCCTTGAAAGACAGGTTCCGCACAGAGTGTCTGTATGCTCTTTGAAGTAAGCTTTGAGGGCTTCGTGGTAGTTTGCTCTGCAATGAGGACAGCCGATAGAGTTAATCTCAAGCCTGATACCCTCAATCTGAAGTCTGTCAAAAATAGACCTTGCAGCACAGATAAGCTCTGCATCAGAGATGGGGTCCTGTGTGCCGTAAACCTCCATACCGAACTGGTGGAACTCTCTCTGTCTACCTGCCTGAGGCTTTTCGTAGCGGTAGCAGGTGGTGAAGTAGTGAGTTTTAACAGGAAGTCCGTCGTTGTAAAGTCCGTGCTCCAGAAGAGCTCTGGCGGCACCTGCAGTACCCTCGGGACGAAGAGTCAGTGACTCACCGCCTTTTGTTTCAAAGGTGTACATTTCCTTCTGAACAACATCCGTTCCCTCACCTACACCTCTCTGGAAGAGTGCAGTCTGCTCAAAAACAGGTGTACGGATTTCGCTGAAGCCGTAACAACGAGCCTCCTCGGACAGAAGCTTTTCAATAAACTGCCATTTATAGACGTCACGGGGAAGAATGTCCTCCGTGCCTTTGATTTTTTTCAGCATAAGAGCCAATTTGGTTGCCTCCCTTAAAGTGGTGAACTTAAAGATATTTATACATTATATATAGTATCACAATAAAGAGGGATTTTCAATAAAAATATTATATACCCTTATATAAAAAAGAGGACGGAAAACCGTCCTCCTGCAAATTACAGAAATTTACTTTTAATTTTTGTTCGCTCAAACAGTATTGTCAGCAAGGTTCCTGCTATAATACCCGTCAACCCCTGAATACTGTTGGGGATAACAGAGGCAAGGGCACCTGCACCATACCGAAGCACGATACCCTCAAAGAAAAGGTATCCCAGCACCATTATACATTCTGCACCGATACTGCCAAGGGCAGTGAAAACAAAGCTAAGCCTCGGCTTTTTGTCGGAAAGCTTCTTTGTAAGAAAAAGCACAAGCCACAGAAAAACCGCCATCAGAGCCTTAATAATAAAGGTTGCAGGGGCGTACTGAACATATCCTGCAAAGATATCTGCCAGAGCCGACCCAAGCCCCGCTGCCAGTGCACCATACACAGGACCCAGCAAAAAGGCACATAAAATTACCACTGCATCGCCTAAGTTCAGGAACCCTCCTGTAGGAGTGGGTATCTGTATTACCATAGTGGCAACCGTGCACAGGGAGGCAAGTAGTGCCGTCATTACAATTTTTATCAGTCTGTTTTCTTTTTTCATAGGGAATTGCCTCGTAAAGATATGTTTTCTGCATTATACAACCATAAAAAGGAATTTTCAACTATTTCCTTAATTTGTAATATTTGTGTTGTTGAATTAAGGTGGATAATGTGGTATATAGTTGTATAAAAGCAGGTGGTGAATATATGAACAGAAATACGAAGATTTTGCTTATAGCCTGTTCGGTTGTGATGGTTATAGTTTTTATATTGGTGATTGTAATAGGCTCTATGGGTGCAGAGAACTCAGGAGCTACTATAGACGAGGTGTTCAAAGAAACCGAGGCAGCAGATACTGAGCCTACAACCTCTGCCGAAGTGGATAGTCAGGTGCTGCTGTCCTTTATCGGAGACTGCATTTTAGGCAGCGAATCGGGCAAGTCGAACTACGGCAACTTCACCTGGACGGCAGAGAACAAAAGCCACGACTATTTTTTCGAGAAGGTTAGGGACGTGCTCTCTGAGGATGACCTGACGCTGAGCAACATGGAGTGTGTGCTCACAGACAGAGAACTGGAGAAAACCGCCAAGGATTACAGTCCGGCCTTCTGGTTTACTGCTCCCACGGCAAACGCAGATATTCTCACCCTTGGTTCTGTAGAGGTAGCAGGAGTGGTCAACAACCATACATATGACTACGGTGAAGAAGGCTACAAGGATACGGTAGAGGCACTTAAAGCACAGGGCCTTTACGTAGGAGAGAGTCTGACTCCTTTGTACATAGATGTGAAGGGTATCCGCATAGGAGTACTGTATTGCGGACTGTGGTCGGAGTATAGCACATATTATATAGAACAGGCACTCAAAGATATGCAGGAGGAGTGCGACTACAAGATAGTATTCTTCCACGGCGGCACAGAGGCGGTCCATGAGCCCGACAACTTCAAAATCGAGGGATGCAGATATCTTGCCGAAAACAAACTCTGTGACCTGATAGTAGGCAGTCACCCCCATGTGCTTCAGCCTATGGAGATTGTAAACGGTGTGCCTATTGTGTATTCTCTGGGCAACTTCTGCTACAGTGCAAATACATATCCCGAAAATAAAACCATAATTTTTCAGGTGATGCTTTCAAGGGAAGGCGAAGAGATTACAACCGCCACCAGGATAATCCCCTGCTATGTATATACAGGCAGTCAGAATAACTTCCAACCTGCGGTTATAGAGGATGCAGACGATATAAACGAAATTATGAATATGATGAACACACCTGTGGAGATTCAGGAGGAAACATCGGAAAGCACCGCAGAAACTACTGCACAGACCACCTCGGCCAACACAGAGGAAGCAGATATACCTGCCGAAACTCTCCCTCAGGACCCCGAGGAGAATGCACCGGAAGACAACAACGGTGATGTGTCTGAGACAATTATGGTGCAGTATTAAGGCAAGTTATCAAAATAAAAAATTTGAAAAAGATATTGAAATTACAAAAACTTTATGGTAATATAGTCGGGTAGCACAGAAACAGGCTACCTGAATATGCTGATATAGCTCAGTAGGTAGAGCGCATCCTTGGTAAGGATGAGGTCA
>CAZRLC010000004.1:0-42171 GCA_964600975.1 uncultured Ruminococcus sp.
ATAGTAACAAAGATAAGACCTCTGCATAGTATACACCAGAGGTGATGTTTGTGAGACGCAGTGGACTTTGCTATGCAGTTTCTTTTGCGGCAGGACTTTTGGTAGCCAGTTGTCTGCCTTATGAATTTGTTGTGGTGGTATCTGCTGTGACCATCATCATAATCTGCTTTATATTCAGGAGGCGAGTCTGTTGAAAGTTGTCGTTATTGATAATCCTAAGTTTTTATCCTTCTTTTTGCGTAAATTTTATAAAATCAAAAAGCAGAAAACATAACCTGAGTATAACATATCCTATATCCCCGAGGTATGCGAAATGCCTCGGGGATACTTTATAGAGAACACAAACAGGCAAGACACTTGGTGAAAATTATCTTTATGTCGGAATTTCATATAAATTATCTTGAAAACAAATATACTTTCTGTTAGGATAAAAAAGTAATCCGATATCAGGAGGTTATTTATATGAAACGAATAAATAAGATTTTATCCTTGCTTCTTGCTCTGATACTTGTTGTTTGCATGGTAGCAACCTTTACTGTTTCTGCTACAGGGGATACAGTATACGTTAAGGTAACAGCCAATTACGGCACACCTTACTGCTATATGTGGAACTCTTCCTCAGACCAAGATGTATCCTGGCCCGGTACACAGATGACTCTGGTAGGTGATGATATATATTCTTACACCCCCTCCAAGTCCTTTGCCAATGTTATTTTCAATAATGGTGGCAGTGTTCAGACCGCCGACCTTACATATCCGGGTGCAAACAGTATTTATGATATGGCAACAGGCACTTGGGGTACCTATGATATTGACAAGGCAGAGCCCACAATTACCATCAGCAAGAAGGATGGCTCTTCCTTCAAGACCGAATCACTTACAGTTACTGTTACTGTAAACAATGCCGATTCCGCTTACTATACTGTTGACGGTGGTGCTGAGCAGTCCATAAGCGGCACTGCTGATGTGACCCTCGGAGCCTCTACTGCAGTTGGTTCTACAGTTACCCTCTATGTATCTGCCACCAACTCCAACGGCACAGTAACCTCTACTGCAACCTATTTGAAGAAGGACGGCTCTGCGGTGGTTGACAGCGACGGTTCTTCTTCACCGGCACTTGATGGTTACTATGCTACAAATCCCAACGGACAGGTTGGCAAACAGGCTAATATTACTATTGATGGTGATATCAGCGACTGGGACAGCTCTATGCTTATTGCTCAGGGTGTTGCCAACGATGACCCCCGAGTATACCTTCCCAGTTCAATGCATGAGATTCCCATTGATGACTACGCTCTCTATGCTGCTTGGGATAACTCTAACCTCTACCTTATGTGGGAAATGGCAAACGTTCAGGATGCAATAGCACCTTCTGATGACTTCCCGATATCACAGGGTAACCTCTGGATATATAATCTTCCGGTATTCCTTTATCTGAGTATTGACCCCTCTATTGAGGGCGACGGTACAGTTGCTTCAGGCGGTACGCTCTGGGATAGCGGTATCACTCTTGATGCCAATATCGACACAGTAGTAGCCTTCTCTACCAATTATTCCAACGGTCCCTTTGTTTACAAGGCAGGGGATGACGGCAAGATTGTCTACAACGATACCCGTCAGTCAAGCATCAAGCTTGAATGGGGTAATACTACCATTAGCGAAAACCTATGGGGTATAGATGAGGGCTACGGACACTACAATAACCGTACTCCCGGTGACACATTGCTTGATACGTCAAACTGGCATGATTTCTATACTGACAAAGACCACAAGAAGACTCTTGATATGTTCTACGAGATATCTATTCCTCTTGACCTTCTGGGTGTTACAGCTTCTGAGATAGAGTCACAGGGTATAGGTGTTATGAAGGTCTCCACCTTCGGTACATCTGCAGTCAATACTCTTCCTGCCGATCCCAGCACCTGGGACAATGCAACCAAAGAGTACAGCAATGACCCCTCAACATCTCACGAAAAAGAGGATATGGACAATATCACAGTTCCTCTTGCACGTATAGGAAAGCTCCTTGCAGGTGGCGGTTCAACACCTTCTGTACCCACTACTCCCACAGATACACTCCCCACAGAGCCTACTCCCACAGAGCCCACTCCCACAGAGCCTACTCCAACAGAGCCTTCAACTCCTTCAAATCCCACAACCCCCTCAGATTCCACAGAGCCTACTGACCCTGTAATTGGAGAGGAATACTATCTTGGCGACGCAGACCTTAACGGTGTTGTTAATGTTAAGGATGCAACCCTTATCCAGAAGGTAACCGCAGGACTTGAGAAGAACTTTAAGGACGAGGCATATGTATGTGCAGATGCAAACATTGACACAGAAGTCAATGTTAAGGATGCAACAATTATACAGAAGTTCGTTGCAGGACTTACAATTAATAAGCCTGTTGGCGAAAGAGTAGAAATCTGATTACAATATTTCAGGACTCAGCCTATTATCGGTTGAGTCCTTTTTCTTTACGGTAAGGTTATATTTTTTCTCTTTCAATAATAGAATAGTGTAGAACATAAAAGGAGAGAAAAAATATGGACTATTTACTGAAAAACCGACTTGTCAGCTGTGCCGGGGAAATACTTGACTCAGTATCTCAGCAACCTGTAGATTTGGATTTTACCTTACCTGATTATTGCGCAGATGTAGAAAAAATACTCAAATGCTCTCTTATACCGAAGATATATTCACGCTCCCTTTCAGCAGGTCAGCTGACTGTAGACGGAGTATCCTTAATACGAATACTCTACACGGACAGCAATCGCTCTCGGCTTCGTTGCTGTGAGCAGACTGTACCTTTTTCCCAAAGCATTCCTGTCAGCACCGAGGCATCTGATAATGTTATTTTTACAACACCTAAGCCCGAATACCTCAATTGTCGTGCATTATCCCCAAGAAGACTTACTCTCCACGGAGCATTTTCACTTCATACAAAGGTTCTTTCTCGCAGTATGACCTGTATCAACGAGGATAATGCAGATGACGACCTGCAACTTCTGAACTGTCCTCTTACCGCAATGGAGGTATGCTCCTTTGCTCAGGAGCAGTTTTCTGTTGCCGAGAGTGCGGTTCTTAAGACAAAATCTTCTGTAGAAACTATTGTCAGAAGCGATGTTCAGGCTATTATAACAGACTGCACCAACACAGGGGACAGGGTTATGCTTAAAGGTGAAATCACCCTGAGTATGCTCTATATAAGCGATGCTTCAACAGGGGATACAGACCGCTTGGTTTATGCCTTTCCTTTCAGCACTACCCTCTCTACAGGGGATAAAGAGTGTTCCCATCTTGACGCTCGTGTGGATGTATTGTCTTACGAAATTCTGCTTAAGTCAGAGCTTATGTCCGAAGAGCCTGTTGTAACCGTAGATGTAAAGCTTTCGGCAACTGTCGTTGGCTACAAGTCCCACAGTATAAGTCCCATTGTTGACGCCTATTCTACCGTATATAATACAGATTCTACCCTCCAAAGCGTTCCTGTGTGCAAGGATATCTCTATCATTAATTCTTCTTATACCTCAAAAAGCACCGTGTCTATGGGGGATGAGACTGTTGAAAAAATTCTTGATATATTTACGGAAGCTCCTATATTTACAGGTAACTTCAAAGAAGATACCCTCTGTATCTCCGGTAAAGTCAATGTTTGTGTCCTTGCCTGTGATAAGGATGGTAAGATAATCTGCATTGAGCGTCAGGTGGATATAAGCAGGGAAGAAGTGCTTTCCGGAAAATATAGCTCCATTAAACATATGAAGGGTAATATTACTTCTCTCAGTTACAGAATAACAGAAAGTGATGCTCTGGAGCTTCGACTTGATGTCAGGCTTTATACTGTTCTTCAGGATGAAATACTGCTTAATCAGATATCACAGGTGAAATCTATAGGCGAGACTATGGATAAAGAGGCGGCTCCTTTGACTCTTTATTTTGCAAAAAGCGGCGAAAAGGTCTGGGACATAGCTAAGCATTTCTCAGCTCCCTTAAGTACTCTCTGTACCGAAAATTCCATAAATACGGAAGTTATAGAAACCGATGGAATGCTCTTCGTACTTCGTGTGTAATATAATTGCAAACAGGACAGCAATAAACTGTCCTGTTTGCTTTTTAATTTTTTATCACCATATCAATACAACTGTCATATTATACTGATTGTCTTCATAGACTTTAATACAATCAACAATCGTGTGGAGGCAAAGCAATGGAACAGAGAAACATTTATCAGGATATTCAGGCACGTACCGGCGGAGACATATATATTGGAGTGGTTGGACCTGTCAGAACAGGTAAATCCACCTTCACCAAGCGGTTTATGGACACCCTTGTTATACCTAATATAGGTGATGAGTATAGCAGAGAACGAGCCAACGACGAGCTTCCTCAGTCCGCAGGTGGCAGAACAATAATGACCACCGAGCCTAAGTTTATTCCCGAGGATGCAGTACAGATAGACCTTGGGGACAATGTAAACCTTTCGGTGAGGATGATAGACTGTGTAGGCTATATCGTTCAGGGAGCCCTTGGCTACGAAGAAGAGGATACTCCCCGAATGGTAAAAACCCCATGGTTTGATACGGAAATCCCCTTTGATAAAGCCGCAGAGTACGGCACACGAAAGGTTATCACCGACCACAGCACTATTGGTCTTGTGATAACCACCGACGGTTCTATAAGCGATATTCCCAGAGAGGATTACATAGAAGCCGAGCAAAGGGTGATAGGGGAGCTCAAAGAGATAAATAAACCCTTTGTGGTGCTTCTCAATTGCTTTGAGCCCACATCTGCTAAGTCTCAGCAACTGGCATCAGAACTTGCAGCAGAGTATATGGTACCCGTAATTCCCATATCCTGCCTTACAATGGACGAGAACGAAATCAAGCGGATTATGGCTCAGATACTTTTCGAGTTCCCTGTCAGATGTATTGATATCAACATCCCCTCCTGGGTTGTATCTCTCCCTATGGACCATTGGTTGAAATCAAGCGTTTTCTCTACCATTACCTCCTCAGCAGGAAAAATAGATAAACTGCGCCAGATTCAGCAGGTAGCCGAGGAAATCTGCCTCAACGAGTATGTAATAGCCTCGCGACTTTCTTCTCTGGATTTAGGTACAGGCACCGCAGAACTTAGCGTAATGCTTTCTCCGGAGCTGTTTTTCAAGGTTTTATCAGAGCAGACAGGAGTATCTATCCCCGACGAAAAAGCTCTGCTTCAGAACTTCTCCGAGCTTTCCTCCAGAAGAAGCAAGTATGAGCGTATCGAAAAAGCCTACTCCGAAGTATGCGAAAGCGGATACGGTATCGTTATGCCCACTATGGAAGAGCTTAAGCTGGAAGAGCCTCAGATTATAAAGCAAAACGGTAAGTACGGTGTCAAGCTTAAGGCATCAGCACCGTCCGTTCATATGATGAAGATTGAAACCTTTGCAGAGGTAACACCTCTTGTGGGTTCAGAGCAACAGTCCGAGGAGCTTGTAAAGTACCTGCTTCACGAATTTGAGGAAGACCCTGTAAAAATCTGGGAGTCGGATATATTCGGAAAATCTGTCAGCGACCTTGTAAACGAGGGACTGCAGAATAAACTTTACCGTATGCCTTCTGATGCCAGAGCAAAGCTATGCGAAACTATAGAGAAGATAATAAACGAAGGTTGCTCGGGTCTTATCTGCATTATTTTATAAAAATAAACAAATTTATAGTGAACTTACAAAAAACCGCTGAAAAAATTCGGCGGTTTTTTTCTTTTTGTATTGAAATCTTATTTGAAAAAGTATACAATAGATATGTATATGGGAAAGTAGGTCTTTTCTGAGAGAAGAGACAGCTTTCGTATAATTTGTTATTGGAGGTTGACTATGACTACCTACCTTGCTGCAACAGAGCCTAATATGTCTGTTATCATTCTCATTACAGGCTTTGTTGTTGTGTTTGCTGTTTTGCTTTTGCTTATCGGCATAATCAAGATTTACTCCTTGATTGTATCCTCAGCACAAAGCTCAGCTGAAAGAAAGAAAGAAAAGAAAGCTCAGAAAAAGCTTAAGAACGTACCTGTAGCTCAGGCAAAGCCTGAGTTTGCGGAGACTTCTGCTCCTGTATCTGAATGTAACCTTGATTTACAGACTGTTGCAGTTATCACCGCTGCGGTTGAGGCATACTACGCAGGTAGCAAGAAAGTTCGCGTTGCAGGTATCCGCAAATCCTCATCTGCTCGTTCAGAGTGGGCAACTGCAGGACTTATGGAGAGCATTCCCCAGATGAGAACGGAGGGACTTCTGTAATGGCAATATTAAACGGATTCTTTGACTCTATTGTAGGTCTTTATTATGACTCGGGACTTGTGGAGCTAACCTGGAAGAACTATGCTATGATTGCTGTTGCCTGTGTCCTTTTGTACCTTGCTATCAATAGACAGTTCGAGCCCTTGCTTTTGCTTCCAATTGCCTTCGGTATGCTTCTTGTTAACCTCTATCCCGATATTATGGCAGCACCCTCTACAAGCTTAGTACCTGTAGAGCAGTATATAGCCGAACACGGGGGAGAAGCGGCGAACTACGCTACCACCGTACAAAACGGCATTACTTACTACAATGTTCCCTCCAACGGCGGACTTTTCTATTATCTGTACCAAGGCGTTAAGCTTGGAATTTATCCTCCTCTTATCTTCCTTGGTATCGGATGTATGACCGACTTCGGTCCTCTGATTGCTAACCCCAAGAGCTTCATCCTCGGTGCAGCAGCTCAGATAGGTATTTTCCTTACGTTTATCATAGCTTCCCTTATAGGCTTTACCGACGCGGAGGCAGGTGCTATCGGTATTATCGGCGGTGCGGACGGCCCCACAGCCATCTATACCACCACAATCCTCGCGCCTCATCTTCTCGGTCCTATAGCGGTTGCGGCTTACTCTTATATGGCGCTGGTTCCTATTATCCAGCCTCCCATTATGAAGCTTCTCACCACAAAGAAAGAGCGTTCTGTTGTTATGCAGCAGCTTCGTCCTGTCTCAAAGCTTGAGAAGATTCTCTTCCCGATAATTATAACAATTATTGTATCGCTTCTCCTGCCCAGTGCAGCACCTCTTGTAGGTATGCTGATGCTCGGTAACCTGTTCAAGGAAAGCGGAGTTGTTGACCGTATATTCAAGACAGCTCAGAACGAGCTTATGAACATTATCACAATCTTCCTTGGCCTAACAGTCGGTGCTACTGCTACAGGTGATGTATTCCTTAGATGGGATACTATCAAGATTATCTGCTTAGGTCTCGCTGCATTTATGCTCGGTACTGCTTTTGGTGTGATTTTTGGTAAGCTTATGTATGTGCTGACTAAGGGCAAGGTTAATCCTCTTATCGGTTCTGCAGGTGTATCCGCAGTTCCTATGGCAGCCCGTGTTTCCAATAAGGTCGGACAGCAGGAAAATCCCTCTAACTTCCTTCTTATGCACGCAATGGGTCCCAACGTAGCCGGTGTTATCGGTTCCGCTGTTGCAGCAGGTGTGCTTATAAGCATATTGGGATAATCACTTTATATTTTGATGATTGTCATATGATTAAATTATAGATAAGGAGATGATATAGTTGAAAGAAATCACAATTAATGACATACTAAAAATGATTCTTGCTCACATTAAGCTTATAATCATCGTGTCTGTTGTGGCTGCTTTGGGTGCATATGTTTATGCCGACAACTTTATCCCCAAAAGATATTCTTCAAGCTCAATGATATGCATTAAATATGATGCATCAAGTAATGCAGACGGTACTACAAGCAGCGAAGAAATCAAGGTTTCTTCCAATACAATCAGTGCGTCAACCACCCTTGCGGCCAACTGTACGGTAATGTTTTCCCGCTGTGAGGAGATGCTGGATATTATTCCTGCAGGATATAGTGTATCAATCAGTAGTATCAGTGATACCAACTTCCTGACAATTACCGTATCCGGCAGTGATGCACAGGTGTGTGCAGATACCGCTAATGCTATTCGTAATGCTGCTCCCAAGGTTTTTGAGAAGTATTATACAGGCGGTGAGGCGGTGCCCTTTGGTCGTGCTGCATCATCCCCTTCTACTCATTCATCTCCTGATGAAGGCAGATATGCTTTGTTTGGTTTTCTTGGAGGAATGATTGTTTCAATTCTCATCTCTCTGATAATTGAGATTATTGATACAACAATCAAGCCCGGCGATGATTTGTTTAAGATTTATGATGTTCCCGTATTTGCAGAGATTATAGATTTCGATGCAGATTTAGGTCGCTCAAAGAAAGGCGGTGGCAGACGATGAATTTCGGACCAAAAAGCAAAACCGCAAGACGTGTGGATAAGTCCAGAAGCGTCATCAGCGGTGACAGTAAGTTTGCCATTGTTGAGGGATATAAGATTGCAAGAACTAACCTTGTTTTCTCACTTTCCGCAGCCGAGAAGAAGATGGTTGCCGTTACCAGCTGGTCTAAAGGTGAGGGTAAATCCACAGCAACTGCCAACCTTGCAATCTCATTCTCCAAAATGGGCAAGAAGGTGCTTCTTATAGACGGTGACCTTCGTCGTCCCAATCTTCACAATCTCATAAGAGTCCAGAATACCGTAGGACTTTCTGAGCTTATAGGTAAGCTTAAGACTGTGGATGAGGTTATTCACAGAGATGTGCTTCCTTGTCTTGATCTTATTACCGCAGGTGCAATTCCTCCCAACCCCTCCGAGCTTCTTGCATCCTCAAGCTTTGAGAAGATTCTTCATAATATGGAGGAGATATACGATTATATCATCATTGATACACCTCCTGTCGGAGTTGTTACCGATGCACTTCTTCTCAAAAATTATATTGCAGGATACGTAGTTGTTGTCCGAGAGAGAGTTACTACTCACGGCGATGTTGACAGCACACTTCAGAGTATCAAACTTGCAGGTAGCAGGGTTCTCGGTTTTCTTAAGGTTGGCTGTACACCTGTTGAGAAAAACTACTCAAAAGGCAAGTACGGATACTACAAATACTATTAATTTTACGACCCGTTGGAAACAACGGGTCGCTTTTTGTAAAATATTGCAGGATAAAATTATAAATCTTGCAAAAAGTACTTGAAATTATTACCAATATCCTGTATAATCTTATAATTGTGAATAATTAATCTTGGAGAGTGAGCAAAATGTCGTACTCAAATCTTACAAAGGAAGAGTTAAAAGCGCTGAAATCTCAGCTTGAAAGTGAATATACCTCTTATGTGGATAGGGGACTGTCCCTTGATATGTCCCGTGGTAAGCCCTGCACAGAGCAGCTTAATATCTCTGACGGACTGCTTAAAGTACTTTCCGACAGAGCCGATTGCATCAGTAATGCAGGTTTTGATTGCCGAAACTATGGTATTCTTGACGGCATTGCAGAGTGCAAGGAAATGATGTCAAAGCTTATGCAGGTCAGTCCTGAGCAGGTTATGATAGGAGGTAACTCCTCTCTTAATATGATGTTTGATTCCATAGCTTGTATGATGACAACTCCTATTGCAGAGGGTTGTGAGCCTTGGTTTAACGTTAAAGACAGAAAGTTCCTCTGTCCCGTACCCGGATATGACCGTCATTTCGGTGTAACAGAGTATTTCGGCTTTCAGATGATTACAGTACCTATGACCGCTACAGGTCCCGATATGGATGTGGTAGAGAAGCTTGTTTCCTCCGATTCATCAATCAAGGGTATCTGGTGTGTTCCCAAGTATTCCAATCCTCAGGGCATCACTTATTCTGACGAGACTGTTCGCCGTTTTGCAAGTCTCAAACCTGCAGCAGCAGATTTTCGTATTTTCTGGGACGATGCCTACTGTGTACACGATGTAACAGACACTCCCGATACACTCTTAAGCTTAATGCAGGAGTGTGAGAAAGCAGGTAATCCCGACCTTCCTGTTATATTCTGCTCCACCTCCAAAATATCCTACCCCGGTGCAGGTGTAGCCGCTATGGCAACGTCTGCAAATAATATGAAGGTGTTCAAGGCTCGTTACACAAAGCAGACCATAGGTTTTGACAAGCTTAATATGATGCGCCATCTGCTTTTCTTCAAGGACTATGAGGGTATCAAGGCTCATATGCTCAGACACAAGGAAATCCTTGCGCCTCGTTTTGATATGGTAATTGCCAAGTTTGAGGAATACTTATCGGACACAGGCATTGCCGACTGGACAAAGCCCAACGGAGGCTATTTCGTCAGCATCGATGTATACCCCGGTACAGCCTCTAAGGTTGTAAAGATGTGCAAGGACGCAGGACTTGTTCTGACTCCTGCAGGTGCTACCTATCCCTTGGGAGTTGACCCTGCAGACAGCAACATCCGTATAGCACCCTCATATCCTCCTTTGCAGGAGCTTGAGATTGCTATGGACATATTCTGTATATGTGTGCGTTTGTGTGCAGTCTGTAAGCTTCTCGGGGAGTAATTCGTTCTTCTGTGAAGTTTATCTGTTATTTTCTGCACAAAGATTGACTTTTTTATAAAAAAATCATATAATAACTCTGTTATGGTAGGGGATAGTCCCCACTTAGCAGAGTTATTTTTTTACGGAGGTCCAAAAGATGAAAAGTCTTTCGAAATCTGTTTCCGTCATTATCGCTCTGTTAATCCTTGTTTTCTCATTTATTTCTGTTTTCGGTCTTAGCTATTACGAAGGCGATAACAGAACTACAGTTATCAAGGGTTTCCGTGATATTGATTGGGGTATTGATGTATCAGGCGGTACTAAGGTCGCCCTCAGTGTTGCAAGTTCTGACGAGGTTCAGAATGCAGCAAAAATTATTGAAAAAAGAGCAGCAAGATTCGGTCTCAAGGATTATCGGATTTCTGTTGACGATGAAACTGACAGCATATCAATTGTAGTTCCCAACAACGTGAACTGTGAGTTTTCTGCCGAAGAGGTGGCAACACTTCTTGCTTCCTACGGCTATTTCACCATTCGTCCCGGTAGTTCCTATGAGGATATGATAATTGATTCATCCAACAGCGCTTGTTTTGTAAATCCTGTGGATGATTCTGCAGAGACTGTGCTTATCGACAGCTCTCTTATCAATTCTTCAAGTTGGTTTGAGTATGTAGATACCGACTATACATACTACTATGTATCTGCAACCTTCAACGAGGTAGGTACTCAGCTTCTCTACGCACTTACCAATGCGGACACAGGTGCATATTATAACCAGACTGTATCTGTCTGGCTTGATGACAGAATGCTTGCATTCCCCACAATCAGTGAGCCTTTGTCAGATGGTAGCATTTCCTTCTCATCTGACAGTATGACAGAGAGCAAGGCTATGCTTTACTCAGCAATTCTCAGCACAGGCACATTGCCCTGTGAGGTATCTGTATCCTCTGTGTCTCAGGTTGAGCCCCTTATCGCCAAGGGCGCCACAGACCTTATTATGTTCGCAGGTATTATTGCTGCTGTAATTATAGCAGTATTTATGATTATTAAGTACAAGCTCGTAGGTGTTGTATCTGTATTTGCAGCACTTCTTCAGTTCTCCGGAGTTTTAGCAGTTATCACCCGTCTTTTCGGTGATGGCAACACATTTATGATGACCTCCGCAGGACTTATCGGTCTTGCAGCATCTGTGCTCTTGGCTGTACTTTGCCATGTACTCTTCGGTGACAAAATTAAGTCAGAGCTCACATTAGGTACAGATATTGAAACTGCTGTTACTAAGGCTATAGAGAAGAGCAGAAAGTATATCGTTGATATCAACATCATTCTGGCAATTATCGGACTTATCGGTATGCTGATGTTTGGTACATCCGGTCTTATTACCGGTATCTTCGGCTCAGTTGTTGCAGGTGGAGCATACACCTTCTCCTATGTACTGTTCTTCGGTGCAGTTCTCAACTTTATTACAGGTTACTTCCTGCCTCAGCTTATGCTTAGAAGCCTTATTTCCTTTAAGGCATTCAAGAAGCCTTCAGTATTCGGAGGTGCAAAATAATGAAGAAAACTATTAATTTCAAAGCAATATTTAAGATTTCTATTATAGTAGCAGCAATCCTTTTTGTTGTAGGTGTTGCATTACACCTTATCTTTGGCGGACAGGCACTGGCTAAATTCAACCTTGGCTTCTATCTTAAGGCTTTGGTTGCAGCTGTACTGGTGCTGGGACTTACAATGATATATTTCCTCATCCGCTTCAAAAAGCCCGGTGTAAAGATGGCTCTCTACTCAGCTTTGGGTGCAACTGTCAATGCTCTGGTAGCCCTTGCTCTTACAGTTATTTGCAGAGCAAACTTCGGCGACATTACCTTTGCACTTATGCTTTTTGCAGTTGTGCTGACTTACATCACATTTGTTGTGTTTGCGTATAGCTACAATGTTAAACCTGCAAACCGCAGAAAGAAGGATGAGCCTGTGGTGGATGCTTATTCCGTAGCAGCAGACAAAACCTTCAAAACATTACTTCCTATGATAATCATTATCCTTGCACTCGCTGTTGCAACATTTATCATTTCTGCAATCTTCGGAGCAAAGATACTTCTTCTTTATGTTTTACCTGCAATTATTACTGTAGTGTTCAGCGTGATTTTTACAATCGCTGTTTCCTGCAGACTTTTTGCTGACAAGGCATAATCTACAACTATTAATTAATCGGGCGGTTTATCCGCCCGATATTTGTATCAGAAGGTGTTATTATGTCACTTCTAAAAGTAAATAAATTAAGCCTCGGATACGATGGTAAAAATGTTATAAACAGCATTGATTTTCAGGTCAATGAGGGCGATTACCTCTGTATAGTGGGAGAGAACGGCTCAGGCAAAACCACCCTTATCAAGGGGATTCTCGGGCTTATCTCCAAACAAAGCGGCTCTGTTGAGTACGGAGACGGACTTCTCCGCAATCATATCGGATATCTTTCTCAGCAACCATTATACAGCAAGGATTTTCCCGCTTCTGTCAGAGAGATTGTACTCTCCGGCTTTCTTAATAACCGTGTGTTCGGCTTTGGCTATACAAAGTCAGAGAGAGACCGAGCCTCAGAGATTATGACTATGGTCGGTGTCAGAGAACTTGAGAAAAAAAGCTTTGCAGAGCTTTCAGGTGGCCAACAACAAAGAGTCCTTCTGGCAAGGGCTCTCTGTGCTGCCAAAAAGCTTATTTTACTGGACGAGCCTACCTCGGCTCTGGACCCTATAGCCACTGCTGATTTTTACAGCCTTGTCAAAAGACTTAATCATCAGGGTATTGCGGTTATAATGGTGTCCCACGATGTCAATGCTGCAGTGCGTAACGCTTCTCACATTCTCTATTTGGATAGCAATACCTACTTTTTCGGAACAACCCATCAGTATATGCACTCGGATTTAGGCAGTAAGTTGCTTATCTCTGACTGTCCCTGCGATGATTGCTCTCATTCTTCAGAAAAGGCGGGTGAGGACAATGCTTGATGTTTTCAGATATCCCTTTATGGTCAACGCTCTGATTGTGGGTGTACTTATAGCCATATGCTGTGCACTTCTTGGTGTTGTGCTGGTGCTCAAGCGATATTCAATGATTGGTGACGGACTTTCCCATGTCGGCTTTGGTGCTCTTTCCGTAGCAGCGGTGCTCAACCTTTCAAGCCCCATATACCTGTCCCTGCCTATTGTTATGATTGCAGCGTTCTTCCTTCTGAGGATAACAGAGAACAGTAAGATAAATGCCGATGCTGCCATAGCGGTAATATCCAGCTCGGCTCTGGCTGTCGGTATATTTGTAGCAAGTATCAACGGCACAAACATCAACCTTCAGCAGTATATGTTCGGCTCGATACTCTCTGTCAGCCGGTCGGATATCGTCATAAGCGTTATACTTTCTGTCTTTGTAATTGCTATGTACCTGTTGTTTTACAACAAGATTTTCCTCATTACCTTTGACGAGAATTTTGCTACTGCTACAGGCATCAGAACCAAGCTTTACAACACGGTAATATCTCTGCTTACCGCTATCACAATTGTGGTTGGTATGCGGATGCTGGGAACCTTGCTTATATCTGCTCTGATAATATTTCCGGCACTTACCTCTATGCAGGTGTGCAAGAGATTCCTCACAGTTGTACTGACCTCTGTCAGTGTATCAGTAATCTGTGTGCTTTCGGGGTTATATACCTCGTTCACCTTTACTGATATCCCCGTAGGTGCAACTATAGTAATCTTCAATCTTGCAGTATTCCTGATATTCTTGCTTATATCCCTTATCATCAAGGGCGTAAATAAAAGAAAAAAGTAACTGTATCAAAAGCCTTCCTGTGTAATTACAGGAAGGCTTTTTTATATGATGTTCTCAAGAAGAGGCTGTTCACTTTTATACAGGGATTCAAGCTCCTTTTTTGTCCTTTGACAGGTAGCAAAGAAGGCGGTGTATTCCTTATTCCTCAGATAAACTGACATCTCTGAAAGGTTACTGCCTATTTCATCTACATAATCGTGATACAAAAGCATATCTATACGGCTGACAGTACCTTGCCAGTGCTCGTTCATAAGCTCTGTATATTCCAATGCCTTGTCACTTTCTCCCTTATACACACATTCTTCCATATATTCAATTCCCTCAACGTATTTTATTGTGTTCTGATAGACACATACATATTCTGCGATACATAGTATTGCCACCAGACCCAGAATGCCAAGTGCCGCGTAGACCCTTTTCAATTTTCACACTTCCTGATTATACTGTATTCTTTAAGCTTATTTGCTGTCATCATCATTACCTCTTCTCTGCTAAGGTTTTCCTCCTGTAGGGTAGAGGTAATCCATTTTTCGTCTATATCGCATAGCTTCATTGAACCCTTCAGCAGCTCACCGTCGCTGATAATTACCGCTTCTATTCCCGTATCTCTGGCAGGAAGCCGCATATCCTCCATTGAGGGAGTTCTTTTCTCAGGCTTCAACAGTACGCTGATTTGTCCTGTGGTTTCAATTATACAGTATTGCACGTCATCAACGCTAAAGACCCCCTGTTGCCTCAGCAGTACAGACAAATCCTCTGTAGTTAGCCTCAGATGTCGCATCATATTCTGGTCGAGTCTGCCGTTATTGATTATTATTTCGGGCTTTCCGCATATAATGTTACGTACAAAGGGGATTTTCATCATAATTACACTCAAAAAAATCTCAGCACAGACAAGTATCAGCACAGGCACTATACCCGAAAGCAAAGGCTGAGAGGTGTTCTGCATGGGAATAGACGCAATATCCGCAATAATCATTGTGATAACTAATTCCGAGGTCTGCATATCGCTGAGCTGTCTTTTGCCCATAATTCTGATTGCAAGAATAACCACAATATATAGAATTATTGTTCGTATAACAGAAATAATCATAACTTCACCTGCCATTATTATGCTGATAAATAGCCATTAATATTCAGCAGAAATCAGTTATTTTTCTTCATTGCATTTATAATTAATATTTTGCATATTTTTTGCATATTTTTCTCTCAAAACTCTTTTATTTTCCTAAGATTTGAGTTATAATTAACAGCGTATAAGTATATGCCTTTTTATAGGGCTTAATATCAGATTTTACGGGAGGAGTTTTGTTATGAATACACAGTTTTCGGTTTCTCTTGCTCAACTTATCAAGGAGAGTCAGCTTGAGCCTTTTTATATGCCGAAAAATCCCGAGGAGATAGACATAGTCTCTATGGATATTGACCGCCCGGGTCTGGAGCTAACAGGCTATATGGAGTTCTTTGATGAGAAGCGTATTATTGTTTTTGGTAATACAGAGTTTGCTTATCTGGGACAGTTCGACGAGGATAAACAGTTCGAGCTTGTAGATAACCTCCTGTCTCATAATCCTCCTGCTATTATCATAGCCAGAAATATCGAGCCCACCGAGGCTATTATGAAGTCTGCAGAGAAGAACGCAATTCCTGTCCTTCGTTCATCCGAGACAACTTCTGCTATTTCTGCCTCTCTGATAACCTTTCTTAATGCTGACCTTGCTCCCAGAATCACTCGTCACGGTGTTCTGGTAGAGGTATACGGCGAAGGTGTACTCCTTATTGGCGACAGCGGAGTAGGTAAGTCAGAGATTGCTATCGAGCTTATCAAGCGCGGACACCGACTGATTGCTGACGATGCTGTTGAAATCCGTCGTGTTTCCAACCGCACCTTGGTTGGTTCATCTCCCGAAAATATCCGTCACTTCATCGAGCTTCGCGGTATAGGTATTATCAACGCCCGTCGTATCTTCGGTATGGGTGCCGTAAAGCTAACCGAGAAAATCGATATGGTTATCAATATGGAACAATGGGATACCGAGAAGATATATGACCGAATCGGTATGGACAACACCTACACAGAGATTATGGGTATTCAGGTTCCTATTATTACAATACCCGTTAAGCCCGGCCGTAACCTTGCTATTATTATTGAGGTTGCCGCTATGAATAACCGTCAGAAGAAGATGGGTTACAATGCAGCCCAAGAGCTTTTGCAGAGCCTTGGTATGGATGTGGGCGAGGAAACAATTCAGGATAAAAAAATAGACACAGGTTGGGATTTCTGATGAAAATCGTTGCAGATTTACACACCCATACCCTTATGTCGGTTCATGCATATAACACCGCGCTGGAGATGATACGCGAAGCAAAGCGTATAGGACTGTATGCCTTTGCTATTACCGACCACGGCGAAACAATGCAGGGCTGTCCTCATCCCTTTTACTTTATGAATCTTCACGCTATACCCAAGGTGTATGACGGAGTCAGAGTCTTAAAGGGAATAGAGGCAAATATTGTGGACAGACAGGGAAATCTTGATGCCACAGAGTCTGTACTTTCTAATCTTGATTTCTGTATAGCCTCATTGCATATGCCTACCTATAAGGACGAGGTTTCTGTTGAGGCTTGTACCGAGGCATATCTCAGTATTGCCGATAACCCCAATGTGCATATGATAGCCCACTCGGGCTCACCCTACTTTAAGTATGACTACGATACGGTTATCAGGCGATTCGCAGAACGCGGAAAGTTAATTGAGATTAACAATGCTTCAATTAAGCACAAGCCCGATTTTGTCCCCAACTGTATAGAGATAGCAAAGCTCTGCAAGAAGTATGAATGTCGCATAGCTATTGACACAGACGCCCACTTCATAACTCAACTCGGTAGGGCAGAGGAAGCAATCCGAATGCTTGAGGATATCCACTTCCCACAGGAGCTTGTGGTCAATACCGATATCGAGAATTTGGAAAGATATATGACCGAGATAAATATTCCTCTTAAATAGGAGATATTATGATAAACAATTTATTTGCAGAAAAACTCACGAAGCAGGGTGTTATTTTCACTCTCTCTGAGCCTATGAAGGATCACACCACCTTTCGTGTCGGCGGTGAGGCAGATTATTATATAACAGTCAATTCCCTGACAGAACTTCAGTCTGTGCTGGGATTTTGCAAGGAGTACGCAATTCCTTATATGATTATCGGAAACGGCAGCAATCTCCTTGTTAGTGACACCGGACTTCGCAGGGCAGTTATTCGACTTGCAGGTGAGTTCAAGGAACTGTCTGTTTCGAAGGATACAGTCAAGTGCGGTGCCGGTGTTACCTTGGCAAAGCTCTGTACATTTGCTTTGGATAATTCACTCTCGGGTCTGGAGTTTGCATTCGGTATACCGGGTACCGTTGGCGGTGCTGTGTATATGAATGCAGGTGCCTATGGCAAAGAGATGAAGGATGTACTCCATACAGTAACTCATCTTACCCGTGACGGCAAGGTAGAGACCCTCAGTGCAGAGAATTTGTGTCTTTCCTACAGACACAGTATTTATAAATCAAACAAAGCTATAGTCCTTAGTGCCACCTTCAAGCTTTCTCTCGGCGATAAGCCTCAGATTAAGGAGCTTATGGACGATATTATGAACCGCAGAGTTTCAAAGCAACCTCTGGAGCTTCCCTCTGCAGGAAGTGTGTTCAAACGTCCCGAGGGTGCCTTTGCAGGTACACTTATCGAGCAATGCGGACTTAAGGGTACCTCTGTAGGAGGTGCACAGGTAAGTCCCAAACACGCAGGTTTTATCGTCAATACAGGCGGTGCCACCTGCAAGGATGTCACAGACCTTATCTCACTTGTACAGAAAACCGTCAAGGACTCTACAGGATATATTCTTGAGCGAGAAATCATTTATCTGGAAGACTGATTATAGAACTTCCGACAGGAGCAGATATTATGGAATTTATAATTATTACAGGACTTTCGGGTGCAGGAAAATCCCACGCCCTGAGAGCTCTGGAGGATATAGGCTTTTATTGTGTGGATAATATCCCACCCGCACTTCTTTCCACTTTCTGGGACCTTTGCGAGAAATCCAGCGATATACGTATGAAGCGGGTTGCCGTGGTTGTTGATGTCCGTGGCGGAGAGGTCTTCGATACTCTTTTTGAGGAACTGCGTAAGTTCAATTCCGAGGGTAGAAAGTACAAGATTCTCTTCCTTGACGCCAAAAGCGACGTGCTCTTAATCCGCTACAAGGAAACCCGCCGTAAGCATCCCCTTGCCGAGTCCTTTGAGGGTAGCACAACCGAGGATGCAGTTCGGCTGGAAAAGGAACTTATGAAGCCCTTCAAAGCAAGAGCCGACTATATTATCGACACCTCATATATGGCACTGCGTCAGCTTAAGGAAAGAGTCACCACTATGTTTTCCGGCGACCCTACCGAGGGCTTTATCGTTACCTGCCTTTCCTTTGGCTTCAAGTATGGTATCCCTCTGGAAGCAGACCTTATTTTTGATGTACGCTGTCTGCCCAATCCTTACTACGTCAAGGAACTCAAAGAGCTGACAGGACTTGACGAATCTGTCAGAGAATATGTTATGAAATTTCCTGAGACCCAAGAATATGTTGAAAAACTCTTGGCACTTCTGGATTATTCTCTTCCTATGTACCGCACCGAGGGCAAGAGCGAACTTGTAGTTGCAATTGGCTGTACAGGCGGTAAGCACAGAAGCGTTACTCTGGCACGTTTGCTCAATAGCCATTTCATCGAAATAGGTAACAAGTCAACCCTTCATCACAGAGATATCTGGAAGGCGTAATTTATAAATCTGAATTTTACGAAAGGAGGTACAGGGCTATGTCTTTTTCTCACGAAGTAAAGAAAGAACTTGCAAAGTACGAGAATCGCACTACCGCTATGAACTTTGCCGAGTGTTACGGTATGATGCTTTTTTCGAAGCCTTTTTCCGACACAGAGATAAAGCTCAAAACCGAGTCTATAAGCGTAGCAGAAAGATACATCTCTCTGGCAACAACTCTGTTTTCTCCTGTAGTGGAGAAGCAGTCCACACTCCGTGTCAGCAAGGATTTCATCAATCTTCATACAGTCAGCTTCATAATCCCCGAGGAATGCAGCCGTATGTATTCTGCTTTCGGTCACATACAGGGCAGACCCACCCTCAGACTCAATCGTGCAAACATTGAGGATGATATGAGCCTTAGTGCCTTCCTCAGAGGTGCCTTTATGGCTTGTGGTTCTGTCAACGACCCACAGAAAAACTACCACTTGGAATTTTGTGCAGGATACAAAAATCTCTGTAATGACCTGTGTACAATTCTTTCGGAAATAGAGGAGTGTAACCTTACTCCCAAAACAATACTACGAAGCGGTTCCTACGTGGTGTACTTTAAGGACAGCGAACAGATTACCGACTTGCTGACTTATATGGGAGCCTCCTTCTGTGCTATGGATATTATGAACGCCAAAGCCTATAAGCAGATGAGGAATATGGCGGTTCGCCGTACCAACTCCGAACTTGCCAATATCAACAAAACCGCCACCGCCGCCGCAAAACAGCTTTCTGCCATAGACAAGCTTGACTCTACCGTGGGACTTGCTTCTCTTCCCGAGGGGCTTCGTGAGATAGCCATTCTTCGTAGGGACAACCCCGAACTTTCTCTCAGAGATTTAGGAGAATTACTCTCACCGCCTATCAGCAGAAGCGGTGTCAACCACCGACTGATGAAGATAGTAGAACTTGCAGAGCAGGAAACAGCGTACACAGATAACGACTAATTTACATATAACGGAGGATTATTATGAGTACAAATACTCCAGCAGATAAATTCAAAAATATGGATTACGAAACTGCTATAAAGAAATTGACAGAGCTTATCGGCATACTGGAGCGAAACGAGGGCTCCTTTGACGAGATGATGCAGGTCTATACCGAAGCATACGGCTACTATACCTACTGTTGCTCCTATCTCAACACAGCCTCCGAGAAGATTAAGGATTTGAATCAGCGTATGGCAGAGATTCTCGGCAGACAGGAGGATATGTAATGGACGCAACTCTTAAACTTATCGAGCAGTCTCTCGAAAAATATCTCACAAGGAACGAGACTCTCTACGATGTTCTTTTAGAGTCTATGAGATATTCCGTGGATGCAGGTGGTAAGCGTGTCCGCCCCAGACTCACCCTTGAATTTTGTAAGCTTTGCGGTGAGGATATGCAGTCTGCATTACCTTTTGCCTGTGCGGTAGAGTTTATCCACACCTATTCTTTGATTCATGATGACCTGCCCTGTATGGACAATGACGATATGCGTCGCGGTAAGCCCTCAAACCACATTGCTTTTTCCGAGGACACTGCCCTTCTGGCAGGTGACGCCCTGCAGAGTCTGGCATTTGAGGTTATGCTCTCTCCCCAGACTTTATCTAAAGTCCCTGCAGACCGTGTAGCTGAGGCCGCCTATACTCTGGCTAAGCTTTCAGGTGCAGACGGAATGGTGGGCGGACAGGTAATAGACCTTGCCTACGAGGACAAAGAAGCAACAGAGGATATCATTAATCAGATGCATCTGCTCAAAACAGGTGCTCTCATAAAGGCGGCCTGTCTTATGGGTGTAATCGTTGCAGGAGCAGACAAGGAAAAACTCTTGGCTGCTTCCGAGTACGCTGATTGTGTAGGACTTGCTTTTCAGCTTGTGGACGATGTGCTTGATGTTACCTCTACTTCAGAACAGTTGGGTAAGCCCGTCAACTCTGATACAGAGAATAACAAATCCACCTATGTTGTACTCTACGGTATAGAGGAGTGTATGAACAGAGCAAAGCTCCTGACAGAACGTGCCGTCAGAGCCCTTGATGCCTTTGAGGGAGATACCTCATTCCTCAAGGATTTTGCAGTTAGCCTTGCAAATCGCAAGAATTAAACAAAAAATTAATCAACATCACGCTTATTATAAACAGTTAGGATTCAGATATGGAAAGTAATTTTGAAATGCTGGAGAAGATAAAATCTCCGGCAGATTTGAAGAAACTGAATATAGATGAACTTCCCTTGTTGTGTGAGGAGATTCGTCGCAAACTGATTCTCACAGTATCAGAAAACGGCGGACATCTTGCGCCTAATTTGGGAGTTGTAGAACTTACCGTAGCAATGCACTATGTTTTTGACTGCCCAAAGGACAGTATCGTCTGGGACGTAGGACACCAGTGCTATACTCACAAAATGCTCACAGGCAGATATGATAAGATTAACACTATCCGTAAGGCAGGTGGTCTCTCGGGCTTCCCCAGAAGATACGAAAGTCCCTATGATGCTTTTGGAGCAGGACACAGCAGTACCTCTATATCTGCCGCTTTTGGTATTGCCAAGGCAAAACAACTCCAAGGTGACGACAGCCACACCATAGCCTTTATCGGTGACGGCTCTTTTACAGGCGGACTTGCCTTTGAGGGTATTAATAACGCTGGTAGATTCAAGAAAAATTTTATTGTCATTCTCAATGATAACAAAATGTCAATCTCCAAGAACGTAGGTGCAGTTTCCAAGCATCTGACCGCTATCCGCATAAGCCCTTGGTATCTTAAAGCAAAGAGCGGACTGGAGCGTGTGCTCTCAAAAATTCCCGGTGTCGGTATGCCTCTGGTCAGAGGACTCACAAACACAAAGAACTGGTTCAAAAAGAAAATCTATAAAACTAACCTTTTCGAGAACTTCGGCTTCCATTATTACGGACCTGTAGACGGCCACGATATGGAGAGTCTTATCAATGTTCTTCGTGCAGCCAAAAAGGTGAACAGACCTGTGTTTATCCACGCTGTCACCATTAAGGGTAAGGGTTACCAATTTGCAGAGAATGACCCCAAGAGCTTCCATGGTATCGGACGCTTTGATATAGACACAGGAGAGCCTCTGTCTCAGTCCGAGTCATACAGCAACTGCTTTGGCAAAAAGCTTTTGGAACTTGCTACAGAAAACGATAGCATCTGTGGTATTACCGCCGCTATGACTGTGGGTACAGGTCTCACAGATTTTTCTCACAAATTCAAGGACCGTTTCTTTGATGTAGGTATAGCCGAGGAACATGCCGTTACCTTCGGATGCGGACTGGCATCCAAGGGTATGACTCCTGTTTTCGCGGTTTATTCCAGCTTTCTCCAACGTGCCTACGACCAGCTTGTACACGATGCCGCCGCACAGGACCTTCATCTGGTGCTTGGTGTTGACCGTGCAGGTATAGTAGGTGAGGACGGCGAAACCCACCAGGGTGTGTTCGATGTTTCTATCCTCAACTCCATTCCCAATACCACAATCTATTCACCCTGCTATTTTGATGATTTAGAGAATTCTCTCTCGGCGGCAGTAAATAAAGAAACAGGTCTCACCGCAGTACGATATCCCCGTGGCAGCGAACCCTACCGTCCCGAGGATTTCTCTCATAACGATATTAATTTCAGCGTCTACGGTAATCCCAACGCTTCCCGCCTGATTGTTACCTACGGCAGACTTTTTGCACAAGCATGTAAGACAAAGGAAAACCTCACAAGCGTCGGCATTGAGGTTTGTATCCTTAAACTTTGTCGCATTAAGCCTATTGACAAAGAGGCAATCCGATTTGCAAGTAATTTCAAACGGGTGTATTTCTTTGAGGAAGGTATGCGCTCGGGCGGAGTAGGAGAGAGCTTTGAATCCCAACTTGTGAAGGAAAAATTCACAGGCTCCTACCATTTAACCGCTATTGAGGATATCTTTATCCCTCATTCCAAGGACACTCTGGCTTTACACGCACTTAAGCTGGATGCAGACGGAATGTACTCCATACTCAGAAAATAATCAGCAAACCCTTAAAAAGGGAGAACTCCGTATATGAAAAAAAGACTTGATATTCTTGTATTTGAAAAAGGACTGGCAGAAAGCCGTGAAAAAGCAAAAGCGGTTATTATGGCAGGACTTGTATATGTAAATAATCAGAAGGCAGACAAGTGTGGCAGTACCTACGAGGAGGATGCTTTGCTTGAGGTCAGAGGACCTGCCCTTAAGTATGTGAGCCGAGGCGGTCTGAAGCTTGAGAAAGCAATGACCTGCTTTGACTTGACTCTTCAGGGTGCAGTTGCTATGGATATTGGTGCCTCTACAGGAGGCTTTACCGACTGTATGCTTCAAAACGGAGCCACCAAGGTTTATTCCATAGACGTTGGCTACGGCCAGCTTGCATGGAAGCTTCGTAATGACGAGCGAGTTGTCAATATGGAGCGTACCAATTTCCGCAAAGTAACGCCTGAGATGATAGAGGATAAAATCGACTTCTTCTCAGTAGATGTATCCTTTATATCTCTTAAGCTTATCCTCCCTGTGGTGAAGCCTCTGCTCTCTCAGGGCGGACAGGGTGTGTGCCTTATTAAGCCTCAGTTTGAAGCAGGTAGAGAAAAGGTAGGCAAAAAAGGTGTGGTCCGTGACAAGTCGGTTCACGCCGAGGTTATAGAGACCATACGTGATTTTGCACTATCCTGTGGCTTTGACGTGTTGGGGCTTGACTTCTCTCCCGTAAAAGGACCTGAGGGTAACATCGAGTACCTTATGCACATACGTACCGCCGACTCACCTCAGCTTCTCACAAATATTACTCCCGAGGCTCTTGCAGATGCCTCTCACCTTGAACTTGATAAATAAGATTCCCACAAGGGGGTATCATATATGAAAATCGCACTAATTCCCAATGCAGACAAGCCTCTTGCAACCAAGTGTGCCCTGTCTGTGCTGAACCTTCTCACTAATGGAGGAGCACAGGTGCTCCTGCCCTCACACATAGCAGAAAACATTGAGACTCATAGTGACAATATTATCTTCTGCGATACATACGATAAGCTTTTCTGTGAGTGTGACTCAGCAGTTACAGTTGGCGGTGACGGTACCATAATCCACAGTGCACGATTTGCCGCCAAATATGGTAAGCCTATACTCGGCATCAACACAGGCAGACTGGGATATGTTGCAGAACTGGAAGCAGGGGAGACAGACCTTCTTCTTAAACTCCTCAGCGGTGAGTTTAAGATATGCAACAGAATGATACTTGACATAAGCGTCATTCATTCCGACGGCAACTGCGAAACTTTCCTTGCCATAAACGATGCAGTCATTTCCCGAGGCTCCCTGTCTCAGATTATTGACTTGGATGTATACGAGCAGGAGGAAAAAATTTGCACCTACAGGGCAGACGGACTTTTGTTTTCAACGCCTATAGGCTCCACCGCCTACGCCTTGTCAGCAGGTGGTCCCGTAATCGACCCCAGCCTTGACTTAATCGAGCTAACTCCCGTATGTCCTCATTCTCTCACTCAGAGGACTGTAATATTCAACCCCGATGCAGTACTGAGTGTCAAGTGCAAAACTCCCGATTCATCATATCTGACCATTGACGGTCAGATATCCGTGAAGCTGTCCGATTCAGATACCGTCAGAATATCAAAATCCTCTCATCCTCTCAAAATGAGTGTGCTCAAATCCCGCAATTTCTACAAAACCGCAGGAGAAAAACTTACTCAATCAGAAGACGCAGGTGACTAATATGAAACTTAACAGACACGCAAAAATCCTTGAACTTATTAAGCAGTATCCTATCACTACCCAGGAGGAACTTCTGCAGAGGCTTCGTGAGGAAGGTTACTCTGTAACTCAGTCCACAGTCTCCAGAGATATCAAGACCCTCCGTCTTCAGAAGTCTCATTCCATTGACGGAAGCTACCGCTACAGTGCACCCACAGCCATTCAGCCCGATGTAAAGAACGGCTTCTCGGGTATTCTCACAGGCTCCATTGTTTCTGTAGAAACAGCTCAGAATCTGGTTGTGGTCAAGACCTTCAGCGGTATGGCATCTGCTGCCTGTGCCGCTATAGATTCTATGAATCTTCCTCATCTTGTTGGCTCCCTTGCAGGTGATGACACTATATTCATCGCTTGTACAGATAATAGTTCTGCACAGGAACTTCGCCAAAGCCTTAGGAACTATATCTGATTATATCCCTTAAGTTTTATAATACGAAGGAATACTTATGCTTAGTGAACTTTACATTGAAAATATAGCAGTTATTGAAAAAACGAATATAGAATTTACCAAAGGCTTCAATGTACTCACAGGTGAAACAGGTGCAGGTAAGAGTATCGTTATCGACTCTATTTCTGCAGTATTGGGTCGGCGTACCTCCCGTGAGCTTGTTCGTACAGGAGCAGACTCCGCTTATGTGGCAGCTACCTTTACGGATTTGGGCAGTGTTGCTTTAGGGGTGCTCTCTGACCTTGGCTACGATACCGAGGACGGTAAGCTTATAGTCGAGCGTGAGTTTACCCTCTCAGGCAAGAATAACTGCCGTATTAACGGCAGACCTGCGGCAGTATCCGTGCTTCGTGATGTTGGCAAGTATCTCATCAATATTCATGGTCAGCACGAAAGCTACGAGCTTATGTCACCCGATATGCACATCAGCTACATAGATGCCTTGGGCAATCTCGGTGATGACCTCTCAGCGTACAGAGAAAGCTTTAATAAATATAAAGAACTTACCCGAATTTTATCCCTTAAGGATAGCGAGGACAGGGACAGAGCCCGTCGGGTCGACCTGCTTCGTTTTCAGATTGAGGAGCTTGAAGCCGCCGATATCACCATAGGCGAGACACAGGCTCTCACCGAGGAGCGACAGATTCTCTCAAACTCTACTCGTTTGCGTGAGCTCTTTTCCTCTGCATCCTATATGCTTTCGGGTGACGGAGGGGAGTTCCAAGGCGGAATGTCCCTGATATCAGACGTGGCTTCGGATATTTCCACAGCCGCCGATATAATGCCTACGGCTTCGGATTTGTCCGAAAGATTTCAAAGCTTATACTACGAGCTTCAGGATTTATCCTCGGATATATCCTCTATGGCAGACTCTCTTGAGGATGACCCCGAGCGTCTGGAGGAAATCGAGACTCGTCTTGACCTTATCCACAGACTTTCCAAGAAATACGGCGATACTGAGGAGGAAATGCTTCAGTATCTTACAAATATTAAAGAAGAACTTCATAGCATCCGGTGCTTTGAAGAAGACAGAGAAAAACTTGCTCAGATGCAGTGTGATTCTTACAAAGAGGCTATGAGCCTTGCTGCTGCTTTGTCTGAGAAGAGAGCAGTGGTAGCTCGTGAATTTTCTCAGAAGGTTATGGAACAGATGAAGCTTCTGGATATGCCCAGTGCTAAGATTGAGGTATCTCAGCAAACCTCAGACCTGTACGAAAACGGCATAGACAGAATCGAGTTCCTTGTATCCACTAACGCCGGAGAACCTGTCAAGCCTGTAGCCAAGGTTGCCTCAGGCGGTGAGCTTTCCCGAATGATGCTCTCTATCAAGACTGTTCTCAGCGAGAGCGACCCCACCGATACCCTTATTTTTGACGAGGTAGACAGCGGTATCTCGGGCTCTGCAGCCCGTAGGGTAGGAGATGCGCTGAAGCGTGTCAGCACCACCTGTCAGTCCTTGTGTGTAACTCACTTGCCTCAGATTGCCTCCTTGGCAGATTCCCATTTCCTTATCTCTAAATCCGAGTCAGGTGGCAGAACCTATACTCAGGTTACACCTCTTGACACAGAGGGCAGAGTGGAGGAACTTGCAAGAATCATCTCAGGCGAAGCCTCAGGCACAGCTGCACAGGACTATGCAAGAGAACTTTTAGGAATATAATTAATACTTAACACGGAGCAGGATATGAAGAAGTGGACCGTTGCACAACTTAATAAACAGGACGCGTTAGCAGTAGCCGAGAGTATGGGAATTCCTATGCTCCTGTCTGTTATGCTCAATATCCGTTCACTCCGTACAGAGGAGGATATATACAACTTCCTTCGTGAGGAGCCTGTGTTTGCAGACCCATATCTTATCAAGGATATGGACAAGGCAGTAGACCGAATCAAGTCTGCTGTAGAGAATTTCGAGAGGATATGTATCTATGGCGACTATGATGCAGACGGAGTTACCGCCACCGCACTTCTTTACTCATATCTTGAGTCAGTAGGTGCCAATGTGCAGTATTACATTCCCTCCAGAGCTGAGGAAGGCTACGGTATGAACCTTGATGCCATTCGTCAGTTTTCCGAGGAGGGGGTCAACCTTATTGTTACCGTTGACAATGGTATCTCCGCCTATGAGGAGGTACAGTTTGCAGCAACTCTCGGAATTGACGTAGTAGTTACCGACCACCACACAGTACCCGAGGTTATACCCGAGGCAGTAGCAGTTGTGGACCCTCATCGTGCAGATGATGAAAGTGAGTTCAAGGAGCTTTCGGGTGTAGGTGTAGCACTCAAGCTTGTAATGGCTATTGAGGGTGAGTACGGAGACCTGTCCCAGATACTTGAGAATTTCGCAGATTTGGCGGCACTTGGCACTATAGGTGACGTAGTATCCCTTACAGGAGAGAATCGTGCAATCGTCAAAGAGGGCGTACGCCTTTTACAAAATAGTGACAGAGTCGGAATACGAGCACTTCTGCAACAGTCCGGTTACGAGGATAAGCCTGTAACCGCCTCAAGCCTTGCCTTCACAGTTGTACCCAGAATCAATGCCGTTGGCAGACTGGGACTTTCTACCCGCAGTGTGGAGCTTCTTCTGACCGAGGACGAAGAATTAGCCCGATCCCTTGCAGCAGAGCTTAACGAGGAAAATACTACCCGTCAGCAGATAGAGCGTGACATTCTGGCAGAAATAGAAGAAAAAATAAAAAGTGACCCTGCACTTATAATGCAGAGTATTATAGTAATAGACGGTGACGATTGGCACCAGGGTGTTATCGGAATTGTTGCCGCAAGAGTCAAGGCTGCCTTTGGTAAGCCCTGTATCATCATATCCCGTTCGGGCGATAACGCCAGAGCATCAGGCAGGTCTGTAGAGGGCTTCTCTCTCTCGGATGCTATTTTCAGTTGTAGCCATTTGCTGACACATTTCGGCGGTCATCCTATGGCGGTAGGCTTTTCTCTTGATAGCAGTAGTATTGAGGCTTTCAAAGAGGCAATATATTCATATACCGACAGTATAGACGAAATGCCCCTACCTGAGCTTCATCTGGACTGTAAATTAAACCCGTCGCTTCTGGATTTATCACTCCTTGACAGCATCTCAGCACTGGAGCCCTTTGGTGCAGGTAATCCTTCTCCGTTGTTCGGACTATACACAATGCACATAGATGAGATTAAGGACTTATCCGCAGGAAAACACAAGAAGCTGACAGTTTCCAGAGACGGAAGCCGTGTAACGGTTATGTGCTTCAATACCGATGTGTCTGGATTTTCATATTCCGTAGGGGACATAGTGGATTTAGCTATAACCCTTGATAGAAACTATTATGCAGGTAATACATATCTTTCCGTTATCGCAAGGGATATCAAGCTATCCTCTACAGATAATGAGTCAGAGCTTGAGTCCCAGCGTATATTTGAGCGCTTCTGTACAGGCAGAAGCCTTGATACAGACGACCTGAGTTCAATTTTACCTAACCGTCAGGATTTTGCCTTGGTATATCGTTTTCTTAAGTCAGGTGCAGGATACTCAGGCTCAATAGATATGCTATCCGTCAAACTTTCTTTACCTTTAGGTAAGCTGAGAGTTGTGCTGACTGCTATGACAGAGCTCAGGCTTATTGATATGCAGGAAGGTATGAATAAAACAGAAATAACCCTGTGTCAGGTGGACGGGAAGGTTGACCTTGACACAGCCCCCATAATCCGTGAACTAAGCGAGGTGTGCTTATGAGTAATGACGCCAATAATAACATCTGTGTGGATATGACTTTCTACCATGATTACGATAAACTTCTGGAAGCAATGAAGAAAAGCGGACATAACTTTGATTTTGCCCGTATAGACAAAGCGTATCGTTTTGCTGAAGAAGCACACAAGGACCAGCGTAGAATCTCCGGACTTCCATATATTCTTCATCCTGTCTCAGTAGCCTATATTCTTGTGGGCTTGGGTATGGATTCCGACTCTATAATTGCGGCTCTTTTACACGATGTAGTTGAGGATACAGAGTATACTCTCGACGATATCTCTAAGCTTTTCGGCAAGGATATAGCCCTGCTTATTGACGGCCTCACAAAGCTTTCCAAAATTAAATACAGCAATCGTGAGGAACAACAGGCAGAAAACCTTCGAAAGATGCTCATCGCAATGAGCAACGATATCAGAGTTATCATTATCAAACTTGCTGACCGACTTCACAATATGCGAACTATCGACTGTATGCGAGAGCAGAAGCGTCGTGACATTGCTTTGGAGACAATGGAGGTTTACGCCCCTATTGCTTATCGTCTGGGTATCACAGCGGTTAAGGAGGAAATGGAGGATTTATCTCTTCGTTATCTTGACCCTGTGGGCTATGCAGAGATTGAAGCAGAGCTTAATGATACTGCTCATGACCGTGAGGAGTTTATCGCTTCTCTTAAGGAAGAAATTCTTGACAGAAGCAAAGCCTTAATCCCAAATCTCTCTATCAAGGGCAGAGTAAAGAGCATCCACAGTATTTATCGCAAAACCTTTATGAAGGGCAAGACTATCGAGGAAATCTACGATATCTTTGCTGTCAGAGTCATTGTTGATACAGTTACCGATTGCTACAATGTACTTGGTATAATCCACGATATATATAAGCCTATCCCCAACAGATTCAAGGACTATATTTCTACTCCCAAGCCCAATATGTATCAGTCCTTGCATACTACTGTTGTCAGCCACAGGGGTATTCCCTTTGAGGTGCAGATTCGTACCTGGGATATGCACCATACTGCCGAGTTCGGTATTGCAGCTCATTGGAAGTATAAAGCCGGAGTAGGTGCAAAAGAAAACGATACCTTCGACGAGCATCTCACCTGGATTCGTAAGATTCTGGATACCCAGAAGGATGCTGTAGATGCCACAGATATTGTCAGCACTATCAAGACTGACCTTAACCCCAACGAGGTGTTTGTGTTCACTCCCAAGGGTGACGTTATCAACCTTCCTGCAGGTTCAACGGTTATCGACCTTGCTTATTCAATTCACTCTGCCGTTGGCAACTCAATGATTGGTGCTAAGGTAGACAGAAGAATTGTACCCATTGACTATCAGCTCAAAACCGGTGAGATTGTGGAGATTCTGACACAAAAGGATGCTCAGGGTCCCAAACGAGATTGGCTCAATATTGTCAAAACCTCCGAGGCAAAGAGCAAGATTCGCTCTTGGTTTAAGAAAGAACGCAGAGAAGAAAACATTATCGAGGGTAGGGTAGAGTTCGAGCGTGAGCTTCGCAAGTACGGAATCAATATTCCCGAAAAAGAGCTGGAGGATTTCCTAAAAAAGGTTAACCTTAAGATTCAGGTTAATAGCCTTGAGGACTTCTATGCCGCCATTGGCTACGGCGGTATTCAGCTTTGGAAGATTATGCCCCGTATCCGTGAACTCTATCAAAAAATCTACGGTAAAGCCTCTGCAGAGATTGTTCCTAAAACTCCTGCAGAGCTTCCCAAGGATAAGAAGGTGGGTTCAGGTGTTATCGTTGAGGGAATGGACGATGTGCTCATTAAGTTCTCCAAATGCTGTAACCCCGTGCCCGGTGATGATATTATCGGCTTTATTACCCGAGGCTATGGAGTATCCATTCACAATCGTAATTGTAAAAACGTCCCTGCAGATATATCTGCTGCCGAGGAGCCTGACCGCTGGGTAAGTGCTCATTGGGAACACAGAGTCAGAGAGACCTTCCAGACCAGTCTGGAGATTCTCTGTACCAATCGCGGAGGACTTTTGGCAGATGTTTCCAATCAGCTGTCAGCCTTGCATATTATGATTCGTTCCCTTAACTGCCGTGAGCTTCAGGGCAATGATGCCATTATAAACGTAACAATTGATGTTAATGATGTATCACACCTTAAGACAGTTATGGCAAGACTATCTACCGTAAATGGTGTCAACAGTATTACCCGTCGCGGTAGCTAACAGACAGAGGAAAATGTATGAAAGCAGTAATTCAGCGTGTAGCTGAGGCAAGTGTAAAAGTAAACGGAGAAGTAATAGGGCAGATAGGTAAAGGCTTCCTAATACTTCTCGGTGTTGAAAAGGGTGACGACGAAACCGAGGCACGACTCCTTGCTAATAAAATCTATGCACTACGTGTCTTTTGTGACGAAAATGACAAGATGAATCTCTCTCTCAAGGATGTTGAGGGAGAGGTACTTGTAATATCCAACTTCACCCTTTGTGCCGATTGTCGCAAGGGCAGACGTCCCGGTTTTGATAATGCCGCTTTACCGGATAGTGCTCGATATCTCTATGAGTATTTCTGCACCTGTATGGAAAATGCAGGAGCAGAAAATGTACAGACAGGACAGTTTGGTGCAGATATGAAGGTTAGCCTTCTCAATGACGGACCTGTCACCCTTATTGTAAACTCAAAGGAGCTCAGCAGATGATTGATGTAAAAGCTGTTAAGGTAGGTATGCTCGGTACCAACGCCTATATTATCACAGATACAGAAAGCGGCGAGGTCGCCCTTATGGACCCGGGTTTCAAGAGCCGTGATTTAACCTCAGCTCTTGACTTGATAGAGGAGGATAAGATAAAGTATATTCTCCTTACCCACGGACACTTTGACCATATAGGAGCCGTAGGCTTTTATGCCGAAACCTACAAGGCAAAGGTGGTTATTTCTAAGGAGGATTCCTCTTTCCTTACTGACAATAACCTCAATTGTTCATATTTGCTGGGACCCTCTCAGCTTAAGCCTATATATGCAGACGTTCTTTTGTCCGAGGGTGATACCCTTACTCTGGGACAGACCGAGTTCAGGTTTATTCTCACTCCCGGTCATACAGCAGGAAGCGGTTGCTTTGTATTTGACGAAGACAAGGTGATTTTCACAGGTGACACCCTGTTCTTTTGTTCAGTTGGCAGAACAGATTTGCCTACAGGCGACAGCGCTCAGATACAACATTCTCTCCACAGATTAAGAGGAATAGAGGGTAACTACACATTATATCCAGGACACGACAGAGCAACAACTCTCGACTATGAACGAGAGAATAATCCCTATTTATCCTAATTCCAAACAGGATTTCTTATTATGAATCTATACGCAGTTAATCATAAATTCCACTATGAACTTGAAAATTTAACAAGAGCATTTTTTCCTAACGAAAAGATTGCAGTTTTTTCTACAGATGCTATCCCCGAGGAGCTTTCCTCACCTTATATACTCACAGTTTACGGGGATAATATGACGGTAGAGGTTTCAGTAGGGGACTTTACCCGTAAACTCTCAGCAGATACAGGAGCACAGGACGAAGAGCTTTCTATGGCAACGCTTCTATATAAGCTCCTCTGTGAATTTACAGGTATAACTCTTTCCTGGGGACTTCTCACAGGTGTGCGTCCCATTAAGCTTTTCCGCAGATTATCTCAGCAAATTGGGGAGGAGGGTGCCCGTAAGTATTTCACCGACTCACTTCTCGTCAGCAAGGAAAAAACAGACCTTGCCACAGTAACCTGTGTCAACGAGCAGAAGATTTTGACCTTGTCACAGGAGAAATCCTTCAGCCTCTATATATCTATACCCTTTTGTCCCACAAGGTGTAGTTATTGTTCCTTCGTTTCCCAGTCTGTCGAGAAGGCAAAGTACCTCATCCCTACTTATGTAGACCTTTTGTGTAAAGAAATAGCCCTGACAGGACAGATATCAAAAAGTCTGGGGCTAAAGCTTGAGACTGTGTATATGGGCGGAGGTACACCCACTTCTTTGGAAGCTCCCTATCTCAGCAGAATTTTAAGCACTGTAAGGGAAAGCTTCGATATGTCTCATTGTCGGGAGTTTACAGTAGAGGCAGGTAGACCTGATACCATCACCGAGGACAAGCTCAGAGCCATAATAGACAACGGATGCGACAGACTCAGCGTCAATCCTCAGACGTTGTCTGACGAAATTCTCACCTTAATCGGCAGACGCCATACCGTAGATGATTTCTATCGTTCTCTTGACCTTGCCCGAAAAATAGGATTCAGGCACATCAACACCGACCTCATAGCAGGACTCCCCGGCGACACTCCGGAGAATTTTGCAAAGACTATGGAGGGTATATGTGCCGTCTCCCCTGAGAGTGTCACGGTTCATACACTTTCTATGAAGCGAAGCTCTCAGCTGACAGGGGACAATATGCAGATTGATGCAGAGGATACAAGAGCAGTAGACTCAATGCTTCGCTGTGCTTATTCATCACTGCAAAGGGATGGCTACGCCCCTTACTACCTATACCGCCAGAGCCGAATGCTGGGCAATATGGAAAACACAGGTTGGTCTAAGGAAGGCTTCGAGGGACTGTATAATGTTTATATTATGGACGAAACTCATACTATCCTTGCCTGTGGTGCAGGTGCGGTAACAAAGCTCAAAGACCCCTATTCAGACAATCTTGAGCGTATATTTAACTTTAAGTATCCATATGAATATAATGACCGATTCGAGGAAATGATTGAGCGTAAGCAGGGTATAGAGCCCTTCTATAACGCATTATCCCGAAAGGAGACTCCTTAATATGTCCAACTCCTCACAAAAGCAAAGGAGCACCTCACAGAGCTTTCTGAAGGGTGCTTTGATTCTTACAATAAGTATGGTAGCAGTAAAGCTCTGCGGACTTGCCCAGAAGGTGCTGCTTACCAATCTTTACGCTACATTAGGCGGCAACTATGCCGAGTTCGGTACAGCACTTTTTTCCAATGCTTACGAACTGTATGTGCCTCTTTTTACTCTGGCAACGGTTGGCTTTCCTATTGCGGTTTCCAGACTTATCTCCGAAAGCTATGCAAAAGAAAGATACAAGGATATAAAGCAGATTCATAGTGTTGCAAAGCCTTTCTTCATAGTAATGGGAATAGTCTGCTTCCTGCTTATGACTGTGGGTAGTTTCTTCTACATACAGTACATCAAGTCACCTTATTCCTTACCGGCTTTGCTTGTATTGGCACCTACTATCTTCTTCGGATGCCTTGTGTCAGTTTACCGAGGTTATTTTGAGGGTCTGAGAGATATGACCCCAACGGCAATATCCGAGGTTATTGAGGCATTCTCAAAAATAGCTATCGGTGTAGTATTGTCCTATATTGTTGTGAATGTAGGTACAAATCAGTATTCTTCCACAGGCACAATATTCGGACTTACCTTCGAAAACTCTGATGAGGCAATGCGTACCCTTGTGTCCATTTCCGTTGCAGCCTCAATTTTCGGAATTACTATGGGAAGTGTGCTCTCTTTCCTTTTTCTCAGAATCCGTTACGCTGTGAAGAAGGGCGGTATTGACCCTGCATATTTCGAGAATTCCGTAGAGGCTATCTCCAAGCGTGAAACCTTCAAGAAAATGTGCCTCACCGCTTTGCCTGTAGGCATAGGTGCTCTTGTTATGAGCCTTTCAAATTCTATCGATGCGGTAATTATCCAGAATCTAATCTATAATATGGCAGTCAATCAACCTGCCGAGCTTTTACAGGAGTTCAATCACGTTCTTGATAATGAAATTGGCAAGGACGAAATTACTATCCATACCTGTATATGGGGATATTATAGTGCGGCTTTGACCTTGTCTTCATTGGTTGTGGCGGTTACTCAGGTGTTCGGCACCAGTGCAATGCCCAATGTTACCGCTGCTTACACCAGAGGTAACAGGGAAGAACTGAAGGATTCTATCAACACAGTTCTTCGTCTTACAACGATAGTCACATTCCCTTGTGCAATAGGACTGTCTGTTCTGGCTACTCCCATTCTTTCCCTTGTATATTCAGGCAATCCCAATATATCAACCTTCAGCGGTGAGATATTACAGGTTCTGGGTATATCTGTTATCTTTATGGGTACCATTACTCCTCTTTGCTCTATGCTTCAGGGTGTGGGAAAGGTTCGCGCAACAATGTATATATATATCTTTGGTACACTTTCCAAGATTTTGTTTTCCTATTTGTTTGCACGTAATGTTCATATCAATATCGTAGGTGCGGCTATCGGCTCTCTGATTTCCAACCTCCTTATGTGTGTTGTGGCTATGTACCTGTTGGTCAGAAGCACAAAAATAATCCCCGATTTTGTAAATTCAGCCATTAAACCTATGGTGGGGGCGGTGGTATGCGGAGCCTGTGCATATGTGTGCCAGTATATATTTAACCTGCACGTCATAATCTCCATAGTCATTTCTGCTATAATTTACCTTGTGTTTTTGTTGGTATTGCATACTTTTAAGCGAAATGAAGTGTTAATGCTTCCAAAAGGTAAAAAAATTGTAATAATACTTGAAAAACTTCATCTAATAGGTTAAAATATGTGATTGGAAAGCGGTTTTGATGTTTTCTACGGAGGAATCACAAGTGGATTTTCAGTTCAAACAAAGTTATAATTTTGACGACCTTGTAAGTATTATGAAAATTCTCCGTGAGCCCGGCGGTTGTCCTTGGGATGCCGAACAGACTCACGAGACCATCAGACGAAACTTTATCGAGGAAACCTACGAGGCTATAGAAGCTATCGACACCAAGGACTCAGCACTCCTTTGCGAGGAGCTTGGTGATGTAATGCTTCAGGTAGTGTTTCATGCACAGATTTCCCAGGACTCAGGAGAGTTTAGTGTAGACGATGTCTGTGACGGAATTTGCAAAAAGCTTATTATCCGTCATCCTCATGTTTTCGGTAATGTACAGGCAGACACCTCTGAGCAGGTTCTGGATAATTGGGATGCTATTAAAATGCAAACCAAAGAGCAGACCACTCAGGCACAGGCGCTGGACAGCGTCAGCCATGCACTTCCTTCTCTTATTCGTGCTCACAAGGTTCAGCACAAGGCTCGTAAATACGGCTTTGATTGGGCTGATGTTTCCGGTGCACTTGATAAGCTTTCCGAGGAAGTAGAGGAGCTTCGTACCGCAATATCACAGGGCAACACCTCTAATTGCTATGAGGAACTTGGAGATGTACTTTTCTCCGCAGTTAACGTTTCCCGTTTTATTGATGTAGACCCCGAACAGTCACTCGGCTCTGCCTGTGACAAGTTTATTTCACGCTTTGCCAAGGTCGAGTCCCTTGCAAATGAGCGCGGAATAGATATGAAATCCGCAACCCTTATGGAGCTTGACGCTCTCTGGGACGAGATTAAAAATTCTTAATTTACAAACAGGAAAGTTAATTTGTATTTATCGGCTATAGCCGAAATAAATAAATAATAAAATATACGGAGGTTCATTATGAACAAGACTGAGTTAGTTGCAGCAGTTGCTGCAAAGAGTGGCATTTCTAAGAAGGACGCTGACAAGGCTGTTGTAGCACTTCTTGACACAATTGTTGAGTCTATCGCAGCAGGTGAGAAGGTTGCTCTCGTTGGCTTCGGTACATTCGAGCAGAGAACAAGAAATGCAAGAACAGGTTGCGATCCCAGAACAAACGCTAAGATCGAAATTCCTGCTTCTAAGGTTCCCGCATTCAAGGCTGGTAAGGCTTTCAAGGACGCTGTAAACAAGTAATTTATTTGTTATCAATGGGCATACTTATGTATGCCCATTGTTTTTTGGAGGATATATGAGACTTGATAAATATCTAAAGGTTTCCCGACTTATCAAACGCCGTACAGTAGCCGCAGAGGCTTGTACAGCAGGTAAAATTTCGGTCAACGGCAAGGTGGCTAAAGCTTCTTGCAATCTGAAAGTGGGAGATATAATCGAACTCACCTTTGGCGAAACAACCATAAAGGTGCAGGTTGTTGCTTTGCAGGAGCACGTCCGCAAGGAAGATGCCGATGCAATGTATAAGCCTCTTTAATTTATAGGTCATATTACGGTACATCTCTGCATAAGTTTTATAAGTGCCGAAAGGAGTGCTCTTATGCAGGATACCGCTAAATCCACAAAGCCTCACAGTCTTTGCCTTGATAATCGTGAGGTGCTATCTCTTACAGGTGTGCTTGATGTTTCGGGCTTTGACGAGCAAACCGTCAGCGCAGAGACATCAGTGGGCAGACTTATAGTTAAAGGTGCCAATCTTCACATAAGCAAACTTTCTCTGGAAACAGGCGAGGTTACCATAGATGGCAGGATAACCTCTTTGCAATATCTGGGGGATGTAAAGCAAAAGGGCTTTGCCTCAAAACTTTTCAAGTAGGTAGCAGATAGTGACCTTTACACTTAGTGAGCAGATGTTTGCTCTGCTTTTTGCTGTAATACTCGGTGCTTTTTTAGGGCTCTTGTATGTTTTGGTAAAAGCCCTGAGAATAGTTTTTAAGCCCTCAAAACCCCTTTTGTTTATTTTTGATTTCCTTTATATGACCATATGTACATTTTGCACCGGTCTTTTCAGTATGGCGTATTCTTTGGGGGATACCAGATATTTCACTGTTATAGGTGAGGTTTTCGGATTTTTACTTATCTATTTCACCTTAGGCAAGGTTAGTATATACCTTTTTGAGAAAACCTACAGTTATATCAGCAAAAAAGTTAATAAAATATTAGATTTTATGGGAAAAACTGCAAAAAAACTCTTGAAACTTATGTGCTCTATAATGTATAATAAACATAGATTAGTAGATGTTTTTAAGAGGAGAGGTATTTCTCCTTCAGAAAGATTAAGTGAGTAATTATTATGGCATTAAAAGTAGTCAAAGAACAAAAGAAAAAAAGACATCCCTTCCGTTACTTTGTTATCGGAGGAGTTTTTATAGCGTTCCTTATTTATTCTGTTTTTGCTATTGCAGATATTAATCAAAGAATTAAGGAAAAGCAGTCACAGTACGATGCCCTTAGAAACGAAATTCAAATTCAGGAACTTAAGAACAGCGAACTTGAATATGTCCTGAACTATTCCGACGAGGAATATTTAGAGTATGTAATCAACAAGGCTCACAAGGACTTGGATTATGTTCGTCAGGGTGAGCGTGTATTTGTAAACTCAGCAGGTAACTGATTACCCTGCTTTGTCATAAATTTTTTATTCAGAAAAGGAAACGTATGAAAGCGGAAATAGGACAGATTTACGAAGGTAAAATTACAAGTATTACAAATTTCGGAGCATTTGTATCCCTGCCTGACGGTCCCGATGGTATGGTACATATTTCTGAGGTATCCGACAGGTTTGTCAAGGATATCCACGATGTATGTCAGGTGGGCGACACAGTCAAGGTCAAGGTTATCACCATTGCCGATAACGGCAAGATTGCTCTGTCTATCAAACAGGCGCAGGACAACCCCCAGACTTCAGAGCAGAAGGACCAGCGTCCTCCTCAGCGTCGCACAAACTCTGCTCCCAGAAAGAGTCAGGAGCCAAAAAAATCCACACCTCCTCCTGTTTTCTATCCCGACGGTGTGTGGGAGGAAACCGTTTCTTCCAACCCTGATTTTGAGGATATGATGTCCAAATTCAAAAAGTCAAGTCAGGACCGTATGTCCGACCTTAAGCGCGGCGAAAGCAGAGGCTATAGCCGCCGAGGTAACGGCAACGGCAGAAAATAAAATATAATATAGCTCAAAGGAGGCACATCTATGAAGATTACCTATGTTGCTCGTAAAGTTACACTTCGCGACAATTTCAAAGAAAGAGTCCAGAAGAAACTGCTGAAATTTGAGAAGATTTTCTCAGACAATGCAGAGGCAACGGTTGTTGTTACCCTTGAAAAGAATCGCCAGACCGTGGAGATTACAATCAAGGATGCAGCTATGGTATACCGTGCCGAGTCCACTATGCCTGAGATGAATGATGCTCTTGACAGGGTTGTGGATATACTGTCCCGTCAACTTCGTAAGCACAAGACTCGCCTGGAAAAGCGTCTGCGAACAGGCTCCCTTGATACACTTATAGCTGATGTTTCCTCAGAGGATATCGAGGAAGCAGACGAGCTTTCTATAGTTCGCAGAAAGCAGATTCCCCTTAAACCCATTTCTGTAGAGGAGGCAATCCTCCAGATGGAAATGACTAACCACAAGTTCTATATGTTTCTCAATGATTCTTCCGACGATATCAATGTTGTCTATATTCGCGATGACGGAGCATACGGACTTTTAGAGCCCTCTCAGATGGGCTAAGCTTATAAAAATCATAGGGCGGGGGACACTCCCGCCCTTTATGTTTTATCAGAGGAAAAATGAAGGATTTAACTTTTTGTGCTCCCTGTCTTTTCGGTGTAGAGGGAGTTGTTGCAAACGAACTGCGGTTCATGGATATAAAAGGTGTACAGGCAGAAACAGGCAGAGTCCTGTTTACAGGTGGATACGATGCACTTATCAGGGCAAACCTTCGCTTACGATGTGCCGAGCGTATACACATATTAGTGGGGGAATTCACCGCCACAACCTTTGAGATGCTCTTTGATGGTGTCAGCAAATTACCTTGGGAAGAATTTGTTTTCAAGGACGATGCCTTTCCTGTCAAGGGCAGCTGTCTTGACTCCGCGCTTATGAGCGTGTCTGATTGTCAGAAGATTATCAAAAAAGCCGTGGCTAAACGCCTTGGCTCCCGATATAACACCGAATGGCTGTCAGAAACGGGTCCTGTACATCAGATTCAGTTTCTTATCCGCAAGGATAGGGTTTCTTTGCTTCTTGATACTTCCGGAGTGCCTCTGCACAAACGAGGATATCGCAAAGAGGCAAACGATGCTCCCATAAGCGAGACGTTAGCCGCCGCAATGGCAGACCTGAGCCGTGTCCGTCGTGACCATTTTGTCACGGACCCTATGTGCGGCAGCGGTACAATACTTATCGAATCCGCCTTGAAGGCGATGAATATTGCTCCGGGTATCAACCGAAGCTTTTCTGCCGAAGAATGGGACTGTGTACCTCGAAGACTCTGGGAGCAGGAGCGTGAACTTGCCCGTAGTCTTGAGCGTAGAGATTGCTCCTTTACAGCAATCGGCTCTGACATTGATAAAAACGCTTTGGAAATTGCAAAACATAACGCCGAAGCCGCAGGAGTTTTGGACAGAATTGTCTTTACCTGCAAAGATTTAAGAGATTTCCTGCCTGTTCAGGAGCGTGGTACCTTGATTACAAATCCTCCTTACGGTGAGCGTATGCTTTCTGTACAGGAGGCAGAGGATATCTATCGCGCTATGGGTAAGAAGTTTGCCCGTAAACCCGGATGGAGCTACTCTGTTATTACTCCCGACGACGACTTCGAAAAATGCTTTGGCAGACGTGCCGACAAACGCCGTAAGCTTTACAACGGTATGCTCCAATGTCAGCTTTATATGTATTATACCTGATACCCAGTATCAGAAATATAAAATCTCTTTGCCTGTGGCAATGGAGGAATTTATGAAAAAAACATGTAAGTACAACAGAATAACTTCCTTGCTTCTGTCAGCTTTGTTTATTATTGCAACCCTTTGTGCTTGTGGCACTCCCGCAGAGGAAAACACAGAGCCTACAGAAACTGTACCCGCAGTAAAGTACACGGTAGGTGTAATCCGTACCGATGTTACGGATGAATCCGAAAAAGCACTGGAGGGTTTTTATCGTGCTTTTGCCGAAAAGGATTTCGAGCAGGACGTAACCTACTCTGCATCTGTAATAGATTGCGAGGGCAAAAAGGCTAACTGCGAAGCAGCTGCAGAGCAGTTTACAGAGGATGAGGTTGACCTAATTTTTGCCATAGGGGAGAAGGCTGCAAAAGCTGCCAAGAAGGCAACGGATACAATCCCTATCATCTTTTGCTCGGTATCTGACCCTATAGAGTCAAAGCTTCTCAAATCCTGCTCTGAGCCTGAGGGCAATATAACAGGTGTAACCGATTATACCCCTGTGTATGACCAGATTGAGCTTATCAAGGAGCTCGTTCCTGATGCAAAGAAGATATCTGCCCTTTACAACACAACAGATGAGGATTCTATTTTAGTTTCTACATTAGCATCTGCTGAGGCAGAAATTCTGGAGATAGATTATACTCCCTATACTGCGTCTACAGAGAAACAACTGGATACCGTTCTCTCAGAAGCCCTCAATGGTGCAGACGCTCTTTATATTACCGACGATGATTTTGTCAAAGAAAACATTGACACAATTATCAAAAAGGCTAATAAAAAGAAGGTGCCGGTATTCTGTGTAAGTGAAGACCTTCTCTCTGAGGGTTGTCTTGCAACAAGCCTTCCCGATTATGAGGATTTAGGACACAACGCAGGTGAACTTGCACTTATTTGCCTCAAAGAGTTGCATCCTATCAGCAGTATTGCTGTGGAATATCCCTCTGTGTGTATAGATTATATTAATGAGTCTGTAGCAGAGAAATACTCTATAGATATTTCTGCTTATGAGGATTTTCAGATTATAAACTGACATCTTTTCAAAACTTTGACCGTATATTAATATAAATTTAATATTTGCCGTCAAAATTCACTTGATTTTTTACAAATTATGGTATAGTATTATATTAGCACTCGGGGATGCTGAGTGCTAATTCTTTGATATTAGTTAGGAGGATATATATGAATATCAAACCTTTACTGGACAAAGTAGTTCTTAAGGTAGATGATGCAGTGGAGACAACCGCCAGTGGTATTGTTCTCTCCAGTGCTGCACAGGAGAAGCCTCAGTTTGCCAATGTTGTGGCAGTAGGTCCCGGTGGCAAAATTGACGGCGAAGAGGTAACCATGTATGTTAAAGTCGGTGACAAGGTTATCACCAGCCAGTACTCCGGCACAAAAGTTAAGCTGGAGGGCGAGGAATACACCATCGTTCGCCAGAGCGATATTCTCGCATTAGTAGAGTAATATTGGAGGTATATTAAAAATGGCAAAGCAGATTATTTATGGTGAAGAAGCCCGTAAAGCACTTAAAAGCGGTATCGATCAACTTGCCGATACCGTTAAGATTACCCTTGGACCCAAGGGCAGAAACGTAGTTCTTGACAAGAAGTTCGGCGCACC
>CAZRLC010000005.1:0-38687 GCA_964600975.1 uncultured Ruminococcus sp.
AGAATGTCGATTTTTGGCAGAGGATGAGGGATTCGATTTAATCAATGTTCGGCTCGGTCGAGCCCTCGCCGGCGGCGCTCATCCGCGCCGCATTTAGATGGGTTCGAATCCCTCACGACCGCAAACAAAAAAATGCAGATACCCATTTGGGCATCTGCATTTTTTGGCGGAGGACAAGAGATTCGAACTCTCGCGCCGGTTACCCGACCTACTCCCTTAGCAGGGGAGCCTCTTCACCACTTGAGTAATCCTCCGTGTTGGTGAACTATATAAAAAATATACAATAAACTATGTTGGCGGAGAGGAAGGGATTCGAACCCTTGGTACCTTTCGGTATCACTAGTTTTCAAGACTAGCTCCTTAAACCGCTCGGACACCTCTCCGTTTCGTACAAGGGATATTTTATCATAACCAAGTAGCAATGTCAATAGTTATTTGGTGGTATAAACCTATAAATATTTTATAATAAAAATCCTGATTTATAAAAATAAATTAAAATTATAAGGGTCTGTTTTACGGCAGACCCTTATCTGACTAATATATTACAGAAGCTCTTTTCTAAGCTCCTCTGCAGTCTTAATGCTCAGTAGTGCAGGGGGAATATCAAACACAGTCTTGCAGCCTGTTTCACCCTTGAGGCTCAGTCTGTAGGTTGCCCTTGCGTAGGCTACAATTACAGAAGCAGTAAACTCAGGGTTAGAGTCAAGTTTCAGACTATATTCAATAATATGATTGTGCTCTTTATTGGCACCTGTCTTGCCTGTGCGGATAACAAATCCGCCGTGGGGAATACCCGAGTGGTCACGCTTCATTTCATCAATGGTAATGAAGTGTACGGTTGTATCGTAATCAGCAAAGTAGTTGGGCATCTCCTTAATCTCTTTTTCAATTCGAGATTTATCTGCATCTTCACTTGCCACAACATAGCAATCTCTCAGGTGCTTCTCTCTGGTTGTCAGCTGGGGAGCCGAACCGCTTCTTACAGCCTCCAGAGCAGCCTCTACAGGAATGGTATACTGCTTGGCGTCCAGCACACCCTCGATTCTGCGGATAGCATCGGAATGACCCTGGCTGACACCTTTACCCCAGAAGGTATAGTCCTTACCCTCGGGCAGTACTGCACCTGCATACAGACGGTTGATAGAGAACATGCCCGGGTCCCAACCAACAGAAATCATTGCCACATTGCCGCCGTCCTTTGCAGCATTGTCAACATTTTCGAAGTGCTCGGGAATCCTTGCGTGAGTATCAAAACTATCCACTACATTGAACATTTTTGCAAGGTCAGGTGTCTGCTGGGGTAGGTCTGTAGCACTACCGCCACAAAGAATCATTACATCAATCTTACCTTGATACTCTGCCACATCTTTTGCGGATACAACCTCGGCGCTTTCTGTATTGATAGTTAGTAAAGAAGGGTCACGGCGTGTAAACACAGCCACCAGCTCCATATCGGGATTCTGACGGATTGCATTTTCAATGCCTCGTCCCAAATTTCCATAGCCGAAGATTCCTACTCTTATTTTCATAATATACTTCCTTCCAACAGGGATATGTGTCCATACATATACACAATGTTATTTTAACTCATACTTTAACCCTTTGTAAATAGTTATATTCAAAAAATATTTCTCTATACCGCCTTAATTTTATAGTCAAAATTCAATTGTAATTATATTTTCACTATGATATACTATTTAGTAATAGTCAGCGAGGTTTTAATTATGCCCTTTTTACCTATTACAAAAAAAGAAATGCTTGACCTTGGGTGGGAGAGTCCGGACTTCGTTCTGGTAACAGGCGATGCTTATGTGGACCACCCTTCCTTTGGTACTGCTATTATATCCCGAGTGCTGGAGTCTGCAGGGTACAAGGTTTGTATTCTCTCTCAGCCCAAAAGCGATTCAGACTTCCTTCGCTTCGGCAGACCATCCCTCGGCTTTTTCGTCAACGGTGGCAATATCGATTCTATGGTAGCCCACTACACCGCGGCAAAAAAGCCCAGAAGCGACGACGCCTACACCCCCGGCGGTAAAGCAGGTAGCCGTCCCGACAGAGCCACAATAGTATATTCAAATAACATCCGCCGACTTTTCGGTGATGTTCCTGTTGCTATAGGCGGAATTGAAGCCTCCCTCAGACGTTTTGCCCATTACGATTATTGGGATGATAAGGTTCGCCCCTCAATCCTAATTGATTCCGAGGCAGACCTTCTTATGTACGGAATGGGCGAAAAGCACATTGTGGAAATTGCAGATAAGCTGAAAGCAGGAACAAACATTAAGGATATCACCGATGTCCGTGGTACCTGCTACGCTGTCAGAACTCACGATTATACTCCGGGGCCTGTCAGGGAATGTCCAAGCTTTGAGGCAGTGTCTGCACCTACCGATACAGGTAAGAAAAACTATGCCAAGTCCTGCCGTATCCAGCAGACAGAACACGATGCAGTTCGTGGCTCAGTTGTTATCCAGCGCCACGGTGACAAGATTGTTGTCCAAAATCCTCCTATGCCACCTCTTACAACCGAAGAAATGGACAGGGTGTATTCCTTACCCTTTATGCGAACCTACCATCCCTCTTACGAGGCAATGGGCGGTGTACCCGGCATAGAAGAGGTTAAGTTCTCTATCATCCATAATCGTGGTTGCTACGGAGCCTGTAATTTTTGTTCTCTCGCTTATCATCAGGGCAGACAGATTTCCTGTCGTAGTCACGAATCTGTTCTGGAAGAAGCAAAGCAGATAACTGAAATGCCGGATTTCAAGGGCTATATTCACGATGTGGGTGGTCCCACCGCTAACTTCCGTCAGCCCTCCTGTGAGCTTCAGCTTAAAAGAGGTCTCTGTTCTGACAAAAAATGCTTAGCCCCCAGAAAATGTCCTGCGGTACAGGTGGACCACAGCGATTACCTTGCTTTACTGAGAAAAATTCGTGCTCTTCCCAAGGTAAAAAAAGTATTTATCCGTTCCGGAATCCGCTTCGATTATCTCATAGCCGACAAGGATGAAACCTTCTTCAAAGAACTCGTGGAGCATCACGTCAGCGGTCAGCTTAAGGTGGCTCCCGAACATTGCTCAGAAAATGTTCTGAGTCGTATGGGCAAACCTCCCGTGGATGTATACAACCGCTTCAAAAAACGCTTCTATGAACTAACAGAAAGTATCGGCAAAAAACAGTACCTTGTACCTTATCTTATGTCATCTCATCCGGGAAGCACCATCAACGATGCAATTGAACTTGCAAGATTTCTCAAGCGTGAGGGCTTACACCCCGAGCAGGTACAGGATTTTTACCCCACACCGGGTACCGTTTCCACCTGTATGTTTTACACAGGTCTTGACCCTTTTACAATGGAAGAGGTCTATGTTCCGCGAACTCCTCGGGAAAAAGCAGAGCAAAGAGCACTCCTCCAGTATTATAAGCCCGAGAATCATCGCATAGTTCACGATGCCTTAATAAAGGCAGGAAGAAAGGATTTGATAGGCACAGGTAAAAATTGCCTTGTAACTCCTTTGTCTTTGCCTCAGACAGGCAAAAAGGGTGCAAAGCAGGGGACAAGACCTCAGTCAAAATCCCACAGCTATTCTCGCAGTGCTTCCGCACATCGTAACAACAAAAAACGCAGATAAAGAAAACCGTGCTGTAATAATAAACAGCACGGTTTTTTACTTAATGCAGATTCAAATTTTCAAAGATTTGAAATGAAAACCAAGTGTCGTTTTGCAGAATCTTCCTTTTGCCTCAGATTAAATTGAGTTTGTAATAATATGCCGACGAAGTCGGATTTCAACATAAGGTGATTTCCTTCACCCAAGACAGATTTTGTTAAAAAAGCACTTGCAGTTTGCAAGTGCTTTTTGGCACCCCCAACAGGAATCGAACCTGTAACTAACCCTTAGGAGGGGTTTGTTATATCCATTTAACTATGGGGGCAAATCTTAGAGTTTATGTTGTAATATAAAGGAAAATCACCTGAGTGGTAACAAATACATTATCGAATATTTTATAATATTAATGAGTCTTTGTCAAGGCGATTTCCCTGACCTATGATCCCTTTATAAAAATAACTGCCGAAGAAATAAATTCTTCGGCAGTTCTCAGCATTATTATCTTATACCATATTTTTCGATGATGTAGTCCATATCCTTGTCGCCTCTGCCTGAAAGATTAATCAGTACAGAGCCTCTGCCCATTTCCTTTGCAAGTTTAATGCCGTAGGCAACAGCGTGGGAACTTTCGATTGCAGGGATAATACCCTCTTTTCTTGAGAGCGTGAAGAATGCGTCAATTGTATCTTCATCGTTCACAACATCATATTTTACCCTGCCCAGAGTATGCAGAAATGCATGTTCGGGACCTGATGAGGGATAGTCAAGACCACTGGCTACAGAATATACAGGAGCAGGTTCGCCGTTTTCATCCTTCAGCATAATACTGTTGAATCCGTGCATAACTCCTTCTTCGCCATACTGTAGACTTGCGGCATGGTCGCCCATTTTAGGACCTCTGCCCAAGGGCTCAACGCCGTAAATTTCTACAGGGTCATTAAGGAAGCCCGAGAAAAATCCCGCAGCATTGGAGCCGCCGCCAACACAGGCAACGATTGCATCAGGAAGCTCACCTGTCATCTCCAGAAACTGCTCCCTTGCCTCAATACCAACCACGCTCTGAAAATCTCTTACCATCATGGGGAAGGGGTGAGGACCAACAACAGAGCCGATACAGTAGATAGCATCCTTGTACTCTCTGCTATAGGCATCGAAAGCTGCATCCACAGCCTCCTTAAGTGTTGCAAGACCATGAGTAACCTCAACAACATTTGCACCCAGAATCTTCATCCTTGCTACGTTGGGAGCCTGTTTCTTTATATCAACAGAGCCCATGTATATATCGCACTCAAGACCGAAGTATGCAGCCGCAGTTGCCAGAGCAACACCGTGCTGACCTGCACCTGTTTCTGCTATAATTTTCTTCTTGCCCATATGCTTTGCAAGGAGAGCCTCACCCATACAGTGGTTGAGCTTGTGTGCACCTGTGTGGTTAAGGTCCTCACGCTTAACATAAAGCTGAACATTACCCAGAGAATTTGACAGCCTCTCCAGATGAGATATAGGAGTAGGTCTGCCCTGGAACTCCTTGCGGATTCTTCTCAGCTCTGCAATGAACTTTCTTGATTTGCAGATAGTGAAGTATGCCTCGGTGATTTCTTCCATCGCCTTCTGGAGATTTTCGGGAATATAGGAGCCTCCGAATTTACCGAAGTAGCCGTTTTTATCAGGATAGTTTTTGAAGTAAGTCTCAAAATCAATACCGTTGAAATTCATAATAGTACCTCCGAATTATATATAAAAGTAATGTTGTTATCAAACATCAGTACGCCATCGTTTTGTAAGTAATATCATAGTGTTCCTCCGGATGCCAAAGCGAAAATAAAAACGCCCTTGACAGAATATAAGACTGTCAAGGACGAATAATTACTTATCCGCGGTGCCACCTTGAATTCATAGCCTATAGCTATGCCCTTTGCAGGATACAAGCATATCCCCGACTACTGACGTAAGCCTCACGTTGCAGAATACTCTGTGCATACCACATTTGACTGCACCCTCAGCGGTCCATTTGACAACTTGTTTCTTACCCGACTCTCAGCACCACGGGTTCTCTGTATAGGCATTATTGCCGTTATCTCCGCTTCAACGGTTTAGTATGTTAAATTAAGGGTATTATATCACCATAAAACAGACCTGTCAATAGGGTTATGTGGATTTCTTCAAAGCAAAATCAATCTTTTATAGCGGCTTCAAATTTTGCTTTTATACCACAGCCGTCGTCGTGGAAGCGGTGATTCTGTGGCATATCGTATCCGGGTAAACTGTTACCTTCAACTAAAACCGGTCCTAAAGGAGTAATGGCAACGTCCCAGCCAACATATCGGATACGTTTTTCCACAATTGCAGCGTCAAAGCATAACTCTTTGGCTTCTTCAAAGAAAGGAACCTTGAATCCCATAAAAGGAAATCCGCTAACAGGATGCTTTTCATAATAGGATACAGTCTTGTCACAGAAACAGGGATGAGTAATTTCACCGGTATCCGATAGCAGAGTATACATACCTCCGCTTGTAACGTTGTCTACATCCTTTTGACCCGAGCCGATTCGCACCAAAGAATATATAAGGTGAGGTTTGTTATTATCACTGAGGATAGTTACCATACGTATGGTGTTGACCGACTTTTCACAGAGCTTGTTCATCTCGGAATGTTGAGTTATAGTATCTTCTGCAAGATACATTTTATCCTTCATAAGCTCACTGTATAGCTTGTCGATATCCTTGCCCTCAAGATAAACTTTTCTGACACCCAATCCGCCGAAAGACTCAGGTTGCTTTGCAAAGAAACTGTCTTTTCCTTTGCAGAAATCACGGAAAGCCTCTATACCATCCTTTAGGTCAACATAGCCTCTACCCAGATATTTCTCAAAAGTCTTGGCGAATAATAGCTTGTTCTCAAAGATATCCGAGGCTATACTCTGATTCATACTTTTGCACATTTGGATGTTGTCATCCATAGTCATAAAAGTTTTTCTTTTATCCCTTTTGATATATGCAAACCCGAAGGTCATATAGTCAAGATAACCTGTGCCGTAAGCAAACATAGAGTATATCATATCAAAAAAGATTATTATTCTGTTTTTGCCCGATTCCTTATGAACAAGGTTCAAATTTCGGAATAAGCGAATAAGGCTGCCTGAGGCAACCCTGCTAAAGAACGTTATAATTTTTCTCATTTTTCCACTCTACGATATTATATTCTTAATAATATCAACTTTCTTCTCTACTACATTATACAGTTTATATATCTAAGTGTCAATTAAAAATCCCCAAACAATAATTCAAATCATTCAACTGCTGTTGATAAACAATTTTCACACAATTTTCAAGAAATCCTTACATAATCTTAATTCTCAACCTTTATATTCTTAGGGTATTATCCACGAAAGGAAGATTATATGTATATTGTTAAGAATGCGCTGAGATGTATATCCCGTAGCAAAGGCAGAAATATCCTCATCGGTATTATCGTCCTTGTGATTGCGGTGTCAGCGTGTATCGGTCTTTCAATACGTCAGGCAGCAGAAAGTGCCAAGAGTGATACTCTCGACTCTATGACCGTTACTGCTACCATATCCTATGACCGTCAGTCTATGATGAGTCAGATGGGTGGTAACGGCAGAGGAGATGAGTCTCAGGGTGGAATGCCTTCTTTTGACAGAGACCAATTTTCTCAGATGATGGGCGATGCATCAGCCCTCACTCTGGAGGAGTATCTGTTATATGCAGAGGCTGATTCTGTCAAGGATTTTTACTATTCAATGACCGCTTCTGTAAATGGCAGCGATGATTTTCTGCCTGTTTCCACAGATACCACCTCAACACAGGACGAAGCAGACACCGCTACAGAGGAGCAAAGCTTTCCTTCTGATATGATGCAGGGTGGTGATTTTTCCTCAGGTGGCAAGGGCGGTATGGGTGGCTCTATGATAGCTATGAATCAGACCGATTTTACTATCGAGGGCTTCAGCTCTGAGTCAGCAATGACAGACTTTCAAAGTGGTGTTGCCACCGTTACCGATGGTGTTGTGTTCGACGAGGGTACCTCTGAGTATAACTGTATCATCTCCGAGGAACTTGCTATATACAACTCTCTTTCCGTAGGCGACACAGTAGTTATCACAAATCCCAACAACGAGGAAGAAACCTACACTCTCACAGTTGTAGGTCTGTATTCGGATTCATCTGCTAACGAAACAAGCTTTTCTGCTATGGGTTTTTCTAATTCAGACCCTGCCAATAAGATTTATATGAGCTACAACGCTCTTTCATCGATTATTGAGTCCTCCGCAGACTCCACAGTAACAGTCACAGACGAAAACACAGGTATGTCCTATGCAAGTACCCTCACAGGCAGTCTTTCGGGCACCTATGTGTTTGCTGACACAGATGCTTACTACGAGTTCGAGGAGCAGGTCCGTGAGCTTGGACTTGACGATACATACACAGTTTCTTCATCAGATATAACCGCATTCGAGAATAGCCTTTTACCGCTTGAGACCTTGAGCACTATGGCTGGTTGGTTCTTGCTTGTAATTCTCATCATTGGTGCTGTTATTCTCATAGTTCTCAATATCTTCAACGTCAGAGAACGTAAGTACGAAATCGGTGTTCTCACCGCTATGGGTATGAAGAAGAGCAAGGTAGCGCTTCAGTTCCTAACCGAAATTTTCCTCATTACAATAACAGTTGTAATTCTGGGCATAATCATAGGTGGAGTCTGCTCCGTACCCGTTACCAACGCTTTGCTTGAGAGCCAGATAACCTCTCAGCAGAATCAGCAGATGTCTATTGAAAATAACTTCGGCAGACCCGGTGAGATGGGAGAAGGCGGTTCTATGGATATGCCCTCGGATATGGGTGGCAATGCTCCTGATGATATTCCCTCAGATGGCGGTGGTAAGAACTTCCGAGATATGTTTACCGATAATGCCGTTACCGATTATGTCACCGAGGTCAACTCGGCAATGAATCTGACAGTTGTGGCGCAGATGTTTGGCATAGCCGTTCTTCTGACCTTCATTGCAGGTTTAGCCTCTGTGCTGTTTGTAATGAGATACGAGCCGCTGAAGATTCTGGCTAACAGAGATTAAGGAGGAGAAGAAATGTCATTATTATCACTTCAGAATATAAGCTTTTCCTACGATAAAACTCCTGTCCTTCGGGATATATCCTACGATTTTGAGAAGGGCAAGATGTACTGCATAATCGGAAAATCAGGAGCAGGTAAGACTACACTTCTTTCTCTTCTGTCGGGACTTGCATCTCCTACCAAGGGAAGCATTCTCTACAACGGAGCTGACATCAAGTCTATTGATAAGTACAAGTTCCGTAGTAAGTATATTGGCGTTATTTTTCAGAGCTATAACCTGCTAACAAAGTTCACAGCCTTGGAGAATGTAGTTCTTTCTATGGATATCGCAGGTGTAAAGGATAAAGACAAAAAAGCCTGTGCAATGGAGCTTCTGAGGAGTGTAGGTCTTGATGAGGACGAGGCGAACCGCAGGGTATTACACCTTTCAGGCGGTCAGCAGCAGCGTGTTGCCATAGCCAGAGCACTATCCTACAACCCCGACATTATCCTTGCCGACGAGCCAACAGGTAATCTGGACTCTGACACACAAGCAGAGATTATGGAAATCTTCCGTGAACTTGCACAAAGCGGTAAGTGTGTAATTCTTGTCAGCCATTCCCAACAGGTAGCGGATATGTGCGACGAGTGTATGGAGATTAAGAAGGTATCCCCCAAGAGACCTCCGCGCAAATCCACAATATTTTGATAAAATTTAAGGACACAGGATTATTTCTTGTGTCCTTTTTTTAATTTCCATATACTTCTGTTGACAGAATTTTTTTATCTGTGATATTATTAAGGTATCCTATACGAAAAGAGATTTTTATGAGTAAGAAAGTTTTAGTTGCCCTGAGTGGCGGAGTGGATAGTGCTGTGTGTGCATATCTGCTTCAACATGGAGGCTTTGATGTAACAGGTATAATGCTTCGCCTTTATGATAAAGAGAATAGTACCGATTATAATGATGCTCTGTCCTTATGCGAAAAATTGGGTATACCCCTTGTATATCCCGATTATCGCCGTGAATTTCGCAAAGAGGTTATCGACAGATTTGCACAGTCCTATCTCAATGGCGAAACACCCAACCCCTGTGTGGATTGTAACCGCTACGTAAAGCTCCCCTTCGTATATGATTATGCAGACAAGAATAACTTTGACTATGTAGCCACAGGACATTATGCTCAGGTAAAGTTTAATCCCGACACAGATAGGTACGAACTTCACAAGGGACTGGACCCAAAAAAAGACCAGAGCTATGTACTATATAACCTAACTCAGTCTATGCTCTCCCGACTGCTTCTGCCTATAGGTGAACTTTCCAAAACAGAAGTTCGTGAAATAGCCGTTCAGCAGGGCTTTACAGTTGCCGATAAAAAGGACAGTCAGGATATCTGCTTTATTGAGGGCAACTATTATGACTATCTTCGTGAACACTGCGGTGTAGTTACCGAGGAGGGAAACTTTATCGACAAAGAGGGTAATATCCTCGGCAGACACAAGGGTGCCATTTGCTACACCCGAGGTCAGCGTAAAGGCCTCGGACTCGCGTTGCCTGAGCCTATGTATGTTCTTACAAAGGATATGAAATACAATACCGTTACCTTAGGTTATAACCGGGATTTATTTACCGATACCGTATTTGCGGAGGATGTGAATTTCATCTCTATTTGTGATATTGAAGGTGAACTGTCAGTCTCGGCCAGAGTCAGATATAACCAGCCCGAGCAAAAGGGAACAGCCTTTATGACCGATGACGGTAAACTCTGTGTTCGCTTTGATACACCGCAACGTGCCGCCACACAAGGTCAGTCAATGGTACTGTATATAGATAACGCCCTTATTGCAGGTGGCAAAATAACCGAATAACTAAAAATGCCGTTCATAATTGAACGGCATTTTTTAGGCGGTAATTTCCTCTGTTATAATCTTTACAGGGACTTTCCTGAGCATAATATCTCCTTTCAAAATCCTCAACATAAATGTACTGATAACAGTACCCGAAAATATAGCAACAAAAAGATTAAGAGTGTCCGGTAAATTTGCACCTGCAATCACAGATAATAACCCTCCCGAGGAATACATAGCCTCCAAATTAAACACAAAACTGAGTACCGACGCTACAATTCCTCCTATAGCAGACGATAGTACTCCCTTAAATCCGTATCTGAGGAAAAAAGGTATATTTCCCAGGGGTATCCCCAGTAAACAGGGCAAAATGAGTAAACTTGAATATATTCTTTCTTCGTTTTTCTTTCCGTCCAGTATATTGTCAATTACCATAGTTAGCGTCCCAACAGTACTCGCACATATAACAGCAACCATATAATAGGACTCAAAAGTCATAATAGATGCCGAGCCAAAGAGATATGCAGATAAATACAGCGGTCCTCCTATATCCGTTGCCACCATAAATCCCAAAAGTAAAACCGTCAGTATTTTACTGAAAGAGCTGATTCCTGCCAACATATAAGACAGGTTTGTATTCAGATAATTGCATATACTCCCTAATATAAGTGCACCGAAAATCCCGATTGTAATTACAAGTATAATCAGCAGCGGTCTGTATCTGTTTTTGATATTCAGCCTCACCCGAGCTTTTTTGCATAGTAAACCTGCAAAACCGCTGACAATTCCTACCGCCACAGCACCCAAGATACCCGAAGCTCCTCTGATTTCTCCGGGTATGTTGCCTATTATCGAGCCTGAGGACACCAGTATTCCCGATATTACACCGCCTGTAAGTCCGTACACACCTCCGAGACTTAGTCCTATAATAGACGAAATAAAGGGTAAAATAAGACTGCTGACAAGTAGCCCAAGGTCATAGAAAAATGCAGTCACATCCTCTGTGTTTTCCAAAGAATTAAAGATAAAATCTCCCAAAATCCCCACACCAAGGAAAATCCCTGCAATAGCAGTAACAGGGCTAACAAATATATATGCCTTTTTAGCGGCAGGGGATATATGTTTATTAAATAAATTTCTCTTGCTAATATTTTCCATAGCTGACCTCCCGATTGTAGGTTTATTATTAGCAAGAGTCTTAAACTTATTGCAGGAAACATATTGTTGACGGAATTTGTATTTTCCAATATAATGATTTAAGAAAAAGAGGTGACAGATATGAGCAAAATTGTAGTCTGCGGACTCGTGAATGTAGAGACCTCAGCTTATGTAGAAAGCTTCCCTGTGGAATACCGCCCCATAGATTACCGAAACTTTGCAGTTAATACAAATCCTGCAGGTGTAGGTCTCAACATATCCCTTGCACTTAATACCTTAGGTGATGATGTGGCACTTTGTTCTATGTGTGGCAATGATTTGTCGGGTAAGCTTATAAAGGATTATCTGTTAAATAACGGTATTTCTACAGACAATATTCTCTCAAAGAATAAATCTACCGCCCAATCTGTGGTCCTCTATGATAACTCAGGCAGACGATACATTATCTGTGACCTTACCGATAATCAGGACTTATCCTACGACGAGAATACATTCCGTAGTGTCTTGCAGGGTGCAGACCTTGTGGCTCTATGCAATATAAACTTCAGTGCCTCACTTATCCCTGTGGCTAAGGAATTGAATGTACCCATAGCCACGGATGTGCATTGCTTGTGGGATGTTTACGATAATTACAACGCTCGTTTTATGTCGGCGGCAGATATCCTCTTTCTCAGCAACGAGAACATTCTCGGCAGAGAAGAAGATTTTGTCCGTGAACTTTCCAAGGCTTACCCACCCTCAGTAATAGTTGTAGGAATGGGAGGTAACGGTGCACTTCTCTATACACGCTGTGACGATACCTTCACACATTTTCCTGCGGTATACACCCGACCCGTTATCAACACAGTAGGAGCAGGGGATAGCCTTTATTCAGCTTTTCTGCACTTTTATGCTCAGTGCAATAATCCTCACTTGTCCTTACATAGGGCTATGTATTTTGCCTCTTACAAAATTGGCGAAAGCGGAGCATCCAAAGGCTTTTTAACAGAAGCAGAACTTCTCAAAATCACAGAAAAATCAGGTGTTTAATATGGATAGATATATACGAACTAAGGCTTTAATAGGCGATAACGCCTTTGAAAAACTCAGACGTTCCCGAGTAATAGTTTTCGGCGTTGGCGGTGTTGGCGGATATGTTGTAGAGGCATTGGCACGAAGCGGTGTGGGTAGTATCGATGTGGTAGACCCCGATACAGTTGCCAAAAGCAACCTCAATCGCCAGATTATTGCTTTGGAAAGCACAGTAGGAAAACAGAAAACGCAGGTGATAAAAGACCGTGTCAAAGATATTGACCCCGAAATTAAGGTGAATTGCTTTGATATCTTTTATACACCGGAGGTCGGGGATAAAATTGACCTTACGGGCTACGATTATATTATTGATGCTATTGATACGGTAGCCGCAAAGGTGGATATAATCTGCCGTGCAAAGTCACAGGATATTCCTGTCATAAGCAGTATGGGCTTTGGTAACAAGCTTAATCCCACAGAGATAGAGGTGGCGGATTTGTCAAAAACCTCTGTCTGCCCCTTGGCTCGTACAATCCGCAGACTTCTAAAGGAAAAGGGCATAACCCACCTGAAAACAGTCTATACAAAGGAATCTCCCATTGTTCCCGTATCCGCTCTTGATTCATCAGGCAAACCCTCGGTAGCAAGTATATCCTTTGTCCCTTCAACAGCAGGACTGATAATAGCCTCAGAAGTTGTAAAAGACCTGATATCCCATTGCTAATTTGCTAAATATTATTAATACTTCTAAAATAACCAATCCCGTGTATGATAAAACATACACGGGATTTTTTCTGATTTTATAATATAACAAAGAAAATAATTCCTGTAACAATAGATATCACAGCACCTGCAACCACATCGCTTATATAATGCACACCCGACAGCACACGGGAAAGTGCAATCATAAGAGCCACCACGCTAAGCACAATAGTAAGGCATAAAGATACCGGGATACAGCACATAGCAATAATAAACGCTGATGCAGTGTGTCTGCTGGGAAAGGACTCACCCTTGCCCTCACGCTTTATAACAGGCTCTGTATTATATTTTTCATAGGGACGAGGCTTTTTGATTATCTTCCTAAGAACAGTCACTTCTATCAGCACCGCCAACGGTACAATAATCATCCTGATAAGCTCTCTGTCAAATCCCGAGAAAGCCTTTATTGCCAACACTACAGGGACAGCAACTATCATAACTATGGGCAACAGCTTATATAATATCTCAAGAATCCTAAGTGCGGTCTTGTGATTCAAAAACCACTCCTTAAGCTTCATATATCTATGCTTGGTCATAATCTCACCTCATCTGTATTTTATCATCAAAGGTGACTTTTTACAACCATAATTTATATATCTATCTTCACATCAAACTTATTAAACCAATAGTCAAGCTGAATGATATATGCCAGAATCTGCGGAGCCCTCATCAGCTGACCGTACCAGGGTGAGGATATTTTATCGGGGTTTTCCATAATATCCTCAATACCTTCAACAGAGAGCATTTCTGTCAAAATAGTCTTTTTTTGCAGTATCTCCTTGACCTTATCCGACACCAGCTTCATATATAGGGGATTGTGAGTTTTAGGGTAAGGGCTTTTCTTTCTGTAGCATATTTCATAGGGGAGAATGTTTTCGAAAGCTTTTCGTACAATGCCTTTCTCTCTACCTGCGAGAGCCTTCATCTCCCAAGGCATATTGTAGGCGTACTCCACAATTCTATAGTCACAGAATGGTACCCTTACCTCCAGACCGCAGTCCATAGAACACCTGTCTTTTCTGTCCAGAAGACATTGCATAAACCAATAGAAGTTCAGCATAAACATCTCTCTCATTCGTGAGGTTTCCTTTGAGTCGTGGGGGAGTTTTTCTGCCAACTTCACAGTATCAAGGTAACGCTCGTGAACATACTCCTCGCCCTTTGGAAGCAGTCCCTTTTTCAGTATCTTTCTTCGGATATCCTGACTCCTTGACCAAGGAAAGCATTCCTCAAAGAGAATTTCCTTGTTATGATACCATGGGTATCCGCCGAACAGTTCGTCTGCACATTCACCCGACAATGCTACGGTGAAATCCTTTTTAACCTCTTTACAGAATAGAAGAAGCGACGAGTCCACATCTGCCATGCCCGGCAAATCTCTGGCATAGGCAGCATCATTCAGGGCTTCTGCCAGTCGGCTATTGTTGATAATAACCTGATAATGCTCAGTGTCGGCGTGTTCTGTCATAAGGTGAATGTAGTCAATATCCTGATTAGGCTGGAACAGACTTTTTGTAAAATACTTATCATTGTCCTCGTATTCTACACTATAGGTGCATAGCCTTCCTCTTCCTGTTTCTCTGTAATATGACGAGGCTGTCTCTGTGATAATACTGGAGTCAAGCCCACCCGACAGAAAACAACACAGAGGCACATCAGATACAAGCTGTCTTTTTATGGAGTCTTCAATAAGGAATCTCGTGTGCTCAATTGTATCATCTAAGCTCTCCTTATGCTCTAAAGCCCTAATTGTAAAATATCTGCTTTTTGTAAAGCTTCCGTTTTGATAGAAGCCGTATTCACCCGGTAAAAGCTCATTAATATCCTTGAATATCCCTTTCCCCGGTGTCCGAGCAGGTCCTAAAAAGAATATTTCATTTAACCCTTCCTCATTTATACAGGGAGTCGCCACACCGCTTTTTAGCAGAGTCTTAATCTGAGACCCAAAAACAAAATCCTCTCCCTTATGTGTATAGAAAAGTGGCTTTACACCTATTCTGTCTCGGCACAAAAACAGACGCTTTTTCTTAGTTTCGTATACTCCAAATGCAAAAATTCCGTTGAATTTATCAGCACATTTTTCTTTCCATCTCACATAGGATTTAAGCACAACCTCTGTGTCGCTTTTGCTCTCGAAGCTATAGCCGTCGGCTATCAGTCTTCCTCTGAGCTCCTCTGTATTATATAGTTCTCCGTTGTATACAAGAACATAACATTCTTCACCTTCTCTGTAGACCATAGGCTGTATTCCGCCGACAGGGTCCACTACAGAAAGTCTCCTGTGAATAAGTGCTGCTTCCTCGCAAACATACATTCCGTCCTGGTCAGGACCTCTGCTTTTAAGTGTAGAGGACATTCTCTCCAGCACATTACCTTGCCGGTACAAATTGTAATTACTGCTTAAAAATCCTGCTATTCCGCACATATAACTACCTCCCGTATTATCAATGTTAAAAATGCGTTTTTCTGTGGGTTTGCCTTGTTGATACAAGGAATACCACACATAGTATTATCAGAAATATGCATCCGATTACTCCCGAGGATAGCTCACCTTTTGCATATTCAACTGTTGAGAAAACCTGGGAGTATCTTGGAAATATTTTCAGAATAATGTAGGTTGTTCCGCCTGTTATCAGTCCTTGAAGTATTCTGAATAAATAAAAAGGAAGCTTCGGTACCTTAAGTGTTCCCAGTATAGAAAAAATCTGGAAGTGAACACACAGCCCCCCGAATCCGCATAGTGCAGATATCAGCACAGGAGAGTAGTCAGCACCGGTCAGTATCTTAGTTCCGTTTGTTATCTCAATTAGTGCCACAAGCCACATATATTCGCTTTGATTATCAGCAAGTGTCATAAACACCTCGCATATACATCCGAAGAGCACTACCATCGCACACATATTTGCACAGGAGATTATGCCTCCATATACACCGTTTATAAGTGCATCTGTATAGTTAATATCCCTTGTGTCCGGAGTCGTTTCCATTTTGCAGATGCTTTCATCTTTTTCAAACTTAATACCCTTGCTGAGTATTCCCACAGTTATAACGCCTATAATCTGAGAAATAAGAAAAATATACCCAAGCTCTGTGCTTCCCATCATCACCGTTCCAAGATAGGTTACCAAGAATCCGCTTCCCGATGCAACACAGAACATAGACATCCTCTTTGCCTGAGCCTCAGATATCATCCCCTCAGTGTACAGCTCTTTTATACATTTAGCACCTATGGGATAGCCTCCGATCAGCGACAAGAAAACACACAGTAGAGTTTCCTTGGGTAAGTTAAATAACCCTCTGGAAACCTTCTCAAAAAAATTCGGTGTCCTGTTTATCATACCGCTTTGAACACAGAATCCTGCAAGGACCATAAACGGAAACAAAGAGGGTATAAGCACCTGAATACATAGGTATACGCCGTTAGTGGCACCGTCTCTGCACTCTTTGGGGAATATAAGCAGAATACCGAGGGCAATCCCCACAACAGACCATAGCCTTAATATATGAACCTTGCTAAGTATTTTATAAAAATTCATTTTCGTCACCGGATAATATATATGTGACAGATTGCATAAAAATTATTAATAATAAAAAAAGACGGTGACACAGTGGCTTTTAACAAGAAGCATTCTTATAGTAAAGATAATAGGGAAGACCGCCCTCAAAAATCAATCAAGGATATATTTACCGACAAGCCTCACATTGAGATTACCGATAACCGCACGGTGAATATCGAAGGCTCAAAGGGAGTAATGGAATATTCAAACAAGGTTATACGCGTAAATCTCGGCGATTATTCTGTGGTTTTCTCAGGCAGGTCTCTGGCACTAAAATGTATATCTCCCACAGTATTAGTCATAGAGGGCTTTATACTGAACATTGAATTTTGTATGTAGGTGATAAGGTGCTGTTATATATAATTCGCTTTCTCAGAGGCTATGTGGATTTTCGTATAATAGGAAAATTCCCCGAACGGTTTATTAACCTTTGTGCAAGGAGAGGCATACGTCTGTTTTCACCTGTTTCTACAGACGACGGCTTTTTTGCATCAATGTTTCTAAGGGACTATAAGAACATCAGAAGGATTGCATTCAAATCCTCAGTGAGGCTCAGAACAGTATCCCGACACGGACTTCCTTTTATTATTTATAAATATCGAGCCAGAAAAGGGATTCTTGCAGGAGCAGTTCTTTTTATTCTTATTACCTTACTGCTCAGAAGCTTTATATGGACAGTAGAGATTAACGGCGTTGAAACCGTCAGTTACTCGGCAGTATATGAGGAAATATACCGAGGCGGACTTCACTTGGGTACATATAAGGACACCTTGGATGTATATGCTCTCGAAAGAAAACTTATGGAGGAAATTGACGAGATAGGTTGGATGTCTATAAATGTGCTTGGTACCAAAGCGCAGATTGAAATAAAAGAAAAAGAACAAAAACCCGACACAGTAGAGTCCTTGACTCCTTGCAATATTGTAGCTGCCTCTGACGGAATAATAAAAGAAATCAACACAAAATCCGGCAAAGCACATATAGTCAAAGGCTCAGCGGTAATAGAGGGTCAGCTTCTCATAAGCGGTGCAGTAGAGGACTCCTTGGGAGGCATACGTTATGTGTGTGCAGACGGAGAAGTATTTGCCGAGACAACTCGGGCACTCACCTTCAGTGCAGATAAATCCTCACAATATAAAAGCTACACAGAGGTTTTCAAAAGACATAATCTTTTGTTCCTTTGGTTTGAATTTCCGCTAACTGCTAAGAATATCAGTGCAGAGTATTCCTCGGTAACCACAACCCAAATGATTCGTCTTAATGATACAGTCATACCCTTAGGCGTTCACACAGAGCATTGTACTCTGTATCAGGAGGAAAACTTTACGCTAACCCCTGACTCTGCGAAAAACCGCTTGTCTGTGGACGAGTCACTCTGGCGGCTTTTCAGCCTTCAGAATTGCAGCGAAATCACAACAGAGTATAATTTTACAGATACCGAGGGAAAATACATCTTAGATGTAAATTACACTTGTACAGAGGATATAGCGAAGAGAGAAAACATTATTGTCAACTGAACCGATCTGTGGTATACTTATTAAAAATTAACATAGAATCGGTGATTTAATGAGAATTCTCTGTATTGGTGATGTTGTGGCAGGAGTCGGCTCCCGATTTTTACGGTCAAAGCTTCCTGCATTTAAGCACACAATGGGAATAGATATTGTTATCTGCAACGGTGAGAATTCTGCCGACGGCAACGGAGTCTTGCCTGTGTCTGCAGATTTTCTCTTTCAAAGCGGTGTGGATGTAATCACATTGGGAAACCATGCATTTCGCCGAAAAGAGATATATCCTTATCTGGACGAAAATGAGTTTATTATCCGTCCTGCAAATTTCCCAAGCTCCACAACTCCGGGCAGGGGAGTCTGCACTCTTGATATGGGAAGATGCTCTGTTGCAGTAATAAATCTTCTTGGTAACACATACAACCCCGCACCTGTGGATTGTCCTTTCAAGACTATAGACAGCATCCTCAAGGAAATAGATTCCAAAATTATTATTGTTGATTTCCACGCAGAGGCAACCAGCGAAAAACGTGCTATGGGCTTTTATCTCAACGGCAGAGTTTCTGCAGTTTTCGGTACACATACCCATGTCCGTACCGCCGATGCTCAGGTGCTCTCTGAGGGTACAGGCTACATTACCGATACAGGTATGACAGGTCCCATGGATTCCGTCCTTGGTGTGGAGCCTCAGATAATAATCGACAATTTTGTCACAAAGCTTCCACAGCGGTTTGATACCGCCCAAGGTAAGTGTATTATGGATTGTGTCCTCTTTGAAATTGACGAAAAAACAGGTAAGACAATTTCTGCTGAAAGCTTTTCAGTTGGATAAAATCTGTATGTGTTAATTGTCAAATCTTGTTATGTATGGCTGATTATTTTATGCAAATAAACAATTTTTCAAAATTTTACTTGAAACAAAGCGTTATCTCATTTATAATTATGCTGGTATTATTTGAGAAAATACGATACTAAATATATAATGTGATTTAAGGATGTGTGTTCTAATGCTGACCGGATCAATGTTAAAGCAGGCCGTAATTTCGGGCGCAAACAATATCTGCTCTCAGAAAGAAAGAATTAACGACCTCAACATTTTCCCTGTACCCGATGGTGACACAGGTACAAATATGTCAATGACTATCAGCGAAGCAGTCAAGGCTGTTTCCGCCTGTGATTCTGATAATGCAGGTGAGGTTGCTAAGGTTATCGCTTCTGCTATGCTTCGTGGTGCACGTGGTAACTCAGGTGTTATCCTTTCACTTCTCTTCAGAGGCTTCTCTAAGGGTCTCGAGGGCAAGGAACAGGCAACAGGCAAAGATTTGGTTAAGGCATTGGGTCTGGGTGTTGATGCTGCTTACAAGGCAGTTATGAAGCCCACCGAGGGTACTATCCTTACAGTTGCAAGAGAAGCTTTCGAAGAAGGTGCAAAGATTGTCAAGAAGACTAACGACCCTGCAGAGGTTTGGTCAGTAGTTTGCACAGCAGCCGAGGCATCCCTCCAGAGAACACCCGAGCTTCTTCCTGTTCTTAAGAAGGCAGGAGTTGTAGATGCCGGTGGTAAAGGCTTACTCGTTATCTTCGAGGGTATGCTTTCTTACATCAAGGACGGCGTAATGATTGAGTATGATTCATCTCAGTCTGCACCTGTTTCCACAGAAGACGATTCCTTCAGAAGTGCAGCTGCCGAGTTTGATGAGGTTATCAACTTCACATATTGCACAGAGTTTATCGTTGGCAGAGATGCTTCTATCACAACATCTCCTCTGAAGCTTCGTGCTTATCTTGAGACAATCGGTGACTGCGTTGTTGTAGTTGACGACGAAGAAATCATCAAGGTTCACGTTCATACAGAGGATCCCGGTAAGGCACTCCAAAGAGGTCTTCAGTATGGTCAGCTCCTCACAGTTAAGGTTGAGAATATGCGTCAGCAGCACGAACAGGCTAAGGCTGAGAACGAAAGCCGTAAGTCCAAGAAGCTTGAGGCAGTTGCTCCCGAAGAGGAAATCGGCTTTGTTGCAGTTGCATCAGGTGAGGGTCTTACTACACTCTTTACGGACCTCGGTTGTACACACGTTGTTTCCGGCGGTCAGAGTATGAACCCCAGCACAGACGATATTTACGAGGCAGTTATGGCAACTCCTGCAAAGACTGTTTTCGTTTTACCTAACAACAAGAACATCATCATGGCTGCAGAGCAGACCGCAAAGATTGTTGAGGACAGAGAAGTTATCATTCTTCCTACCAAGACCATTCCTCAGGGTATTACTGCAATGCTTTCCTATGACCCCGATAGCGATGCATTTATCAACAAGGGCACAATGCAGGAGGCATTCAGCAATGTTTCCACAGGACAGATTACCTTTGCTGCCCGTGATTCCGAGTTTGGTATGAAGAAGATTAAGGAAGGCGACATCATCGGTCTTGATAACGGTAAGCTCACCGTTGCCGATAAGTCTCCCAAGAAGGCTCTTCTCAAACTTGCCAAGTCTATGATTAACAAGGATTCTGAGTTCGTAACACTTATCTACGGACAGGGCATCACCGAGCAGGACGCTCAAGAGGTTTACGACGAGCTTATCCTCAAGTATGGCAATAACGTAGATATCAATATGATAAACGGCGGTCAGCCCATTTATTATTACATTCTCGGTATTGAATCTGCACAGTAACCAATAAAACGAAAGGCGGACATTTTTGTCCGCCTTTTTCTGAATTATACTTATTTTAGGTACGATTATTATGGCATCATTATTTGAACAACCCATTAATACTCTCAAGGGTGTCGGCACTGTTAAAGAGAAGCTTTTCCACAAACTTAACATAAACAGTGTGGGGGCATTGCTTTATTATTTTCCCAGAGACTACGAGGATTGGAGCAATCCTGTCGGTATTCGTGATGTACAAGGGGGAGAGGTCTGTTGTATCAAAGGAAAGCTTTCTGCTCCAATAAGAGAGTCCAGAATTCCGGGCAAAAAATATATGGTCAGAGCAGAGATATCCGATTCCTATGATGTTATGAAGATTGTATTCTTCAACAATGTATATATTACCTCTATGCTCAAATTCGACACAGAGTATTATTTTTACGGCAAAGCCACAAGAGATTTTTCGGGAGTACAAATGGTTTCTCCCGAGTTTATTCCTGTATCCAAAGCCACAGGTGGATATCATTCGATATATAACTTAACTGCAGGTTTAACTAACAAAGCTGTCCAAAATGCCGTGGCACAGGCAATTTTACTTTTACCCTCAGAGGTTTCTGACCCTATACCCGAGGAAATCAGGAAGAGATACAAGCTTTGCGGACTCAGAGAAGCAATAGTAAATATCCATAACCCCTCATCACCCAAAGCACTGGCAGAGGCAAAACGCCGACTTACAGTAGAGGAGCTTCTGGTATTGTCCCTTGGTATTCGGTTTCTAAAGACTGAACAAAATAAAGCAAAGGGCACTAACATCGAAAAAGATTACACCGACGAATTTTTACATCTTCTGCCTTTCACACCCACAGGAGCACAGCTCAGAGCAATGCAGGATATTTCCTGTGATATGCTTCACTCTGTCCATCCTATGAACAGGCTTATTCAGGGTGATGTTGGCTCAGGTAAAACCGCAATCGCAGCCGCAGCTTGTTATAATATTGTAAAAAACGGCAAACAGGCAGCCTTTATGGCACCTACGGAGATTCTTGCGGAACAGCATTTTAATACACTCACAAAGCTTTTTGAGGGCTCAGATGTGCGTGTCGGCTTACTTACAGGTTCTTTAACACCCGCAAAGAAAAAGTCCGTCCGTCAACAAATTACATCGGGTGAACTTGATATCATAGTAGGTACCCACGCTCTTATTACCGAGAAGACCGAGTTCAAAGCTTTAGGACTTGCCGTTACTGATGAACAGCACCGTTTCGGCGTTGCCCAGAGGTCAAAACTTCTCAGCAAAGGACAGGCACCTCATCTTCTTGTAATGAGTGCCACTCCCATTCCCAGAACTCTGGCACTTATCATCTACGGTGATTTGGATATCTCCGTTGTCAACGAATTGCCACCGGGCAGACAGCCTGTGGATACAATGCTTATCAGCACCGACAAGCGTAGCCGTGCCTATGGCTTTATCCGTAAGGAAATAGACAAGGGCAACTCTGCGTACATAGTCTGTCCCTTGGTTGAGGAGGACGACTCCTCTCTTGCAGCTGCCGAGGAATATGCTGCCGAGTTAATGCTCAGCGAGTTTTCCGACTATGCGGTGGGAATTATCCACGGCAAAATGAAATATTCCGATAAAGAAAAAACAATGCGGGATTTTGCCTTAGGTAAATTAAATCTCCTTGTTGCAACTACTGTTATCGAGGTTGGCGTAGATGTGAAAAATGCCACAGTAATGATGATAGAAAATGCCGAGAGGTTCGGACTTTCTCAGCTTCATCAGCTTCGAGGAAGAGTAGGTAGGGGAGACACCAAATCCTACTGTATCCTTGTATCTGACAATCAGAAGGAAGAAACTCTCCGCCGTCTTAATGTTATGTGTAGCACCAACGATGGCTTCGTGGTTGCTGACGAGGACTTGCGACTTCGAGGTCCCGGTGATTTCTTCGGTGAGCGTCAGCACGGACTGCCAAAGCTTTCCATAGCAGATTTTTCCGATATGGATACTCTGGCTCTTTCTCAGGCAATAGCCGATGAAGTGTTGTCTGACAGCCCCGATTTATCATCACAAAAATACAGGCTCCTCCGAGGCTCTATCAAGCGTCTTTTCAAAGATGCTGAGGGAACAATGAACTAAAAATTTCACCCTTGAGTTATAATGAACTCAAGGGTGCTTTTTTTTAGAACTGTCTGCTTTTTCTTACTCCGTCAATAGGAATTATCTCCTCAAATACAGCAAAAGCATTTTCCGCTACCACAAAGTCTACATGCAGATTACCGAAGAACCACTTGTCGTACCGTACTTCCGTGGAAAGCCTTTCAAGAAAATCGTTGACAGGATTCTTCTGACAGTTGTGCCATATTTTGTGCTTATATGTTGCCGAGGTTTCGTGGGTAATTATGTAGTCAACCTCACAGTTAAAGCTTTTAAGCTTGTTTACCGCCTTAATCATTTCCTCCTCAGTAGGGAGCTCTCGCTCCTGCCAGGTACCGCTGTCCATAATCTGCTGCAAATCCGAGCTGACTCCGCCACCAAAGGTAAAGATAAACTTGCCGTCAATATTGTATATTTCTCCTCTTTGCAGGTGAAAAATATTTCTTGCAATTCTTGTTGCCTTGCCTTGACAGAAATCCACAGTAGGGTAAGATTCAATCATATCAAAATTTTCGTGAGTACCGTCTACAAAAAGAATAGTGAATTTCAGAGATTTCAGAAACTCCAGTTTTTCTTTTTCCTCTTCGCTTTCATCCCATAAAAATCCGAAGTCACCGCAGATTATAAGATAATCTTTTTTATTTAATTTCTTAAGTTCTCTTTTTTTGAACCTTTTTATATCGCCGTGTGTATCGCCTGTAACATAAATCACGGTAAAAACTCCTTAGAAAAAATCCAAAACTGATTGCAATAGATTTTCGAGTATTGTATAATAACTCTATATTATCATAGGATTTTATGTATGTCAAAGGTAACTGTAGGTTGCCTGAGTGTATTTTGTGAGTATGAAAGGAATATTTTATGAAAAGGTTTTTAAGGGTCCTGAGTATAACCTGTGTATTATTTATAGTGCTGACTTCGGTTTTCTCTGCGTCAGCCATTACATATAGCTACGATAAAGAAATTGAGTCCGAAACAGTCCTTCTTATAAATATGGATACGGGTATCCCTGTTCTGGAGAAAAACGCAAACAAGGTTCGTTATCCTGCGTCCCTCACCAAGATTATGACCTACATCATTGTCTCCGAAAATGTAGAGGATTTTTACAACACCAAGGTTAAAATCCGTCAGGAGGTTCTCAATCCTCTTCTCGGTACAGGCAGCAGTATGTCAGGTCTTGATTACAAAGTAGGGGAGGAAGTCTCCGTTATAGACCTTGTCCATTGCCTTATGGTTACCTCAGGTAACGATGCCGCCTTAGTTCTTGCAGACTATGTTAGCGGTGGTGATATCGACAAGTTTGTTGATATGATGAACGATAAGGCACAGGAGCTTGGTTGCGAGAATACTCATTTTGTCAATCCTCACGGACTTCACGATGATGACCATTATTCCACTGCATACGATTTGTACAAGATAACCTCTTATGCCTTGTCATTGCCCTTGTTTTCCGATATTTCCAACACAGCTACCTATTATTGTGAGGGTGATACCTATCCTCTGGTAACAACCAACTTTATGATAGATATAAACCGAGGCGGAGATTATTATTACACTTATGCAAGAGGCATCAAGACAGGTACCACCGACGAGGCAGGTAGATGTCTTATTACTACCGCAATCGCTGACGGCTATGCATATATGTGTATATGTATGGGTGCTCCCTACGAGGGCTCTGACCACAACGGAGCAATGACCGATGCAAAACAGCTCCTCCGTTGGGCTCTTCTTGATTTGGAGCTTTCCAGAATGCTGACTACCGATACCCCCGTCTGTGAGGCAAAGGTCAATTACACCTCCTCCGACGACACTGTTCTTTTGTATCCTGCTCGTACAGTTAATACAATTCTACCCAAGGACCACCTGCCCGAGGACGTTACTGTTGAGCCGAACATTCCCGAGTCAGTAGACGCACCTATCGAAAAAGGCACAATCATCGGCACAGCAACTGTTTACTATAAGGGTGAGGCAGTACAGTCTGTAGACCTTATAGCTACAGAGGATGTAGAGCGTAGCGATTTAGCCTATGCAATGCATATCTTTAAGGTTATTCTCAGCTCTTGGCAGTTCTGGTTGGCATTTTTTGTTGCAATCATACTTGTGATAGTATATATCGCTTTGATATCCAATGTCCGCAGCAGTCAGAAAAAACGCAGAGTAAAAAAATACAGACGAATGTAAAAGTAAAAGGCATCTCTCAGGAGATGCCTTTTTTATACGCTTTATGTTATTTCAAAATCAGGCAGAAACCACCTGAGTGCCGATTTGCAGTCACTTCCGTTTTCACACAGATATTCAATACTGTAAACACTTATACCGCAAGGATAATCATAATCAGGGTAAAAGTCGCTTCTTTGCATTTCCCAAGGAGTAGCCACAGAGGTTATATAAGGATAATCATCGCTTTCAGATGTATATTCTCCACAGTATTTTACGAGAGGAATATATACTGTTTTATCTTCGTATTTTATCTCTACATCAAGCTCTGTATATAAATTACACAACTCCTCCAGATATTCATCGCTATAATTTGCTATGCTGTAATCGGGCATACTGATATTGTTTTGTAAGTTGTATTTATAGTTGTTTATACACACAGCCATTACGGCCTTTTTTGTTTCTATATTTGCATCCTCTTTCACATATTCCATAACATTAGCAACAATATTTTCCTTTATGTCTTCTTTTTCTGTATTGATTTCGTCATCTGTTTGTGATACAACATCCAGTAATTCAGCATAATCCTTATGTTCAAACACCGCTATAATCGGAATAGAGGCTATTGCCAGTAAAAAGCACAGAATACATATAAAGTATTTTTTCATATATTCTCCTTTGATGGTGTTCTTTTCATCTAAAACGCCTTGACATTACATATGGATTGGAATAAAATATATGTGTATATGTATGTCCTAATAAATATATTTATTAGGTTCCGCTTTTATTCATAATTATTGATTGCTTTTGCAAATATAAGGAGTAAATATGAAATCTGCTAATGCACTTATAAAATGGATTTTCTTTGTCCCTGTTTTTATTTTTTCTTTTGTGATGACTCTGCTTGGAGGTTTATTCCCAAGTGTTCTCACAAACTCTTTATCCATGTCTCAGAATACTTTGTTTGAGATTATAGCTTTTTCCGTACTTGGATTATTCGGCATATGCTTATTAATATCTCTTTTGGATAAAAAAACATCACCGTTGTATATTCTCAGAAAGAATTATTTCTGCACGGTATCTTCTATTCTTTGTGCATTTGGACTTGCCTCCTCTGCAGCATTGGATGTAACCAATATGTTCAAGTCTTCATCTGTTGACTTTATGACTATCGTTGTGTCTGTTTTAGCTGCTGTGAGTGGCGTTGCTATGCTGTTTATAGGGCTTAATCATCTCACAGGCGTAAACAGTAAAACCAATATTTCATTGCTGTATCTGTCACTACCTCTTTGGTGTGTAGCACATCTTATTGACAGATTCCTCGGTCATACCGCTACTCCTGTAGAGGCATCCGATACAATGGACCTTGTTATGTTCGTAGCCTTGGCTATGTTCTTTATAAATTCAACGATGGTTCACTCTCTTATTCAGTCAAAGAACGCAGTTAAGTCTTCTGTTAACTTTGGTTTTCCTGCCACAGTTGTGACAATTGTGTACGGATTATCTCAACTTTTTGCAGTAATCAATACTCAGCCTGTAAATTATATCAACATTATCCCTGCAGTAACCTATATTCTGATTGGCTTATATGTACTTTCCTTCACAGCAGAGCTTTCCTTCAGAGCAAAGACTGTTGAAGAGCAGAGAATAATTGTTGAAGCAACTTCTGATTTAACAGAGGATGATGACACAGAGGACACTAACGAGTACGGCGACTCATATGATACAACTGTTCCTTATTATGCCGAGCAGGAGATAGAAGAGCTTATCGCTGATGAAGACTTGTCTGATGTTCCTTCTGATTTCGTAGATGAGGCAGATGATGATTGTCAAAACTGTGAACCTGCAGCAGTCAGAGTTGCTGTAGAGGACACAGAGGATTTTGACCGTGAGTCTTCGGCTCAGGATTTGATTAAAGCAGCTCAGCAAAGCGACAACAGACAGGCACAGCCTGTGAAAGAAGATAGTATTGGAAGTGATGATATGATAATCGAAGGCGAAACCGAAAGAAAAGTTTCTGTAGTCGGTAACAAAACTCCCAGACCCAAGGGTGTCACCGTCAGAGAGACAATCACCTACGGTGATGAGAATTTCATCCTTTCTGTTGAGGGCAGAGAGATTAATGATTTCAGCCTCAATAAGGATGAGGATATCTCTGATTTTGTACTTACACCGCAGGATACTCCCGATGATAATAAATCAAAGAAGAAAAATGACGATGATACTGAGGTATCTTATGATTCTCGTCTTGATGAAATTGACCGGCTTATTATAAGTATTCAGGGTGGAAAAATAGATTCTTCTACAGAGAGCATCGATACCGATGCCTCATCAGAAGAAGAGTAAGATTTCTATAGGGCGGATTAATTCCGCCCTTTATTTACCTATATTTGTTTATATAAGGAGGTGCTTCCGTGAAAAATAGATTTCTCGTAATTTTATCCTTGATACTTTTAATTACAATATCTGTATGCTCAGTACCTGTTTACGTATCTGCTGTATCCGATTATGTAGTCGAGGACGGCATACTGGTAGAATACAACGGAACCGACACCAGCGTATCTGTTCCTGTCGGAGTATTTTATATCGCAGATTCCGTATTTGAGGGCAACACAAAAATTACCTCTGTGGACCTTAACGGAGCATCGGTTATAGGCAACAGAGCCTTTTACGGATGTACATCCCTTGAGACGGTAACAGACTCAGAGCATGTCAGCGCCTGTGGTGCCTATGCATTTTTCGGCACACCTTTTCTGGATAGCAATAACTCCGAGAATGTAACTATTGGAACTGTTTTGCTTAAAGGTACAGCCTCAGGCTCTGTAACAATAGCGGAGAACATCTCCTCCATAGCACCCTATGCTTTCTCATATAACACAGATATTACCTCTGTTACATTAGGTGATAATGTAGTGTCAATAGGTGAGGGAGCCTTCTACGAATGTACCAACCTTAAGAATGTATCAGTCAGTTCATCGGTTTCTTTTATTGGTGCTTATGCTTTTGACAGCACGGAGTTTTTAACCTCTTATACCGATGATTTTCTTATACTTGGAAACGGTATATTGGTTGCCTGTAATTCCACCTCTTCAGAGGTTACCATCCCTTCGGGTGTAAAACAGATAGGTGCAGGTGCCTTTTATCTCAATAATACAATGAAGAAGATAAACTTTTCCGATACAGTTACAGCCCTCGGAATGCGTTCCTTTGCTAAGTGCTCTGCACTTACAACCATTAATTTACCAAATAATCTTATAATTCTTGACAAAGAAGCTTTCTGGAACTGCACTTCTCTCAAAGAGGTCACAGTCCCTCAGTCAGTCAAGCTTATGGGTGACAGCGTTTTTCTGGGATGTAGTGCACTTGAAAATGCATCGGTTTATAGTGACGCTACGATTTCAGACGGCTTATTCGCAGGATGCACCTCACTTCAGTCTGTGATTATTGCCAGTGAAACTACGTCTATCGGAAGTTACTCCTTCTATTCCTGCCCAAGCCTTAAGGAAATATCTGTTCCCGATACAGTCACAAGTATCTCTTCTCAGGCATTTGATAGTGATAGCAAGGTTTCCGCATTTTGTAATAATACCGCTTATTCTTACGAAATTTTAGAGAATATGGGTATTGACGTTTATCAGATTGGTGATGCTAATCTGGACGGAAAGATTAACGTCCGTGACGCAACCCATATTCAGAAAGCCACAGCTTCTCTCATAACTCTTGATTTCAGCAGTACCCTGCGAGGAGATGCAGACTTCAGCAAAGTAGTCAATATCCGAGATGCAACAAAGGTGCAAAAACTTGTTGCGGGTATATTGTAATAAAATAAGACATACTTATTAAAATGATGATTGACTTTACCGATTAATAGTGATATTATTTGTTATAGTTGAATATGCGTTGACGAGGACAATGTCCGATTTTCCTCTGCCTTCAGAGAGCAGATACTTGGCTGAGATATCTGCGGCAGAGCCTTCGGAATACCACCTCTGAGCCTGTGCAGGAAATGGCACAGCGGCTGCACCGTTATATGCAATGAAGGGCACCTCTGTGCCGAAGTTGGGTGGAACCACGTCGTTTTTTATCGCCGTCCCGATATTCTCTTTGAGAATTATCGAGGCGGCTTTTATTTTTACCGGAAAGGATGATAACAATGATTAATGTTGAACTCAAAGGCGGAGTTGTTAAGGAGTTTGAGCCTAATACTACCGCTGCAGATGTAGCAAAATCTCTGGGTGCAGGTCTTTATAAGGCTGTCTGCGCCTGTAAAATTGACGGAGTTGTATGTGACCTCCGTACACCTTTAACTGCTGATTGTAAGCTTGAACTTTTAACCTTTGACGAGGAGGAGGGTAAACGTGCATTCTGGCACACCTGCTCCCATGTCCTTGCACAGGCAGTCAAGCACCTTTATCCTAATGCAAAGCTGGGTATCGGACCCTCAGTTGATAACGGTTTCTACTATGACTTCGACGTAGAGAAGCCCTTCACTCAGGAGGATATCGAGGCTATCAAGAAGGAAATGAAAGCAATCGTTAAATCAGGTCTTGAGCTTGAGAGGTTTGAGCTTTCTCCCGAAGAAGCCGAGAAGTACCTTGCTGATTCAGGCGAGGATTACAAGGTAGAGCTTGTCAGAGAACACGCAGGTAAGGGCGAGAACATCAGCTTCTACAAGCAGGGTGATTTTACCGACCTTTGTGCAGGTCCTCACCTTATGAACGTATCAGCTCTCAAGGCTATCGAGCTTACCAACTGCACAGGTGCATACTGGCGTGGCGATGCCAATAACGCTCAGATGTGTCGTGTATATGGTATAGCATTCCCCAAGGCATCTCAGCTTGAGGAATACCTTGAAATGGTAGAACAGGCAAGACTTCGTGACCATAACAAAATCGGCCGTGAATTAGAGCTTTTTACCACATCCGACCTTATCGGTCAGGGACTTCCCATTCTTCTTCCCAAGGGTGCAAGAGTTATTCAGCTTCTCCAGCGTTTTGTTGAGGACGAGGAGCAGAGAAGAGGATGGCTCCTCACAAAGACTCCCTTTATGGCTAAGTCTGACCTTTACAAGCTCAGCGGACATTGGGACCATTATCAGGACGGTATGTTTGTTTTAGGTGACGAAGAAAAAGATAAAGAAGTCTTTGCACTTCGTCCTATGACCTGTCCTTTCCAGTATCAGGCATACCTCAACCGTGGCAGAAGCTACCGTGATTTACCCTTAAGATATAACGAAACCTCCACACTTTTCCGTAATGAGGCAAGTGGTGAGATGCACGGACTTATCCGTGTCCGTCAGTTTACAATTTCCGAGGGACACCTTATGTGTACACCCGAGCAACTGGAGGACGAGTTCAAGAATTGTCTTGAACTTGCGGTATATATGCTCAAGACTTTAGGACTTTACGAGGACGTTTCCTTCCGTTTTTCTCAGTGGGACCCCGAGGATAAAGAAAAATACATCGGTACCACCGAGCAGTGGGACGAGGCACAGGGCGTAATGGGCAAAATCCTTGATAACCTTGGTCTTGATTATAAGATTGGCGTTGGCGAGGCTGCCTTCTATGGTCCCAAGCTTGACATTCAGATTAAAAACGTATGGGGTAAAGAAGATACCCTTATTACAATTCAGGTTGACCAGCTTCTTGCCGAGAAATTCGGTATGGTATACGTAGACAGAGACGGCTCCAAGAAGAATCCCTACATCATTCACCGCACATCTATCGGCTGCTACGAGCGTACTCTGGCACTTCTTATCGAGAAGTATGCCGGTGCATTCCCCATGTGGCTTGCTCCTGTTCAGGTCAAGATTCTTCCTATCGCAGACAGACACCACGACTATGCATATGATGTCAAGAAGGCATTAGAAGCCAAGGGTATGCGTGTAGAGGTTGATGACCGTTCTGAGAAGGTTGGCTACAAGATTCGTGAGGCACAGCTGGAGAAGGTTCCGTATATGATTATCCTTGGTGACAAAGATATCGAGAATAACACCGTTTCCGTTCGTGCTCGTAAAGCAGGTGACCTTGGTGCAATGACTCTTGAAGAGTATATTAATCGTGCAGTTGAGGAAATCAACTCCAAGGTGATTAACTGATACAATGCCATATAATAGATACGATATAACCAACCGATATAATTATCGTGGCAGACGCGGTAACGACAATATTAAGCTCAAGACATTTTTCCTTATCTTTTTACCTATATTAATCATAGGAATCGTTGCTCTGGGAATTTTTGTTGCCTACAAAATGGAGGTCAACGGAAATGCCGTGAATCTCCCTGTTGCATCAGAGGACGAGGTTGAAACCGTCACCGATGAAGAGCTCCTCCACATTGTCAACGAGCAGTATCCTCTGTCCGAGGACTATGTTCCCGATTTAGTATCCTTCGGCGGAGTACAGGTCTCAGTCCTTGCTTTTGATGACCTTGATAATCTCATAAGTGATGCTATAGCCGAGGGAATAAGCATTAAACTGAAAACAGGGTATATTTCATATAGCGACCAAGCAAAACTTTTTGAGGAGACCTTCAACAAGGTCAAGTCAGAGAATAAATATTCCACTATCAAGGCAGAATCTGAGACTATGAAGATATGTCCCGAAGCAGGTTGCAGCGAAAGTCAGACAGGACTCCTTGTTCAGTTTGTCAGTGACGAAAATGAGGATTTCAGCAAAACCGAAGCCTTCAAGTGGCTTGAGAAAAACGCAGTCAATTATGGCTTTATCCTTCGATATCCTGAGAATGAGGAAGGGGACACGGGTATGTCCTATGCACCGGACGTGTACCGCTATGTTGGCAGTGAACACGCACTGAATATGCGTCGATACGGTATGTCCCTTGAAGCCTACAATCGCCACGTTTCTGTACGATAATCATATAATTAACTTTCATTTTTATGAAATTCCTTGTAAATATCAAGAAATTAAAAAAATATCTTGCAATTTCAATTCTTTTGTAGTATAATTCTTCTGTTACTACGGCATCAGCGAAAGAGGTGAACAAGAAATGCAGGAGAATATCCATCCTAATTATCAGCAGACTACTATTACCTGCGCATGTGGCAACGTTATTGAAACTGGCTCTACAAAGCCCAACCAGCGTGTTGAAATTTGTTCCAAGTGCCATCCTTTCTTTACAGGAAAGCAGAAGCTCGTTGATACCGGCGGACGCGTAGACAGATTTAAGAAGCGCTACGGCATCGAGTAATCTCGTAATAGTAATTTATAGGCGGTACTTCTGATTGAAGCACCGCCTGTTTTATTTTCACTCAAAAGGGAGCTGACATTATGCTCACTGATTATAAAACCATAAGCCGTGAGGCTGCTCCTGAATTTGTGGAGAAACGATCACGGTTTATCGGCTATGTAAAACCTGTAACAACAGAAAAAGAAGCTTTGGATTTCATTAATTCAATTCGTTCTAAGCATTGGGACGCCACACATAATGTTTTCGCCTATGTTCTCAGAGAGCAGAACACCTGTCGTTACAGCGATGATAACGAGCCGCAGGGAACAGCAGGTATGCCTGTTTTGGATGTTATTCGTAAAAGTGGGCTCACGGATATCTGTATTGTAGTAACAAGGTATTTCGGCGGAATACTTCTTGGCGGAGGCGGACTTGTCCGTGCATATTCCCACAGTGCATCTTTGGCGGTTGAAGCAGCAAAGCCAATAATGATGTGCAGTTCTTACAATTGCGCTCTTAGTTGTACCTACAATCAATACGGAAAACTGAGCTCATTAGTTCCGGAAAACGGCGGAGTAATTATTGATTCAGATTTTTCCGATGTTGTAAAGCTTTCGTTTCATATTCCTGTTGGTGACCTTCAGAAGCTGAGTAAACTCATCACCGATGCTACTTCAGGTACGGTTGAAATCAATATTGAGGATGAGTGCTTTTATCCCGTTTTGTTAGAATAAAAGTAAATAATAAATAATTTAATGAATTTTTCTGTTTTTTTGCAGGAAAATTCATTTTTTCTTCGTATATATTATCGAACATTATTTTTTTGACGAATTTTTCAGTAAGGAGGCGAACCGAATGGCTTTACCGGATAGTTTTTTGGCTGAACTTAAATCCCGATGCGACATATCCGATGTGATATCATCTTACGTAAACCTTAAGCGTAGAGGCAGAAACCTTGTAGGACTGTGTCCCTTCCATTCGGAGAAAACTCCTTCTTTCAATATTTATCCCGAGAATGGTTCGTTTTACTGCTTCGGTTGTGGTGTGGGCGGTGACGTTATTACCTTCATAATGAAGATAGAAAATCTTGATTACGTAGAAGCCGTCAAGTATCTTGCTCAAAAGGCAGGGTTAGAAATGCCGGAGAACACCTATGATGACGGTGTCGCAAAGCTTCGCACCCGAATATTAGAGGCAAATCGCGAGGCAGCAAGGTTTTTTAACAAACAGTTGAGTGAACCTTGTGGCAGAGCAGGACTTGACTATCTGCATAGCCGTGCCTTAGCCGATAATACTATCAGGCGTTTCGGTCTTGGCTACGCTCCTGCAGACAGATTTGCACTTTCTAAGCATCTTCGAAGCCTCGGTTTTTCAGACAACGAAATTGTTTCCGCAAACCTTGCTTTCAAAAGTAACGACGGCAGATATATAATTGACCGCTTTTCTGACAGAGTTATGTTTCCCATTATCGACCTTCGTGGTAATGTAATAGCTTTTGGCGGAAGAATAATGTCAGACAAAAAGCCCAAGTATCTCAACACCTCTGATACCCTGGCATTTAAGAAAAGCTCAAATCTGTTTTCACTCAATAATGCCAAGAATACAGGGGAGAGAACCTTAATTCTTTGCGAGGGCTATATGGATGTAATCGCCCTTAATCAGGCAGGGTTCAAAAATGCAGTTGCAACCTTGGGCACAGCCATCACCACCGAACAGGCACTGCTTATGAAGCGATATGCCGACGAAGTAATCATCTGTTACGATGCTGACGAAGCCGGACAGAAGGCTACTACCCGTGCCATTTCCATTCTGCGTGGAGCAGGGCTTCAGATAAGGGTTATCTCAATCCCCGACGGCAAGGATCCGGATGAGTTTATCCGCCTTAAGGGCGACAAGGGAAGTGCCGCTTTCCGTAATATTATCGAAGCAAGTGGAAATGATGTAGAATATAGGCTATATCGTCTCAAATCCCGATTTGATACATCCCGCCCCGACTCCAAGGTTTTGTATATGACCGAAGCACTGAAGATTATAGCATCTCTCGACAGTGCTGTGGAACAGGACATATATGTTTCAAAACTTGCTCAGGAACTGGGTATAGATAAAATCTCGATTAACGAGGATTTACGCAAACTTGTCCGAGCCAAGGTCCGTGAGTCCGACCGCAAGGAGTTTACTCATATGTCTCAGGAGCTTACGGGCAAAACCGACAAGCTCAATCCGGAGAAATCAAAGAACAACCGTGCCGCCAAGGCAGAGGAAATGCTCATAGCCTATCTGGTATATAACAACGATATGGTATCAGAGGCGCTTAAGCGTATAACTCCTGAGAATTTTGTTACTAAGTTCAACGCCGACCTTTACTCCTATGTTATCCGTAAGGTACAGGAGGGTATGTCACCACACACAACCTTCAGCAGAGATTTTACTGCTGAAGAGGTTTCAAAATTCTTCTCAATACTTCAGTCCTATAATTCACAGACTGCAACCAAACAGGCTATGAATGAATATATTGATACCATTATTTCCGAGAAAGAGCGTCTTACTCCGGATAGGATTTTACAGATGTCCCCCGAGGAAATACAGGCATCACTTCAAAAGAAAAAACCCAATAACTAAAATACAGTGTCCGAAAGAAAGGAAATGATACTATGGCAGCTTCAGTACAGGATAAGAAGAGCGTAATAAAAGAAATTACAGAACTCGGCAAAAGCAAAGGACAGCTTACCAATAAAGACATTCTCGATGCAATCGGTGAGATGGATTTTGACCCCGAACAGTTAGAAAAACTCTACGACAGCCTTGAGTCAATGGGTATCGAAATCGTAGAGGATTCTGACGATCTGCAGTTCGATGATATAGCTTTGGAGGTTACATCTGCTGTTGACGGCGACTCCTACGAAAACGATGCAGCCGACGTAGTTGCTATAGATGACCCTGTCAAGGTTTATCTTAAGGAAATAGGACGTGTTCCTCTTCTTACATCAGAGGAAGAAATAGAACTTGCTATCCGCATTAAAGAAGGCGACGTAGCAGCCAAACAGCGTCTTTCCGAGGCAAACCTCAGACTTGTTGTTAGTATTGCAAAGCGTTACCTTGGCAGAGGTATGCAGTTTTTGGATCTTATTCAGGAGGGTAATCTGGGACTTATTAAAGCAGTTGAAAAATTCGACTACACAAAGGGCTTTAAGTTCTCTACCTATGCAACTTGGTGGATTCGTCAGGCTATTACAAGAGCTATCGCCGATCAGGCTCGTACCATCCGTATTCCTGTCCATATGGTAGAAACTATTAACAAGGTCAAGAAGGTTTCCAGTCAGCTCCTTCACCAGAACGGCCACGAGCCCACTGCTGACGAAATCGCAGCCGAGCTTGATATGTCTGTTGACAAGGTTCGCGAGATTATGCGTGTAGCACAGGAGCCCGTGTCTCTCGAAACTCCCATCGGTGAGGAAGAGGACAGCCACCTTGGTGATTTTATTCCCGATGATGATGCTCCCGCACCTGCAGATGCTGCATCTCACATACTTCTTCGTGAACAGCTTATGGAGGTACTTGATACCCTTACACCCAGAGAGGAAAAGGTTCTTCGTCTGAGATTCGGTCTTGAAGACGGCAGAAGCCGTACCCTTGAGGAGGTAGGCAGAGAATTCAACGTTACCCGTGAGCGTATTCGTCAGATCGAGGCAAAGGCTCTGCGTAAGCTTCGTCATCCCTCCAGAAGCAAGAAACTTAAGGATTTCCTTGACTGATAAAATTTCTTCAAAAATCCTGATGATGACAGCTGTAAATTTACTATAGCGTTATCATTAATTAATTACATACATTTTGGTGTTTTATGTCTTATAAAATAGATTTTGGCGGTTGGGGTTCTGTTTTTGCAGTACCCACAGCCCTTGTTGACAAAGGACTTAAACTGGCGAGTGAAACCCAGCTTAAGGTTCTCCTGTATATTTTGCGAAATTCCGACAGAGAGCTGACTGACGAACTTGTAGCCAATGCTATTTCTGTTCACCCCGAGGATGTCCGTGATGCCATAACTTATTGGACTGATATGGGACTTTTGGCTTCACTTTCCGACAGTATTACTATGGGAAGTGCATCAGCGGATAACTCTAAGGTTTCTGCATCTGAACAGGTAGCTTCTGTTATAACCGAGGACAAGCCTTCCTCAGAAACAAAGCCCAGACCTGTCTCACGTGCAGTCAAGCCCGAGCCCGGCTATGTGTCCAAGCGTCTCAAAACAGATAAAAATCTTGTGCTTCTTATGGACGAAGCCCAGCGTATACTCTCTAAGGTTTTCTCCAATTCCGATACCGCTACTCTGATTATGCTTCACGATACAGACGGTCTGCCTGTTGAGGTTATCCTTATGCTTCTGGAACATTGTGTTCAGATTGGCAAGGGCAATATGCGATATATTGAGAGAACAGGCATCCAGTGGGCAAGTGAGGGTATTACTACAATAAACCTTGCAGAAGAAAAAATCCGTAGATACAGCGAGTCTACTACAGCCTGGAATACTGTAGCAGCAGTTTTCGGCATCCGACTTACAGGTACACCTACGAAGAATCAGCTATCCTTTGCAGATACTTGGGTTAATCAATGGAGCTTTACCGAGGATATGCTTCGTCTTGCATACGAAAGCTGTGTCGACTCCAAGGGCGAAATGAAGCTCCCCTATATTAATGCAATTCTTCGTAAATGGCATGAAGCAGGATTCACCAAGCCTCAGCAGGTTGCCGAGCTAAACAGCACTCACAGGAACAAGAAAAAACCAACTTCAGAAACCGCATCCTATGACCTGGATGCCTACGAAAGCAAAAGTTTATTTGATGATTAAAGGTGACAACCTATGACCTATAGTAGAGAAATTTACAGCCTTGCTTATAATAAAATAGACGAAAGACGAAAAAAAGCCGAGGACCAGGCTCAGCGTCATATAAGCGAAATTTACGACAAATTTCCCGAGATAGAGGAGATTAATCGTAGTATCCGCAGTTGCTCCATAGCAGCCGCCAGAGCAGTCTTTTCCGGCTCAGATGCTAAATCCGAGCTCGAGCGTCTCGCAGAAATAAGCAAGAATCTCCAGCAGAAGCAGTCCGATATACTCCGTACCCATGGATATCCTGCAGATTATATGGAGCCTCATTATACCTGTAGCCGTTGCAACGACACAGGCTATGTAGAGAAGGAGGGCAAGACTGTTTATTGTGATTGTCTTCTTAATCTTTTAATTGAATGCTCCTGTGACGAGATAAATAAACTCTCACCCCTGAAGCTTTCTACCTTTGATACCTTTAATCTGGAGGTTTATCCCTTTGATAGCGATGGTGACGGTGCATCGCCCTATACCCGAATGAGCAATATCCTTAATTACTGCAAGAATTACGCTAAGTCTTTCAACGGCAAAGGCAAGTCAATTCTGATGCGCGGTGCCACAGGACTGGGCAAAACTCACCTTTCTCTTGCAATAGCCAACGAAGTGCTCAGCAGGGGATATTACGTTGTTTATGTCAGTGCTCCTTCTGTACTTACAAAGCTTGAAAATTCTCATTTTGATTATAATAGTTCCGAGGAGGAGCATCTTCTTCAGACTCTCTCAGATTGCGATTTGTTGATTATTGATGATTTAGGTACAGAGTTTCAGACTCCCTATACCAAATCTGCTGTATATAATATCTTTAATAATCGTATCCTTCAGCAAAAGCCTGTGATTATTAATACAAATATGACTATGAAGGAGCTGGAAGCAGCCTATTCTCAGCGATTTGTATCCCGTGTTATGGGCAATTGCGACAGACTCGACTTTATCGGCAGAGATATCAGAGCATCTATTTAATATTTTTATTTGTGAGTAGCATAAAAATATTAAAATTTTTATAAAATACTATTGACTTTTTTCGGGAATCGGATATAATAATATCTGTTGTCCGATGCGGAATTGTGTAAGGGTAGCACAGCAGACTCTGACTCTGTATGTCTGGGTTCGAATCCTAGTTCCGCAGCCA
>CAZRLC010000006.1:0-38144 GCA_964600975.1 uncultured Ruminococcus sp.
GGAGCCTCTGTGGGAGCCTCGGTTACAGGGGTGGTAGTGTCGGGCTCTGTGGATTCATCTGCAGTTGCCTCGTCAACAGTTGCACCAATAGATGCAGTCCAGTTCTTCACCGCAGGGACTATGCAGAATACTGTAAGTGCAGAAAGTCCGGCGAGGAGCAGTATGCATACAGCAACCAGAATTCCTCTTCTGAGGTACAATCTGGCCTTCCTTTTTCTTTTGTTTTTTCTGTATTTCCGACCGGCAGAGTAGCTGTCTACCATACCGATGAAATACTCGTCTTTTCTTCTTTTCACGTTTGTCGCCTCCGAATCTTGTTCTGTGGGCAAATCTAATAATACATAATAAAGTATAATACAGACCTGTGTCAAAGGCAACAAAAGTAACCGAATTGTGATTAAACTCCCCATTTATTGTAATATTTTAGGGCGAAAAGATTTAAGTACTGTTACGAAATAAGAGAAAAGGGGAGGATTTTATTGCACAATCCAAAATACTGTGCTAAAATAAAGTGGTATAACATCTTGATTTGGAAGTGTTTATTATGAACTATAGCTTTGCAGACAGAATCGGAGGACTTAAGCCCTCTGCAATAAGAGAAATATTTAAGTACGCTGCCGACCCAACGGTGGTGTCTCTTTCTGCAGGTAACCCTGCACCCGAGGCTTTTCCCGCTGCGGCTTTGAGCGAGATTTCAGAAAGGCTTATGAGAGAGAATCCCGTCCTTGCCCTGCAGTACGGAGTGACCGAAGGATATCTGCCTCTGAGAGAATCTCTCAAGGAATATATGAAGAACGACTACGGTATCGGCAGAGAGTTTGACGAGCTGATTGTTACCTCCGGTGCACAGCAGGTAATGGATTTGATGACAAAAGCTCTTGTAAATTACGGGGATGAGGTTGTGTGCGAGTCCCCCTCCTTTATCGGCTCTCTCAATGTGTTCCGTGCTTATGGTGCCAAGCTGGTGGGCGTACCCATGGACTCTGACGGAATGAATATGGAAGCCCTTGAGGAAACCCTTAAAACTCACAGCAAGGTAAAGTTTATCTACACTATCCCTACCTTCCAGAATCCCTCAGGCATCACAATGAGTCTGGAAAAACGCAGAAGGCTCTATGAACTTGCCAAGAAATACAATGTGCTCATCCTTGAGGATAACCCCTACGGTGAGCTTAGATACAGAGGAGAAAACCTGCCGACAATCAAGTCTATGGACGAGGACGGCATTGTTGTTTATGCCGGATCTTTCAGCAAGGTTATCTCTCCCGGTATGCGTGTAGGTTGGTTTGTGGCTCCCTCTGAGATTGCTCAGAAGCTGGTGGTTTGTAAGCAGGGTGCCGATGTACATACAAATATGTGGGCTCAGGTGCTTTGTCACGAATTTATGACAAAGTATGACTTTAAGGGCCACCTTGATTTCCTGCGTGACCTTTACTCCAAAAAGGCAGAGTATACTATGAATCTGCTCCGTGAGAATCTGGGAGATAAGATTACCTTCGGTGAGATTCAGGGCGGACTCTTTATCTGGTGTACACTTCCCGATTATGTAAATATGCCCCAGTTCTGTATGGATGCCGTAAAGGCAAAGGTTTGTGTAGTTCCCGGTACCGCTTTTCTTACAGACGAAAACCAGGTGTCCCACGATTTCAGAATCAACTTCTCAACCCCCACAGACGAACAGCTCAAAAAGGGTATCGAGATTCTGGGCACTCTTTCGAAAAATCTTTAATCAGAGTAACCTTCAAAAGGAGATATACATTATGGAACAGACAGTAAATCAGGAGAAAAAGAAGATAGTCTACAGTGCTATCCAGCCCTCGGGTACTATTACTCTCGGTAATTATCTGGGTGCTCTTCGCAACTGGGTAATTATGCAGAACGAGGAGGACAAGAACTGTATCTATACTCTGGCTGACCTGCATACAATCACAGTCCGTCAGGAACCTGCCGCCATGAGAAAGAACGTGCTGGATGCTTATGCATCTATTCTTGCTTGTGGTGTAGATGCCGAGAAGAGCATTTTCTTTATTCAGAGCCACGTTCCTGCCCATGCACAGATGGCATGGATTCTTAACTGCTATACCCAGTTCGGCGAACTCTCCAGAATGACTCAGTTCAAGGACAAATCCGCAAAACATGCTGACAATATCAACGCAGGTCTGTTTACATATCCTGCCCTTATGGCAGCGGACATTCTTCTTTATCAGGCAGATTTGGTTCCTGTTGGCGCAGACCAGAAACAACATCTGGAACTTGCCCGTGATATAGCAGAAAGATTTAACTATCTGTACTCAAATGTTTTCACCGTTCCTGAGGGATTTATCCCCACCAACGGTGCCAGAGTTATGTCTTTGCAGGACCCTCTGAGAAAAATGAGCAAGTCCGACGAAAACGTAAACGCTTGTGTATCGCTTCTTGATACACCCGAGACAATTATGAGAAAATTCAAACGTGCCGTAACAGACAGTGAGGCGAAGGTTTGTATCGGCGAGGGTAAAGACGGCGTTAATAACCTTATCGGAATTTACTCCGCTGTTACAGGTCTCAGTGCAGAGCAGATTTCCGCAGATTTTGACGGCAAGGGCTACGGCGACTTTAAGACGGCAGTCGGCGAAGCAGTAGTAGAGGAGCTCAGACCTATCCGTGAGAAATACGAGAGGCTCATTGCCGACAAGGGCTATCTGGAGGAAAGCTACCGTGCAGCGGCAGCAGTTGCCGACCGTATGGCACAGCGTACTCTGGATAAGGCAATGAAGAAGATAGGCTTCATACACAGATAATTTCAGAAATCTCTCTGGCTTTACAGGGAGATTTTTGTTTTTTTGGTAAATTTTCTTAAATTTTGCTGTGAGGTTTTTCTGAAACCGCCGTCTAATAGGTGAAAAGGGAAACTTTGTCAGCAGTTGCTGATAAGGGAAAGGAGAAGACACAATGGATAACGGTGCGAGTAGCTACCGCCGTTTCCTTGATGGGGATGACAACGCCTTTGTTGATATAATCAAAGAATACAAAGACGGACTGACCCTTTATTTATGGGGAGTAATAGGTAATCCGATTACAGCGGAGGACCTGACGGAGGATGCTTTTGTTAAGCTTGTAACTAAAAAACCTCGGTTTTCGGGGAAATCAACCTTCAAAACCTGGCTTTATTCAATCGGAAGGAATATAGCCTATGATTTCCTACGCAAAAATCCCAAGGGGATGGAGATAAGCACCGAGGAACTGCTGGAGATTCAAAGCAGCGGCGAGTTGCTTGAAAAGGCTTACATTAAGAAAGAAGAAAAAATACAGCTTCACAAGGCAATGGAGACCCTGCCGCCTCAGTATAAGCAGGTGCTGTGGCTCACATATTTTGAGGAGCTTTCGTGTAAAGAAACTGCACATATAATGCACAAGTCTGTGCACAGCATAGAGACTATGCTGTACAGGGCAAGACTTTGCCTCAAAGAAAAACTGGAAAAGGAGGGATTCGTCTATGAAGGACTATAATGAAATGGCAAGTTCCGTCTTTCGCAGACGGGATGAGTACTTTGCTGCACAGAAAAAGAAAACGGCAATGCTCATAAAAGTCGGACTACCCTCAGCAGCACTTCTTCTGGCTGTTTTGGCCGGACTTGGGTTTATACTCCGTGGCGATATGCCCGAAATACCCGCGGTAGTGCCAACTACCCCCACGGTTTCTTCCACAGAAGATATTACAGACCACACCTTTGTTACAGACAATAGGGAAACGGTTGTGGGCACAGAGGGTATTCTGCCGACAGATGCAACAGAGAATGCTCTGCTTCCCCAAGACCCCACAGAGCCGTCCACAAAGGGCGACTCAGGTAATGATACTCCTGTACAGGAGCCTACATCAGGAGATTATCCTCAGACCGAAACAAAGGGCGATGAACCCGAGGGGGATAGTATTGACCTCACAGAACCGCCTGCCGCATACCCTGAAGCACCTCCCACAGAGGGCGATGAGCCCGGTTACCCCATTGTCCCTGATGATACGGTAGCGGCGGGTGTTGAAACATCCCCTGTTGCTACAGAGTGCACACCAACGCCCGAAGAGCCCACTGAACCCAACACAGGTCCTTTAACAATCTACGCCGGTGGCGAGGTTTATACCGCTCAAGTCGGCGATACTGTTTCGGTAACAGTTGAACTTTACGCCAAAAAACTTGTTGACGAGATAGAGCTTACAGTTCATTTTGGTAATGACAAGTTAAGGGTTGTGGACCTTACTTCTTACGGCTATACCTTCAGAGGAGCCAAGGAAGAATGGCTTCCCAATATATCTTTTAACAAAGTAACTTTATATAACCATACGTATTCTCCCTTCTGGATAAATGCCACTGACCTTGAACAAGGGTTTGATTTCACAGAGAAAAAGGTGCTTTTAACCTTTGATACTATTGTAAAAGAAGGCGGAGAGGTATATATTAACCCCGCAATGTTGACTTTGGGAATTTACGATAGTGATAAGTATTACTTTGAGAATTCCCTCCAAAAAATCACAAGCGGTGTGGAAGTAGATTTATCCCTCAAGGTTACATCTAAGTCCCGATCCCAGTGGTATGTGCCGGTGGTGGACTATACTCCTGCCGAAGAGAATGGAGATTTTACCTATCCTGCAGAGTCAACAGACGGAGATTTAGCAGTTAAGTGTGGCAGCAGAACCTATAGTGCCGATATCGGGGATACGATTGTATATACTGTAGAGCTTAAGGCTGAGAAACGCTTTGAGAATATACAGGCGGTAGTGTACTATGACCCGAGTAAACTTCAGATAGTGGACAGAACTACTGCCACGGACAATTGGGAGAGGTTTTTAGAGGCAGGAGAATTTAGCGCTCCGAATTTTAATGGAAGTACCGTTAATTATTACTATGCAAAACATCAGATTCAGGGTGACCCTTATCGTGTTATGCTACTTGGAAGTTCTGTTTCCCCAAAATATGACTTCAGAGAACGCAAGGTGGTGTTGGCACTTGAGTTTCTGGTTATAGACAAGGGGCAAGTGGAAATTGCTTTTGAGGTGCAGGAGATGTCGATAGATTATCCGGAGAGTTATTTTACAGAGAATAAACAGGAAATATCTGAGGGCATAAGCATCTACCCCTACGTAATCGTAGAATAAAAATACTAAGTAATGAGGAGGTCTTGTTATGAAGAAAATTTTATCCGTTGTATTGGTTTTATGTGTGCTGGTAATCGCCTTATCGGGTTACGGCATTGTATCTGCTCAGTCGACAGTACCCCCGATGTCAGATTCGGCTTATGAATTATATGAACTCGCGTTTAGAGCGCGTTATTACGGCGATTCCACAGATGATGAATACAAAGGAGACAACGGCTCAAGCGAGGAGCTACCGGATTTCTATTTCAATGTTTTATATGAACATTACGGTACACCTACCTATAAAGCGACCGTAGACGAAGCGACATTAGATGAAACAACTATAGACAAGGCAACTCCCGATTATGTTCTCGTCTTTGCGATAGAACCCATGGTGTCACCCGCCTATTCTGCAGGAATTTTCGGTGACAGATACCTTTTGCAGGAGTATAACATTTATTATCCCTATTATTTAGGCTACTATATTATCACCACCGAGGATATGAAGGTATATACTCTCCACGAGGCATGGGATGCGGGTATAGAAGGTATAGAGGATGTGTTTGAGGTTTACGGACTGGGACAAATAAGAGGCGACTCTGACCTTAACCGCAAGATTGACATCAGAGATGCCACCTTCCTGCAGAAATGTCTGGTGGGGCTTGAAAGCTTCTCTGATGACGAATATGTAGGCGGTCTAACTCACACAGACGTTGTCAATGACAGAGTGTCTGATATGGATATGGACGGCGAAGTGAACGTAAAGGACGTAACTGCAATACAGAAGTATATTGCAGGTATAGCATAAAAAAGCATAAATAATACGTGATATTGATAAAGCTAATTTAGTAATTGATAGAGGTGATATTTTATGAAGAAAATTTTATCCATTATTTTGGCGGTTCTAATGCTTACATCCGTTGGAATTGTAGGTGTCAGCGCTGATACCCAGCGTGAAAAGGTGGAAACGGCATTTTCCGAGTACTGTGCTCATTATGAGGAAAGCTATAGGGAAGTCCTGATTGGCGATATAATTGCCAGTTCTGACGAAGCAATTTTCTTTGTGGGATATCCTAAGAAATCGGGATTTCCAACTTGGGAGTGGATGACCCATATAGGCGGTTGGATAATTATTGGTACAACTTACAGCCCGAATGCATGTTCTGGTATTTATGTTTTGATCGAAGAACAGATTTACACTATAGAGGATGCCTATGAACAGAAATTAGTAACAGACCCCAGCCCCTTACATGAACTTAAAAATTACTCAAAGGGTCCTGCAAATGAAGGCGGACTGACAGAAGGTCCATTTATATATCTGATGGGTGACGCTGACTTTGACGGAGAGCTTACTGTTAAGGATGCAACCGCCATACAAAAGCATTTGTCGGATATAGAAAAAATTGATTGTTTATCTTATGATTGGGTATTTGATTTAGATAGCAATTATAGAATGGACATCAAAGACGTAACCGCAATCCAGAAGCATATTGCAGGGATAGCATAAAAAAGCATAAATAATACGTGATATTGAGATGATTTAGTAATTGACAGAGGTGATATTTTATGAAGAGAATTTTATCTGTTGTTTTAGCGGTTCTAATGCTTACATCCGTTGGAATTGTAGGTGTCAGCGCTGATACCCAGCGTGAAAAGGTGGAAACGGCATTTTCCGAGTACTGTGCTCATTATGAGGAAAGCTATAGGGAAGTCCTGATTGGCGATATAATTGCCAGTTCTGACGAAGCAATTTTCTTTGTGGGATATCCTAAGAAATCGGGATTTCCAACTTGGGAGTGGATGACCCATATAGGCGGTTGGATAATTATTGGTACAACTTACAGCCCGAATGCATGTTCTGGTATTTATGTTTTGATCGAAGAACAGATTTACACTATAGAGGATGCCTATGAACAGAAATTAGTAACAGACCCCAGCCCCTTACATGAACTTAAAAATTACTCAAAGGGTCCTGCAAATGAAGGCGGACTGACAGAAGGTCCATTTATATATCTGATGGGTGACGCTGACTTTGACGGAGAGCTTACTGTTAAGGATGCAACCGCCATACAAAAGCATTTGTCGGATATAGAAAAAATTGATTGTTTATCTTATGATTGGGTATTTGATTTAGATAGCAATTATAGAATGGACATCAAAGACGTAACCGCAATCCAGAAGCATATTGCAGGGATAGCATAAAAAAGCATAAATAATACGTGATATTGTATAATTAAGGATAAAGCTAATTTAGTAATTGATAGAGGTGATGTTTATGAAAAAGATTTTAGCGTTTATAGTGGTATTGTTAACATTAGTATTTATGTGTGTATATCCTGCTTCTGCATTTGGCGGTACAAAGGAAACAGCTACAGGCGAAGAGCCAAGCCCTTATTCTGAAATCTTTGAGCATTGGTTTGCGAACACCTATACAGATTACAAGGACGTTCAGCCTTTGTATGAATACATTGGCTCTTATTACTGGACTAACACAGACAATGAGACACCGGATGAGGCAACTCCGGATTTTGTATTATCCAAGATATCATCTCCATTTGTAGGAGATGTATCTGCCTACGGAGTCTATGGTGAGTACATAGTTGGTGTAGGTGGTTATTATTATCCTTATTGTTTAGGTTATCATATTTATCTGCCATCATCCGGTGAAATTCTAACTCTTCGTGAAGCATGGGACAGAGAATTAGACGGCATTGCTGACATTATAGCAGATGTGGGTCTTTTAATTGGCGATGCAGACCGGGATGGAATCATAACTATAAAAGATGCAACATATATACAAAAGCGAGAAGTCGGAATAATTGCTAATGACAAAATTGATTTATTGTTTGTAATTCAAGAGGATAGTGTCGGTGCCGAGGTTAGTCATTTGTATGATTTTAACCGCGATTCTACGGTAAATATCAAGGATGTTACCGCAATTCAGAAGCATATCGCAGGTCTCGCATAATAATTTAATATAGTTTTCTCCAAGCCAAATATTTGGTTCCCCTCATAAAAAGGAAGACGGGCACAGGTTTAACTGTGTCCGCCTTCCTTTTTGCTAATTTCAGTTTGTAAGTTCAACGAGGATTACCTCGGGCTTGTTGAAAAGTCTGAAGGGGAAAAGAGAGTTACCGATTCCTCTGCTGACTATCATATTGGAGTCGTTTTCGGTATAAAGTCCGCTGTCATATTGGGGAAGAAAACCCTGATGAGGAGCGTATAGTCCACCAACAAAGGGGAGTCTGAACTGTCCTCCGTGAGCGTGGCCCGACAGGGTAAGGTCTATGTTGTTTTTTGTGTATACCTCAAAGAGTTCGGGTCGGTGAGAAAGAAGCAAAGTAAACTTTTCCTCGTGGTTTTTTGGCAGGATTTCTTTGAGCTTTGAATCCACAGCGGAGGCACTTCCCATATATAATGCTTCAGAAAGAAAAGTCGGGTCATCTAATCCTGCCAGTAGGATGCTTTCGCCGTTTCCTGTGGGAGAGGGAAGCTCTATGCACATATTATAGAGCATATGTACACCTAACTCAATCATATTTCCAAACAGATAATCGGCGTCCTCGGGCACTCTTGATTCGTGATTTCCTGTAACATAGTAGCAGGGGGCGATTTTTACGGCTTCCTTCACAAAGGCTACCGCTACCTCAACATCTGTGTGGTAGCTGTCTATCATATCTCCTGTAAAGACAATTATATCCGGCTGGGCATCTCTCAGAATGTTCAGAAGCTTTTTGTTATCCTTGCCGTGGGTAGAGTTGTGCAGGTCAGAAACCTGTGCAACCTTAAATCCGCAGAAGCTCTCGGGAACAGAGGAGTTCTTTATCTCATATTCAGAGAGCACAAGGGCATTGTTGTAATAGACCCCTAAGGACAAAAGAATTATACCCAAGCCAAGAACTCCGCAGAGGATATAAAGCCATATGCGATTTTTCTTTTTAGAACGATTCATATACGCTGTACTCCCTTCTGTAATTGGTGATTTTTCTAATCAAAGAAGCTTTAAGTAATTTAACCAAAAAGCGAAGTGAACTTCTGTGCAAATAATCAGTAGAAAAACATATAGCCTCTATGGTAAAATCAAAATGGAGTATGATGTATTTACGGGATTATACTCCTTGCGGCTTAAAATCGAGAATTTCAGAGGAATGGGGAGCAAGAGTTATTTCCAGATGCCTACCCTTAAAGTCTGCTGAGATAGTCTTGTTATGAGAAGAGATGTTTACAAACACCAGCTTTGTTTCCGTCGCGGTTATTCTGGCAAAGCCGAACTGCTCACTCTGAAGATATACCTGCTCGTAGGAACCGTATCTGAGTGAGGGTGACTCAAGGCGTAATTTTGCAAGATAAGACAGGTGCTCCATAAGTGCTCTGTTTGTAATGCAAGGATTGTCCACATCAACAGCAGGACGCAGAGGGTTGTCGTTTCCCCTTTCTTTTTTGCCCTCGATACCCCATTCGCTTCCGTAGTAAATGCTGGGTACACCGGGGATAGTGTACATCAGGGTGTACAGGTTCTGAAGGTTTTCCTTTGAGCAAAGAATACTGGAAATACGGTTTACATCGTGATTGTCAAGGAAGCTATAAAGAGTGCTGTCCTTATAAAGTCCAAAATTTGCGAATTGCCTACCAAGGGTGTGGGCAAGTTCAAACATATTCTTTGAGTTAATGCTGGAGTAAAAACTTTTATAGCACTCATAGTTGGTAACCGAGTCCAGCATATCACTGTTCATCCATACCCGATAGTCACTTGAATTGGTGATTTCACCCATAAGCCAGAAGTCGGGATTTTTGGATTTTGTCAGTTGACGGAGTTCTTTGAAAAATTGGTGGTCTATACAGTCCGCTGCATCAAGGCGAAGTCCCTTGATACCGAATTTCTCAATCCACATTTCAACCGAGCGAAACAGGTAATCCTTTACCTGCCGGTTCTTAAGGTTGAGTTTAACCAGCATCTCGTGACCTGCCCAGGAGTCGTAGTGCAGACCGTCATTATAGGAATTGCTGCAGTCAAACCTCAGTCCCGATATCCAGTCACAGTAGGGGGAGCTCTCCCGATTGCGGAGCACGTCCTGAAAAGCAAAGAAGCCTCTGCCAACGTGGTTAAATACCCCGTCAAGGATAAGGCTTATACCTGCCTCCCGAAGAGCACGGCAAACACAGACGAAATCCTCGTTTGTACCAAGACGGGAGTCCAACATACAAAAATCATGGGTGTCATAGCCGTGGTAACCTGATTCAAACACAGGGCCGAGATACAGGGCGTTTACCCCCAGACTTTTCATATGCGGAATCCATTTGCGGATTTTATCTATTCGGTTCACTGTGGGCTCACCTGTGTTTTTCTTCGGAGCATCGCAGAAGCCTATGGGATAAATCTGATAAAAGATACAGTCGTTTGGATTAAACTTGCTCATATTTTCTCCTTTTATATACCAATCGGTATATACGATTACGAATAAATACCATACAAAAACTGCTGACGAAGACGGTAAATTGTTTCGTCAGAAATCAAGTCTTCGTTACCTGTTTGCAGATAGGAACTGATTGTGGAATTGATGATTCCTATGAAGCTTATGGTACAGAGATGCTCTTTTCCTTTCATATTACCGGCGTGATTTGCCGCAACCGAGAAAAAGTTATATATAATGGAGGTTTCCTGCTCCAGATATTTCTTTGCGTTGATATAGGCAACGTCCTCTCCGTATCGGAGATTGAGACCGGCTCTGAGCAGGAAAAAATCCCGATTCTTAACAGCAGTGTCAAAGTATACCTTGGATAATCTGAAGAAGGTGAGGGGTATGTCCTCAGGCAGACTGACTGCCCTTGAGAGTGCCTCGTTTAACTCTCCGTAATATGTGGAGAGAATTACCTGCAGAAGTCCTTCTTTAGAACCAAAGTAGTAGTACATAGTCGGCTTTGTTACATTTGCCCTGTCCACAATTTCTGCTGTAGAGACTCCGTCAAATCCTTTGTGTGCAAAAAGCGACAAGGCGGAATTTATAAGAGTCTGTTTGTTGTCTTTTGCCTCACCCATACAATCACCTCTTTGTTAAGTATTATACCGAACGGTATATAACTTGTCAACAATTATTTCTCATTTATCTGAACAAGGCAGTACAGCATTGATATAGTTCTTGTTAAGGGAATACGTATAATGCTTTTAGATAACTATAAAAAATAACAGGAGTGAAACACAAATGAAAAAGTTTTTTGCACTGATGATGGTACTGTGTATGCTGATTACAGCCATACCCTTTACTGCAGTAGCATCTGAGGAAGAACTGACTCCCGACCCTGCGGCTTATCCCAGCTTTGCTATGGACAACTGGGAGGCATTGTACGCTCACGCTACCTTAGGCGGCAGCAGTACAGAGGCATGGCAGAAATGGATGAAGGGTTACACAGGCATTAACGCTGAGGAGGATGTAAGATACTTCTTCCTGCCTAAAACTGCCGATGATAACCAAGTAGAGATTTACAACGGTTATCACGAGGATGCGGTAATCGGCGGTGTTTCTGTAGCAAGTCACACCAGTGCTTTCATCGACTATGTTGAGGGTGAGCATATTGAAGTCACTGTAGGTAGGACCAGAGACTATACCTTCGCAGTATACAAGAGTGATGCAGAGGCTTCGGTATACGTTAACGATGTTACCAACTCCTACGTTGACTATGAGGGCGTTACTCAGGAGACTGATTTGTGGAGTTTTCTTATTCAAAATAAGGAAAACTACGTAAACGGTGCCAACTATGCTATTGCTGACTCTGACGGTGTAGAGGACGGTATACTGAAAAAAATCAAGGGCAGAGGAAACACCAACTGGAGAGAAACCGATAAGAAGCCCTTTAACCTGAATTTTGACGATAAGGTTACTATAGGCGATACCACCGCCAAGAAGTTTTCTTTTGTATCCAATGCAAAGGACTCCACACTTCTGCGTAACAGTATAATGTACGACCTTGCAAACGATATAGGTAATCCGTACGCATCTGAACAGAGCTTTATTGACTTCTATGTAAACGGTGTGTACCGTGGCTCCTATATAGCCTGTCAGAAGATAGAGCTTGGCAAGAACCACGTTGTATCTCTAAAGGATAACAGCGAGGATGTGGAAACAGACTTCAACTTCCTGGTAGAGGTTGACGTATGGAACTACGCTAACGATACCTACTTTGAATCAGACAGAGGCTACCACGTAGTGCTCAAAACTCCCGATTTGGAGGACTATGATACTGATAGTGCCGACTGGCAGGTAAGATATAACTATATTAAGACCACCTATCAGAAGCTGGAGGATGCCCTGTATAAGGGAACCTTGGCAGACATTGAGGCTATAATTGATATCGAAAGCCTTGCTCAGCAGTATCTGTTGCAGGAGTTCGGCAAAAACTGTGACGGCGGATACACCAGTACCTTCTTTACTTACAATGCCGAGGAGGGTAAGTTCTATGCTGCTCCTATCTGGGACTGTGACTCCTGTCTTGGTGCTGTAGATGTATGGAGAGACGGTTGCTCTACCTCTACCTCTGACCATACAGGCTGGACTACCCGTACTGCAAAATACGGCAGAACCTATAACCCCCTTGCTCAGGCATTCTATGTAAAGGGTACTACCTCTCAGGGTGAGACCTTCGAGGAGATTTGTGCCCGTTTGTGGAATGAGGACTTCCTGCCTAAGATTAATGTTCTCCTTGGCAAGGCAGAGCCCGACGCTGACGACAGAATTGTTAGCATCGACGACTATGCCGCTTCTATTGAGAAAACTACCTATCTTAACTACATAATGTGGGATTTTATGTGGCTTTGTCAGGATAAGAACAATAGCCTCACAGATGTTTACACCGAGGATGTAGAGGGTGAGCTTGAATACCTTAAGGACTGGGTTGAAGCAAGAGCACTCTGGATGACAGATTATTACAACGACTCTGCAGACACTACAGATCCCGACGATACCCAGGATGAGAGAGTAGTATACTTTACAACAGAACTTGGTTGGGATGATGTTCACTACTATATGTGGGGTGACGGTTATATTCCTATGCGTTGGCCCGGTGAGAAGGCAGAGTATGTTGGCGAGACTGAATACGGACAGGGCTTGTACAAGGTTACAATTACGGATTCCGCCGTTAATAAGATTATTTTCAATAACGGTAATCAGGGAGCACAGACAGTATCTATTACTGTACCAGCAGAGACCTGTGTGTTCTATACTACGGAAGCAACCGACAGAGAGAACGAGGCGGGATATCCCTTCTACAATGTAGAATATATTGCTTACGAAGAGGAAGCTCCCACAGCCCCCGAGGAGACAACTTCCTCTGAGTCCGATACATCCGAGCAGGAGACCTCTGAGCCTGAAACAACAGAGCCAACAGAGACAGAACCACAGACAACAGAGCCTGTAGAGACTCTTCCTTCCAACACAATCACCGCTTTTGTATTTGATAACGAAGGCAAGGTTGAGGGCGAGAAGCTGGAGGAATACGGCTCTAAGGCAGGATATGACGCTACCTACGGCGAGGGTACACTGGTTGCTTCTGTAAACGCTGACGGATACAGAGCTTTAGAGTGGTCTGCGGCTGAATACGGCGAAGCAGAGGAGATGTATCCCATTGTATCTGCAGGAAGCAAAAACCCCTGGGGCGAGAATCCCTATGTACAGATTACCCTCAGCACAAAGGGATACGAGGATATAGCAATCTCCCTTACAAGTGCAGGTTCAAAGAAGTGTCCTGCTCAGTGGCAACTTGCATACAGCACAGACGGAGATACCTTCACAGACATAGAGGGTGCAACCTATACTATTGCTCTGGCGGATAGAAAGACTCCTATAGTTTATTTTGATAACCTTGCATTACCCGAGGCGGTTGCTGATTGTGAGCAGGTTGTGCTCAGACTCTATGCTGTGTCTGATGCTACTGTAAACGGCGGCACTACTGCCGATGACCCCACAGGCGGTGAGTTGGTAATCAACAATGTTATTATTACAGGTAACGTCATTGGCTCTGACCGGGGCGGTCTGTTAGGTGACGTAGACCTGGACGGCAAGGTAACAGTCAAGGACGCAACCCTGATACAAAAGCACATCGTAGGACTTGCTGCACTTTCCGATGAGGCTCTTGCTCTTGCCGATACCTCTTGTGATGAAAAGGTGTCTGTACAGGATGCAACCTTGATTCAGAAGCTTGTTGCAGGATTGATAGAAAAATTTTGATATATAGCAAAAGCCTCCGATTTAATCGGAGGCTTTAGTTGTTTGTAAATTCAATTACATCACTGATTTTGCAGTCAAGAGCCGTGCAGATTCGGTCAAGAACCAAGCTGTCGTATCTTTTGACCTTGTTTTTGTAGTAATTATCTATGATTTGATATTGAACTCCTGTTCGTTTCGCAAGTTCATAGCGACTGATATCCAGCGATTTCAGAGTCTTGTCTAAACAAATACGTATCATATAATCTCTCCCTTGATTATATTTTATTAAATATATACTTGCTTGACAATTCGTGTATATAAGTATATACTTATATAAGTATATAACCAAGGAGATAAACAAAAAAGGAACCCTTCCCAAAGGAAGCGTTCCTTTCTGGAGCTGATGACGTGACTTGAACACGCGACCTGCTGATTACGAATCAGCTGCTCTACCGACTGAGCTACATCAGCAAAACAAACTACATAGGCATTATACATTAACCGAAAATATATTTCAACATTTTGAAAATAATAAATTAGAAAAGAATATATTGCAGTTGAGAGAAAAGAATAATTAGAAGACAGCATACCTGTAAAAAAAGAGAGATTTTGTCTGATTTTAGGTGAGAGTTTTTCACATTGTATGGCGAAGAGGACAGATTATGTGCATAATATAATTATCTGAAATAATATGTGGTTTTTCTGCATAGGGAAATGTGGTGGGATTTATGTCAAAGGAATTGGGACAGGTTCTGAAGATTCTTCGTAATAACTGTTCACTCACGCAACAGCAGGTGGCTGATGTACTTCATCTGGACCGGTCAACCTATGCTTACTATGAGCGTGGCACCACAGAGCCGGACCTTAAGAGTATCCGTAAACTTGCTGTTATATTTGGTGTAGACCCGGCAGTATTGCTTCCTGATGCAGATGGTATGCCCTATGTGAGCCTTGACGATGCAGATGTTGTTCCTCACGAAGAGGGAGTCAGCACCGAGTTGGTGGACCCCAAAACCGCAAGTATCTATCAAATTCCCAAGGATGAACAGAATATCCTCATTGCCTACAGGATTCTCACAGAGGAGAAAAAGGAAGCTCTGAGAAGCTTTCTGCAGGAGCTCAGCAAATAAATAGAATGTATGAAAAATTATTGTCTGCTAAGGATTATGCAAACATAATATATGGGCAATAATGCACAATAAACGACCCCTTTACAGGGAAATCTATATAAGAAAAAAGACTTTACATTTGGTATACCTTATGATATAATACCAAGTGTTCGCCCCTGTTCACGGGAGTGGGAGTATGCCGCAAAGCGGATTCACCGTCCCCTTACTGTGACTGAGGGTAATATTAAAAAAAGGTGGTTTTCAAAATGCTGAAAGAAGAAAAAATTGCTATTATCAACGAGTATGCTCTCCATGAGGGTGACACAGGTTCTCCCGAGGTACAGATTGCTCTGCTGACAAAGAGAATCAACGACCTCACTGAGCACCTTAAGGAGCACAAGAAGGATCATCACAGCCGTAGAGGCCTTCTTAAGATGGTAGGTCAGAGAAGAGCTCTTCTCGCATATCTCACAAAGATTGACATCGAGAGATATCGTTCCATCATCGCAAGACTCGGCATCCGTAAATAATTTTAGCAAAAAGGGGCAGACGGGGTTTTCCCGTTTGCCCTATATTCCGTTTTTTACAGGGTTTTATCAGCTTAATTTTAGCGGTAAAATGAGAGGTTCAAGTGCCGAGTTGCCCTTGTACTCAAAATTAACTGCGACAACAAAATTGTGGGGCAGACGGGATTTTTGAGCAGCAGCACAGGTCAGCGAGGCGTGACGCAGAAGTACATTTGTGAACCTTTGATTTTATTGCTAAATTAGCGGAAAACCCTGTGAATATAAAAAATATTTAACAGGAGGATTTTATTATGGCAAACAAGACTATGACATTTGACAATTTCAGAACTTTTGAGACTGAATTTGCAGGTAGACCTTTGGTTGTAGAAACAGGTAAGACCACACAACTTGCTAACGGCGCTTGTCTTGTACGCTACGGTGAGACCGTAGTTCACGTTGCAGTAACAGGTGCTGCAAAGCCCAGAGAGGGTATTGATTTCTTCCCTCTTTCTGTAGATTTTGAGGAGAAGCTTTACTCTGTAGGTAAGATTCCCGGCAGCTTCTTAAAGCGTGAGGGCAGACCCTCTGAGAAGGCTATTCTTACAAGCCGTGTTATTGACAGACCTATTCGTCCTTTGTTCCCCAAGGATATGCGTAACGATGTTTCTGTTGTGTGTACAGTAATGTCTGTTGACCCCGATTGTCAGCCTGAGATTGTTGCTATGGTTGGTACATCTATTGCAATTTCTATCTCTGATATTCCTTGGAACGGTCCTATAAGCGGTGTATCCGTAGGCTATATTGACGGTGAGTTTGTTATCAACCCCACAGCCCAGCAGCGTGAGGTTTCCGAGATGGCTACTACCGTTGCATCCACAGACAGCCGTATTGCTATGATTGAGGCAGGTGCTAACTGCGTTAGCGACGAGGTTATGTACAATGCTATTATGGCAGGACACGAGGCTAACCAGCAGATTATTGAGTTTATCAAGAGCATTCAGGCAGAAATCGGAAAGGAGAAGTTCTCCTATCCCTCTAACGAGCCTGACGCAGAGATGTTTGAGGCTATCAAGGCATTTGCAGAAGAGGATATCAAGGTTGCTATGGATACCGATGATAAGACTGTTCGCGATGCAAGACTTCAGCCTATCTACGAGGCAGTTCACGCTAAGTTCGACGAGATTTATCCCGACTGCGAAGCAAAGATTGAGGAGTGCCTCTATAAGACACAGAAATATATCGTAAGACGTTGGCTCCTTGACGAGCAGAAGCGTGTTGACGGCAGAGGTATGAACGATATCAGACCTCTTGCTTCCGAGGTTTCACTTCTTCCCAGAGTTCACGGCTCAGGTCTCTTTACCCGTGGACAGACACAGGTTCTGACAATTGCTACTCTCGGTCCTATCAGCGACCGTCAGCTTCTTGACGGTATTGATGAGGAAGAGTACAAGAGATATATGCATCACTACAACTTCCCCAGCTACTCAGTTGGTGAGACCCGTCCCAGCCGTGGACCCGGCAGACGTGAAATCGGTCACGGTGCTCTTGCAGAGAGAGCTCTCGTTCCCGTAATTCCCTCAGCAGAGGAGTTCCCCTATTCTATCAGACTTGTATCCGAGGTTCTTTCCTCTAACGGTTCTACCTCACAGGGTTCTGTTTGTGGCTCCACACTTGCTCTTATGGACGCAGGTGTTCCCATCAAGGCTCCTGTTGCAGGTATCTCCTGCGGTCTTATTACCGAGGGCGACCGCTGGATGACAATGGTTGACATCCAGGGCGTTGAGGACTTCTTCGGCGATATGGACTTCAAGGTAGCAGGTACTCATGACGGTATCACAGCTATCCAGATGGACCTTAAGATCTCAGGTCTTACACCTGAGATGGTAAAAGAGGCTTTGGAGAAGACCCACGTTGCAAGAAACTACATCCTTGACGAGGTAATGCTGAAGGCTATAGAGTCTCCCAGAGAGGAGCTCTCCAAGTACGCTCCCAAGATGCTGACAACTACTATCCCTGCCGACAAGATTTCCGAGGTTATCGGTAAAGGCGGCAAGGTTATCAAGGAAATCCAGGCTCAGTGCGAGGTTAAAATCGACATTGAGGAGGATGGCGACAACGGTCAGGTGTTCATTTCAGGTATCGACATTGAGCAGTGCCGCAGAGCTCTCTCTATTGTTGAGACTATCGCAAATGACCCCGAGCCCGGTGCAATGTACCTTGGTAAGGTAACACGTATTATGGACTTCGGTGCATTCGTTGAGATTGCTCCCGGTAAAGAAGGTCTTGTTCACATCAGTCAGCTGGACGTTAAGCGAACAGATAAGGTTACCGATGTTGTAAATGTTGGCGACGTTATCCGCGTTAAGGTTATGGAGATTGATGACAAGGGCAGACTTAACCTTTCCAGACGTGACGTACTCATTGAGGTTGACGGACTTACTCCCGAGAATGACCCTGCTGCAGACAGACCCCGCAGAGAGGGTAGAGGCGGAAGAGATAACAGACGTCCCCGCAGACACAACGACTAATTTGCCGTAACACAGTAATAATAAAACTCCGACCTGTGAAAAGGTCGGAGTTTTTTGTTCTTCTGAGATTGGTTTTCTGATTTAATAAAAATTTTATATTCAGATTTCTGCTTTCCACAGACCGTGGAGGTTGCAGTACGCATATACGGCTATGGGTGTTTCATCGCAAAGTGCAAAGGAAACCTCGGGCTCAGCGCCGACAGACAGGTTTTTGCGCTGACCGCCTTTGTCGGTCTGCAGGTATACCCACAGGATGCTGTGCTCCTCTGCCATAGGATGTGCTACAGAGCCTACACTTACCTTAATTGTATTGTCCTGTACCTGCACCACGGGAATATGCTTTTCCAGACTTGCCTCGACAGTGCCGGGGATAAGCTCGGTCATATTCTGACCGCAGCATTTAATGGGTACGCCTGAGGAGTGAATCAATCCGATTACATTGCCACAGTGTTCACAAATGTAAAATCTTGTTTCGTTCATAAAAATACCTCCGTTAATTATTGTATAGGTTCAAAGTCTGCGGCTCCATGCTTACAGAGAGGACAGATAAAATCCTCGGGAAGGGGATCGCCCTCGTAAATGTATCCGCAGATTTTACATACATAACCTTTTTTGCCTTCGGTCTGGGGCTTGGGCTTAACATTCTCCTGATAATAGGTGTAGGTCATGGTTTCTTTCTGGGAGATTACTCTTGCCTCGGTAACAGAGCAGATAAACATTCCGTGAGTGTCCAGGTCTACATACTGCTCAACCTTTAAGGACATAAAGGAGTTAATGTATCTGGGCAGGAAAACAAGGCCGTTGTCGGAGCGTAGAGGGGTACATTCTGCAAATTTGTCGGTGTTTCTGCCGCTTTGGAAGCCAAAATGTTCAAATACCGAGAAAGGTGCCTCCTGACTTAAGCAGTTGACGTTCATAATGCCTGTCTGCTTGATTACGTGGTGAGAGTAGGACTCTTTGTTGATAGTAACTGCGATTCTGTTGGGGGTATTGGTAACCTGTGAAACGGTGTTGACAATAAGACCGTTGTCTTTTTTGCCGTCGTTGGAGGTTACAACATAGAGGCCGTAGCCTATATTAAAGAGTGCGGACAGGTCGTTTTTGTTTGCGGTGTTGTCGCTTTGTGCCAGATATTCTATGCACAGCTCCTCTGAAAGGCTCTCCAACTGTTTTGTGCTTTCTTCGTTCAGAGCTGAGAGGATTTTAACGGTTGTGTCTGTGTAGGCTATGTTTTTGCATTTTTGGAGCATACCCTTCATAACCTTGGCAGCAGTGGGTGCCCAGCTTCCGTTTTCTATGAAGGCTACTGTACGGTTAGAGTAGTTTCTCTCGGTCAGGTGGTTTATAAATTCACGCATAAAGGGGAAAATCTCGGAGTTATAGGTAGTGGTTGCCAGTACCAGCTTACTGTATCGGAAGGCATCCTCCACAGCTTCAGCCATATCGCATCTTGCCAGGTCGTTGACTACAACCTTGGGACAGCCCTTGGCACGAAGCATATCAGCAAGTTTCATAACGGCTTTCTTTGTGTTGCCGTAAACAGAGGTGTAGGCAATAACAATACCTTCCTCCTCAACCTGATAGCCGGACCAGATGTTGTATAGGTTAAGATAATAACCTAAATTTTCAGTCAGCACAGGACCGTGGAGAGGACAAATAATCTCAATGTCCAGAGAAGAGGCTTTCTTCAGAAGATTCTGCACCTGCACACCATATTTGCCCACTATTCCGATGTAGTAGCGCCTTGCTTCACAAGCCCAGTCCTCCTCTATATCCAGAGCACCGAATTTACCGAAGCCGTCTGCAGAGAAAAGCACCTTGTCTTTGTTGTCATAGGTTACGATAACCTCAGGCCAATGTACCATAGGTGCACCCACAAAACTTAAGACGTGAGAGCCGAGATTAAGGTTGTCGCCCTCGGCTACAACAATCTGCTTGTCCTCAAAGTCGGTTCCGAAGAAGTTTTTCATCATCTGGAAGGACTTCTGCGAGGAGACAATCTTTGCCTCAGGGTAGGTTTTGACAAAGCTCTGAATATTGGCAGAGTGGTCAGGCTCCATATGCTGAACAATAAGGTAGTCGGGTTTTCTGCCCTCTAAAGCATTCTGGAGATTATCCAGCCACTGGTGGGTGAATTTCGCATCTACGGTATCCATAACGGCAATTTTTTCGTCTATGATAACATAGGAGTTGTATGCCATACCGTTGGGGACAATATACTGACCCTCAAACAGGTCAATGTTGTGGTCGTTAACACCGATATATCTGATGTCCTTTGTAATGTTCATAATCAGTACCTCTTTGCGCTTTTTCTTTAAGTATATCACATTTTAGGAAAATAAAAGAACTTTTTTGTAAAATTATCAAAAAGTTTTTGTAGGCTTCTTCTTGATTTTACAATATGAGTATAATATAATCAAGGCAATAAATATGTTGAATTTTCAACAAAAGGTGAGAATATGAAAAAATATTTTGAAGTGCTGAGAAAATGTCCTCTCTTTGAGGGTATAGATGATGAAAGCTTACTTAGGCTGCTAACCTGCCTTGGCGCTAAGGTAGAGGCCTTTGGCAAGAAGCTGACTGTAATCCACGAGGGCAATCCTGCAAAGCATATCGGCATTATGCTTGTGGGCTCTGCTCAGGTAATTCAGATGGACTATTACGGCAACAGAAACATAATGGGAAATATAGAGCCCTCGGAGCTTTTTTTGGAAGCCTTTGCCTGTGCAGAGGAGCCCTATATACCTATTAATATAATTGCTACTGAGCCCTCGGAGATAATGTTTATTGATTGCTCCCATATTCTTCATACCTGTAACAACAACTGCGGTTTTCATCAACAGCTGATTTACAACCTGATGAAAAATATGGCAAGAAAAAACATTCAGTTTCATCAGAAAATAGAGATAACCTCTAAGCGAACCACCAGAGAAAAGTTGATGGCGTACCTTATGTTCTATGCTAAGAAAGAGGGAAGAAGCAGTTTCGACATACCCTTTGACCGACAGGAACTGGCGGATTATCTGGAGGTAGACAGAAGCGGTCTCAGTGCAGAAATCAGCAAACTGAGGAAAGAGGGCATAATAAAAAACGAGAAAAATCATTTTGAATTAACGGACTGAATATGTCGGCACCATCTTTAACGGACGGTGCCGTTTCTGTTTTGTGAGTAAAAAGGCAAAAGGGGAGTATCCTATAAATGGAATAATTTTAAGGAGAATGTATAGTGTGTACTGCAGTTACCTATAAGACAGGAGATTTTTACTTTGGGCGAACTCTTGATTGGGAGTTCCTGTACCCCTGTGAGGTGGTTATTACACCCAGAAGGTTTCCCTTTGAGTTTAAGAACACAGAGCTTATGTCAGAGCATTTTGCCATAACGGGTATGGCATATGTGTGTGAGGATTACCCTCTGTACTTTGATGCTTTCAATGAGCGTGGGCTAGGTATGGCAGGGCTTAACTTTATGGGAAATGCGGTGTACGGAAAAAAGCAGAAGGGCAGGGTAAATGTGGCTCAGTTTGAGCTTATACCCTATATTCTCGGCAAGTGCTCCTCGGTAAAAGAGGTAAAGCTTCTGTGCGAAAACCTTAATATAACGGACACCTCATTCAGTGCCGAGCTGCCACCTTCTCCGCTGCATTGGCTGGTGGCGGATTCAGAGTCGGCGGTAACGATAGAAGCAGTAAAAGAGGGTCTCAAGGTTTACGATAACCCTGTGGGAGTGCTGACTAACAACCCGCCTTTTCCTATGCAGATGTTTTCACTTTCTAATTATATGAGTCTGTCAACCTTGCCTGTTAATAATAATTTCTCGGATAAAATATCCCTTAACGAATACAGTCGGGGAATGGGTGCTATAGGGCTTCCGGGAGACTATTCTTCGGGGTCAAGGTTTGTGAGGGCTTCCTTTGTGAAGCTTAACTCCGTATCCTCTGAATGTGAGGGGGACAGTATAAGTCAGTTTTTTCATATTTTGGGTTCGGTGCTTCAGCCCAGAGGATGCTGTAAATTAGGCGAAAATGAATGGGAATATACTCAGTACAGCAGTTGTATGAATGTCACCAAGGGTATCTATTATTATACAACCTACAAAAATACAGGTATTGTAGGTGTGGATATGTATCGGGAGGAGCTGGGCTTACAGGACCTTATCAGAGTGCCTCTTGTGACGAAAACAAAGATTAATATAGTGAACTGAGACAAATATTGGCGATTGTATTTTTTGTTCTATAGTGTATAATTAAGTCATAGTTAATCCCAGGGAGTTTTACTATGAAGAAAATGAAACTTATAAGCCTTGCATGGCCTATATTCATAGAGACAGGTCTGTTTATGCTTCTGGGCTTTGTGGATGTTTTTGTGCTCAGTCGCTACGACGATTTGGCGGCATCCTCCGTAGGTGCCGCTAATCAGGCTATATCTATTGCTACAATCGTATTTACCGTTATATCTACAGCAAGTGCTGTGCTGATATCCCAATATCTGGGAGCCAAAAATCGCGAGGGTGCCTCAAGGATTGCGGCACTTTCTATGACTTTTCACCTTTTGTTCGGCATTATAATCAGCGTAATATTTGTGCTTTTTAATGAGCCGATACTTAAGTTTATCGGTGCCAAGGGACAGGTACTGGAGTTTGCATCAGAGTACCTGTCTGTTGTAGGAGGCTTTATATTTCTACAGGCGCTGATGAGTTCTATGACGGTTATTATACGCAATCACGGTATAACCAAGGTGTCTATGTTTGTAACCGTTGGTATGAATATTCTCAACACCACCTTGGATATATTCTTTGTGCTGGGACTTGCCGGATTCCCACGAATGGGTGTGCAGGGCGTGGCAATTGCTACCACAATAAGCAGGGCTCTGGGTGTAATAGTCCTTCTGGTTGTCCTCTTCAAAAAAATCGAGAAGCCCACTATATTCAGATTGCTGAGGCCTTTCCCTTGGGAGGATGTGGGGAAGATCATAAAGGTGGGAGTGCCCTCGGCGCTGGAGACCTTCCTTTATAATGTTTCTCAGCTTATCATTACCTCTATTGTGCTTAACTGCCTTACCGAGACAGAGCTTATTACCAAGACCTATGTACAGAACATCACTATGTTTTTCTACATATTTGCAGTATCAATCGGACAGGCGTCCCAGATTCTGACGGGTCATCTGATTGGTGCGAAAAAATATGACGAAGCAAACAAACAGGCATACAGGTCCTATGCCACGGCGTTGGCGATTACCATGTCTGCCTGTGTGGCAGGAGTTGTTCTCAGACACTTTTTTATTGATATCTTCACAAATGATGAGGCGGTAATAGCCTTGGGTGCAAATATACTCCTCATAAATGTGGTGCTGGAGTTCGGACGAACTACAAATCTGGTGGTTATAGCCTGTCTCAGAGGTACAGGAGACGTAGTGTTCCCCACAGTGTGTGCCATATTCTCTATGATATTTATCAGCACCCTGGGGTCATATATTCTGGCGGTGGTATTTGATATGGGCATCTATGGATTGTGGATAGCCAATGCTCTGGATGAGTGTTTGCGCGGAGTGTTTATGCTTATCCGTTGGAAAAGCGGTAAGTGGCGGACAAAACGCCTTGTATGATATTTTTCGACAAAATCTTGTTTTGCAACAGGCAGAAAGCTTAAATAAAAGTGTTGAATAATTACAGAAAGTGTGATAAAATCACATCGGTATAGACGAAAGATTTATATAGTAGGTGTTTTTGTGATAGAATATACATCTTTAGAACAGGCGATAGCGCGGGGTAACTTTGTTATACGTCCCATTGGAGTGAGTATGTGGCCTATGATAAGAAACGGCAAGGACTCAATCCTCGTTCAGCCTGTCAAGGGCAGACTCAATAAATACGACCTTCCCGTATATAAGGACAATATCGGCAGATATGTAGTACATAGAATAATTGAGGTTACTGATACAGGCTATGTAATCTGCGGTGACGGTCTCTACGAGAGGGAGTACGATATTACCGACAAGAATATGTTGGGTATTGTGGAGGGCTTTTTCAGAAAAGAAAAGTACATACCCTGTACCTCCAAGGGATATATGCTCTATGTTAAGTTCTGGGTGGGCATTATCTTTTTGCGTAAGCCTATAATATGGACTGTACGTAAGTTCAGACGTGCCGGTGCACTGCTTAAGGATTATTTCTTAAGAATCGTAAAGGGCAAAGGCCACTACCAAAAGGAAAAAGAAGAAAAAGAAAAATCAGAGCAAAATCAGTCGGAACTATAATAAGGTTTCATATCAGGCTTCCTTTTTTGGGGAGCCTGTTGATTTTTGCCCATAGCGGGGTATAATAAAATTAGGTGATAAATCAGCCGAATTTAAGGTGATAGTATGTTTGAACTTATAAATCTTCAGGGTAACACCTATTGTTACACTATGCCTACAAATGTGGGGGTATATGTGAATCCCGACACAAGCGTGTACCTTATCGACACAGGTGTGAACGAACGCTCTGCTCAGAGGGTGCTTTCTGCCATAGAGGAACGCGGCTGGAGTGTAAAGGCGGTTATCCTTACCCATGCCCACACAGACCACGCCGGTGGATGCAGATATATAGTAGAGAAAACAGGGGTAAAAGCCTACACCACAGAGGCAGAGAGGGTGTTCGTGGAATATCCCGATTTGGAGCCCTCTGTAGTTTACGGAGCCTTTCCCTGCAGAGATTTTCGCGGTAAGTTTATGAACACACCTGTCTGCAGCGTTGAGGATATCAAAAATCTGCAGCTGCCACAGGGAATGGAGATATTTCATCTGCCGGGGCATTTTGCGGATATGATAGGGGTAAAAACCCCCGATGACGTTTACTTTGTGGCAGATGCGGTGGTAGCCGCCGAGACACTTGCACTTTCGCCAATGAGCTATAATTTTGATATAGAGAGCCAGTACGAAACCCTCGGTAAAATAAAGGAGTTAGAGGGCAAAATCTGTGTGCCCTCCCACGCTTTGCCAACAAGGGAAATCTCTGCCCTTGCAGATGCAAATAAGACTGCTATGGATACTGTGGCAGAGGAGCTCCTCACATTTCTCAAGGAGCCTTGTACTCTGGAGGATTTGGCGGAAAAGTTTGCCGGTAAGTGGAAGCTTCCCGTAAGCTACCTCCAGCACGTTATGAGTTGTGCAGGAGTAAGAGGGTATCTGACTTATCTCAGGCATAAGGGTAAGGTGGAGTATATCTTTGAGGGAAGCCGTATGCTATGGAAGAAATCAGAAAAATAAGGGGATAACACTTTACAAGTTAAAAAGCATATGTTATAATCATAGAACTTTCAGAATAAGTGGGTGTAGCTCAGCTGGTTAGAGTACTTGCTTGACATGCAAGGGGTCGATGGTTCAAGTCCATTCATCCACACCAAACAATAACCACCTTTTGTCTCAGGACAAAGGGTGGTTATTGTTTTTCTTGAACTTGTGAATGGGATAATTATAATAAAAATATAAGAATCTCTAATTTATTTTTTCTGTGACAATTTTTGGATTTCAATTGTATTACCTTTAGGGGGTGAGATGTTGTCTTATAATATAGAGGCGGTTGAAGCTATACTAAAAAAATACGGCAATAGCCTGATGAGGGTAGCTTTTACATATACGAATAATATGGAGGATGCACAGGATGTTGTCCAGGATGTGCTTCTTAATTATATGACCAAGGCTCCCATTTTTGATAGTTCGGAGCATGAAAAAGCGTGGCTTATCAGGGTAACTATAAATATCTCAAAAAACTACATCTCCTCTGCATATAGAAGGACAAAGGCAGAGTTAAGCGAAAACATTACGGTTTGTGATAATTACAGCACAGGACTTTCAGATGTGGTAAATTCCCTTCCCGAAAAATACAGAATAGTAATTCACCTTTTCTATTATGAGGGATACAGCGTAAAGGAAATATCGAAGATTATCAATATTACCGGGTCAGCGGTGACAACACGACTTCAGCGAGGAAGAGAAATACTGAAAAGGAGGTTAGGAGATGATTTCTTTGAATAACGATTTTTCAAAACAGTACAGAGACTCTGTTGACAGTGTAAGTCTGCCCGAGAACTACGAAGAAAAAATACTTTTTAACCTTCGACAAGTAGATTCACCTGAGGATAAAAATAATGAGATTGGAAATAAAAGAGCATACAAATTTACATTATCGCTGATTGCAGCTGCACTTGTTGTTACGGTGGGGCTCAGTGTATTTTTTTCTGTTCTGTCTCAGCACTTTTCCGAAAAAGAGGTAACACTTCGTATTGTTTCTGCTACTAATCTTTGCAGCGTTTCAGGGGCAAGGGTTGTATTTGTAAATAGTAGCGGTGAGTTCCTTAAGGATGAAAACGGGGACGCTGTGACAGTAGTATCTGATGAGCAAGGCTTTGCTACAGCCACAATCCCCGCTAAAGAAGATTACACAGCTCAAATCAGTATGAACGGGTATATTCCTCTGGAAGAAAGAGCACAGAGCGGTAATTACTATATAAGTCCCGTAATGGATGAGAATACTTATCGTGCAGTGCTGACATGGGAAAAGGAATGTGACCTTGATGCACATCTGAGTATCACTACAGAAAAGGGCACGGATAAACTATACTACTTCGAAAGTGATATAACGGACGAAAACGGCGTGGTTATAGCCGCCTTAGATGTAGATAGCGAAACATCGAAAAATCCCGAAACCATAACATTTAATGCCGATAGGAATATGCTTTGTCGGTTTTCGGTGGGGTCTTATTCGGCACTGAAAAATGACGATGACAATATGTTCTCTCAGACAGGTGCAAAGGTTACTCTGTATAAAGGTGAAGAGTGTATAGGAACATACTCTATTGGCAAAAACCCACAGGGTAATGTGTGGTGTGTTTTTGAGATTGTAAACGGTGAAGTAAGAGTGTGTGACTACACCTATTCTGTCAGCACTATAACCGAAATTGAGTAAGTGGTGAATAATCATGAAAATAAAATTCAGAAGTTTTGTATGTATTTTACTCATTGCAGTAGTATTCTTTTCTTCCACAAGCTTTGCAGGAGTATCAGCAGATGCCAGAGATATTCGCTATAACAGTGAGTATATATATGAGGTGTTATCAAACAACACCATAACAATTCATTGTTATATAGGAAATCAAATCGAGACAACTGTTCCGCCGGTAATTGATGCATTGCCGGTAGTGTCTGTGGAGAGACTGGCATTTTATGGCACAAAGGTAAAGGATGTAACAATCGGCGAGGGTATAACTACGCTTAAGGATGAAGCTTTCTTTTACAGCATAGGACTGGAGTCTGTTACTTTACCATCTACGCTTTCGAATGTAGGTCAGGGAGTGTTCAGGGATTGCCTTAACCTTAAATCTGTTGTTTTTTCAGGAGAAAACTCTATCGTCGGTGAATTTATGTTTTACGGTTGTTCCTCTCTTGAAAATCTTAACCTTTCAGATTCTCTTGGAGAGATTCCCGTAGGAGCTTTCAGCTATTGTATGAGTCTGACACAGATTTCTCTGCCTGAAGGTCTTGACACTATAAGGGAGTACGGCTTCTTTGCAAGTGGACTTGAGAGTGTTACGTTACCTCTGGGACTGAAATATATTAATTCAAAAGCTTTTGCAGAGAGTAAGAGTCTTACAGAAATAATATCTCTCAGTACCTGTTACAGTTATGTTGCACCTGATGCCTTCCAAAATTGCGGTTCGGATTTCCCTTATTATAATACTCAGCCAAGCACAACAGACCCAACGGAAACAGAAGAAGTTACATTATCAACAGACCCAACGGAAAGTGCTACCGCTGCAGTGCCCAATGTACCTACAGAGACAGCTTATATTCCGAACACACCAAAGCCCCCTATAGATGAACCGAATGTTATGAGCTCCGGTGGAAGTCTCGGTATAGATGAGGTAACTGTACCGGGGTATTCAAAAACGGACCCTACAGAGGAAGCAACAACCTTGCCGAATAATACGAAGAACACCGACGCTTCTGACAGTTTGGGCACAGAACAGACCACAGAATACATACAGGCAGGGGATTTTTATATAGGCAGCAGTCAAGGCTTCCTTATGTACGAAAACTCAAGAATCAATGAAGCGAATACCCAGGCAAACAGTAATCGCACCGAACTTTTAGCCCTTGCTTGGAATGTTAGAACAATGGGAGACTCCAACAATGACGGCAAAGTAAATATTAAGGATGCAACTCAGATTCAGCGTTATGTTGCGTCTTTTATAGATGATAGCAGTCCGAATTTCAATTATAAAAATTCTGATACGGACGCGGATGGAAAAATCACCATTAAAGACGCAACGGTGATTCAGAAGTATGTTGCAGGAATTAAAAGTAGCTTAGATTAGGCCTTGAAATAATTTTGAGATATATTCTTTTGTTGATTTGTATTATTGGTAGAGATAAAAACAAACCGAGCAAAGGAGAGATAATATGAACATTAAAAAAATCTTATCTTTGATTCTGTCCATACTTATTCTTACGACATTATTAACACCGAGTATTTTGGCAACGGATAAAGCAGGATATTCGGAAAGTGCCCCTGTAAGTTTTGGGAATTTTGTGGTTGATAAAACCTATTTACAGGCTGAAATCAACAGAGGAGATTATATAACTCAAAACGACACTTTTACCGATGAAAGTATGGAAGAATATCGCACTGCCTACGCCTATGCGGTGCTGGTGCTTCACTACGGACAAATTCAGTCGGAGATTGATGAAGCACAAGCAGGACTGGAAGCCGCCATAGATAACCTTATTCCTGTTACCACAATTCCCGACGGCATCTATATCTCGGGTGACACCGACCTGGATAAAAGGGTAACAGTAAAAGATGCAACTATTATTCAAAAATACATCGTAAACTTAGTTGAAATCAGCGACGAGTATTTCTTTATTATGGATGTTAATTGTGATGACAAAGTAAACATCAAGGATGTAACTGAAATTCAAAAATATGTTGCAAGTTTACCTACCTCAGGTAAGATAGGCTTCGAGGTAGTGCCCGATGAAGAGACTCGGCCGGATACATCAGAGGAATCAACTTACCAAACGGATGAAACAGACCATACTGAGTCAACAACTGCTGCTGTTGTGACTGAGCCTACAACTGTTACTGATGCAACTGACCCTGATGTTACAATACCAACCGACCCCGAAGAGTCAACCTTCCTTGACCCTGAGAAAGGTGAAATACGGTTTAAGCTTCTGGAGGAAGGTCGTATCATGAGCTATGGCAATGGCTCCGGTGACTCTGAGTTATACCTTGCGACCTCAGTCGAAAGTGCAAAGGCGGCACTGTCCCGAGTTGATGTTGACCTGCTTAGCGGTACTTATCTTAAGCCAACATTAAGTGCTGAGCATGACGACGAGTATTTTGAGAGCAAGGCGCTTATCGTTTCTCTTAACTGTGTCGGCGGAAGCGGATGTACACAGAGTATTGACTCTATCACTGTTTGTGACGGTATCATTACAGTACACCGTACAATACAGAGACCTTATATTTATCCTGCAGATATGAACTATCAGTATGTTCTGTTAGAGGTGAACAAAGAGGATATAGAGGGCATAACCGATATACGTGAGCAGGTTACCTACTGCTATGTGGGAGATGACCCCTATTTTACCGAGCCGACTACTGTTCCTGCAACGGATGAATCGGTAACAATTTATTTCTCAAACTCCGGGTTCTGGAGCGATGTTCGGATTCATTTCTGGGGCGGTGCTTCTTCAACAGAGTGGCCCGGTAAGGAAATGGAATTCGTAGAGCGTAATGTTTACGGAGAGGATGTGTATAAGTACACTATCCCTGCCAATACCGTCGGAGTTGTATTTAATTCGGCTATAGACAAGACTCAGACAGTGGATGTAGTTACCACCTTCAAGAATAGCCTGGGTGTGTATGCGGTGGCTCTTGAAAGCGGAAAATGGACGGTAGGCTACTATGAGTATATATACTTACCGCCCACATCTGCTGTGGATGAAGAATTAATTGATGCCGTAAATAGATTGTATGACTGGATTGTCTTGGCAGAAAATTCTGCTCCGGATGGTGATAATTTTACTGATGAGAGCAGAAATACTCTTTGGAATGAAATAAATGAAGCCTATGCCCTTTTGGAGAAGGAAAATGTCACGGTAGAAGAGATAGAGGCTCAGATTCAGGCTTTGAAGGATGCTATTAACGGCTTAGAGAAGCCTGACATTGATACCGAAGAATTGTGGGAGGTTATTGAAAGAAGCATAGCTATTTCCGATAACTGTACATTTACCGACGAGAGCTACGATGCTTTTTCTACTGCTTATACATATGCGTACATTGCAGGATTGTACGGTCAAACTCAGGATGAGGTTGACAATGCAAAAGCAAATCTCGAAACAGCTATAAAAGGTTTGGTTCCTATAGATTTTAGCGGGGGAAGGGCTATAGACTTTAATAAGGCTGAAGAAGGCCGTATTATGAGTTATAGTAACGGCTCCTGTGACTCTGAGTTGTATCTTGCGACCTCAGTGGAAAGTGCAAAGGCGGCACTGTCCCGAGTGGATGTTGATGAACTTGACAGTTTTTATCTTAATCCGACTCTGAGTGCTAAGTACGACGATGAGTATTTTGAGGAAAACGCTCTTGTGATTTTTCTCAGTTGTGTAGGAGGAAGCTGTTGTGAGCAGGATGTATTTTCTCTCACGGCAGAGGACAATACCCTTGTTATAAACAGAGTGCTGACAGAACCCGCACTACAGCTTTGTGATATGAACTATCAGTATGTGCTTGTGGAGATAAGTAAAGCGGACGTTTCTTCTGTAACTGAACTTTGTATATACAATGTGTATAATTATCTTGATGAGTATTAAGTCGCAAGATAAGGTGTAAAGATGACACCTGAAGCAGATTACTGCTTCAGGTGTTTTTTACTGCTAAGATTGCGAAAGCGGTAATGATAACAGGATAATAAGTTGATATATATTGTTCTTAGGGTTACGGGGGTGGGGGAGTCTTTGTTATTTTAGACAAAACATCGGGCGTAGACCCCTAAAATATCTACACTCCCAAAGGGTTGGTTTTGTTGACTTAATCAGACATTATATGATATAATTACAGCGTTGTGATGTTTTCTGTAACTGGCGGAGCAGTGGAGTACCACATGGGAGCAGAAAACCTATCTATGTCGACCGCCTGGGCAGAACTGTAGCATTACTCTATAGTTCTGTCCTGTTTTGTTTTATACAGGATTCAGTATATTTATTGTTTTATTTTCGGAGGCAAACTATGAAAAAAGTTGCAGTAATTATGGGTAGCGACAGTGACCTGCCCGTAGTAAAAAAGGCTACCGATATTCTTACTCAGTTTGGTGTACCTTTCGAGGTTAGAGTTCTCTCTGCACACAGAACCCCTGTAGAGGCTGCACAGTTTGCCGCTTCTGCCCGTGACAACGGCTTCGGTGTAATTATCTGTGCCGCAGGTATGGCTGCCCACCTTGCAGGTGCTTTTGCGGCTAACTGCACCCTGCCTGTTATAGGTATTCCCGTTAAATCCAAGTACTTAGACGGTGTTGATGCACTCCTTTCAACTGTTCAGATGCCTACAGGTATGCCTGTTGCTACAGTTGCAATTGACGGAGCCGCCAACGCCGCCTTGTTGTCTATTCAGATTCTTGCTGTTTACGATGATGAGCTTCGCGAGAAGTATGACGCCTACAGAGCGGAGGCAACCCGGAAGGTGCTTGAAAAGGACCGCGCTATTCGTAGCGAATTCGGCCTTTGATATATTCATTCCCATTAAAGGAGAGGTAAATTGTGAAAAAGCTTGTTTACAGAGGTAAAACCAAGGATGTATTTGCGCTTGAGGGCGGTAACTACGAGTTGCTCTTCAAGGACGATTGCACAGGTAAAGACGGCGTGTTTGACCCGGGCGAGAATTCCGTTGGTCTGACAATTGAGGGCGTTGGCAAGGTTAACCTTAAGATGTCCGTATATTTCTTTGAGCTTTGCAAGGCTGCAGGTATCAAGACTCACTATGTATCCGCTGATATGGATGCTGTTACTATGGAGGTTCTCCCTGCTAAGCCCTTCGGCAAGGGCCTTGAGGTTATCTGCCGTAAAAAGGCGGTGGGTTCCTTCCTTCGCCGCTACGGCGAGTATGTTGAGGAGGGTGCAGACCTTCCCAACTATGTTGAGATGACATTCAAGAATGATGCAAAGGGCGATCCCCTTGTAACTGCTGACGGTCTTGAGGTGCTGGGTGTTATGACTCAGACTCAGTATGCTGCAGTTAAAGAAATGACACAGAAGATTACCGATATCGTTGATGCAGAAATGCAGAAGCGCGGTATGGCTCTCTACGACATTAAGTTCGAGTTCGGTTATGTTGGCGATGAGGTGTTCCTCATTGACGAAATCGCATCCGGTAATATGAGAGTTTACAAGAACGGCGAGTATGTTGACCCCATGACACTCTCCCGCCTGTTCTTTGAATAATTGATTTTGATTGCTGAAGCTCCCTTTGTGAAAAGGGTGCTTCGGCAAGGTTTGTTTTTAGGATAACTTTTTTCTTATCATTGCGTTTTCGGAGGTGCTCTTTAATGGGCGGTTTTTTCGGAGTGGTTTCCAAAAGAGAGTGTATCGTTGATGTTTTCTTTGGTGTAGACTATCATTCCCACCTGGGTACATCCCGTGCAGGTATGGCAAGTTACAGCGAGGAGGAAGGCTTCCAGCGTCACATTCACAATATTGAGAACAGTCCTTTCAGAACAAAGTTCGAGGGTGACCTGTACAAAATGAAAGGCAACATCTGTATCGGATGTATAAGTGATGTGGGTCCTCAGCCCTTGCTTATCTATTCCCACAACGGCATTTATGCTATCAGCATTGTGGGTGCTATCAATAACAAAGAGGAACTTGCCAAGGAGCTTCTTGCTACAGGCAAGGTTCATTTCGGAGCTATGGGCGGCGGTACGATTAATGCCACGGAGCTTGTGGCAACACTTATAGACCAGAAGCAGGATTTAGCCGAGGGTATTGCCTATGCCCAAAGTCGTATTGAGGGCTCACTCTCCATACTTATTATGACCTCTGAGGAGGGGCTTATAGTAGCCCGTGACCGAATGGGTCGTATCCCTGTAGTTGTGGGTAAGGATGATGAGGGACACTGTGTCAGCTTTGAGTCCTTTGCATTCAAGAAGCTTGGCTACACCACCCAGCGTGAGCTGGGCCCCGGTGAAATAGTAAGGCTTACCGAGGATAACATAGAGGTGCTGAAGGCTCCTCAGGAAAAGATGAAGGTTTGTTCCTTCCTGTGGACCTACTACGGCTACCCCAACTCCACCTACGAAGGCGTCAATGTTGAGGTAATGCGAAACAAAAACGGCGAGGTTATGGCTCGTAACGAAATGGAAAACGGAAGTTTCCCTGATGTGGACTTTGTCTGCGGTGTTCCCGATTCGGGCATTCCCCACGCGATGGGATATGCTAACTACAGCCGTAAGACCTTTGCAAGACCTTTTATCAAATATACTCCAACCTGGCCTCGTAGCTTTATGCCTAATAATCAGAGCATCCGTAACCAGGTGGCAAAGATGAAGCTAATTCCCGTAGAGGAGCTTATCAAGGATAAAAAACTGCTGTTTGTGGATGACAGTATTGTCAGAGGCACTCAGCTTCGCGGTACCGTGGATTTCCTCTACGATAACGGTGCCAAGGAGGTACATATGCGTTCAGCTTGTCCTCCCATTATGTATAGCTGTAAATATCTTAACTTCTCCTCCAGCACATCCCAGATGGATTTGCTGTCTCGCAGAATTATTATGGAGCTTGAGGGTGAAGAGGGATTTGATTATATGGAGGAATATGCTTCCTCTGCCACAGAACGAGGCAAAAGTATGCGCCGTTGTATCTGTGAAAAACTCGGATTCAAAACTCTGGAGTTTCAATCTCTGGAGGGAATGATAGAGGCAATCGGATTGCCTGCGGACTGTGTCTGCACATATTGTTGGAACGGAAAGGAATAAATTATGAGTAATTCAAGATCAGAAAGTTACGCTGCAGCAGGTGTAGATATTACTGCAGGATACAAGGCAGTTGAACTTATGAAAGCACATATCAAGCGTACCCGTAACGAAGGTTGCCTTGATGATGTCGGCGGTTTTGGAGGTTGCTTCGGTCTTCCTACAGGGATGGAGGAGCCCGTGCTTGTTTCCGGTACAGACGGTTGCGGTACCAAAGTAAAACTTGCTATCCTTATGGATAAGCACGATACCATTGGTATTGACGCAGTTGCAATGTGCGTAAACGATATTATCTGTTGCGGTGCAAAGCCTCTCTTCTTCCTGGATTATATCGCTTGTGGTAAAAACTATCCCGAAAAGATTGCAACTATCGTTGGCGGTGTTGCAGAGGGATGTGTTCAGTCAGGTGCGGCTCTTATCGGCGGTGAAACCGCAGAGCATCCGGGTCTGATGCCTCTGGAGGACTACGACCTGGCAGGTTTTGCTGTAGGTATTGTTGATAAGAAGAAAATGATTGACAATACTCAGGTCAAAGCAGGGGATGTTATCATTGCTCTCAAGTCCAGCGGTGTTCATTCCAACGGCTTCTCTCTTGTTCGTCGTGTGTTCGACGTAGAGAATGCTGACTTACATAAAACATACGAGGAGCTTGGCGGTAAGTCTTTGGGTGAGACTCTGCTGACTCCCACAAAGATATACGTTAAGCCTATGCTGAGTCTTATGGAGCAGGTGAGCGTTAAAGCTATCTCTCATATTACAGGCGGTGGCTTTTACGAGAATATTCCCCGCAGCCTCCCCAAGGGCTACAGTGCTAAGATTAAGACAGAGGACGTTCAGATTCTGCCTATCTTTAAGCTTCTGCAGAGTGTGGGCAATATCCCCGAGAGGGATATGTTCAACACCTTCAATATGGGCGTTGGTATGAGCGTTGTAGTTGCGAGGGAGGATGCAGACAAGGCTCTTGAAATCCTCAGAGCAGCAGGTGAAGAGGCGTACATTCTGGGCGAAATCGTTGAGTCCGAAGAGGGTGTAATCTTATGCTAAACAAAAAGCTGCGTATTGCCGTTATGGTTTCAGGCGGCGGTACCAATCTACAGGCACTTATTGATGCTCAGAATAGTGGCGTTATTCAAAGCGGTGAGATTGTGCTTGTTCTTTCTAACAAGGAGACCGCCTTCGCCCTTGAGCGCGGAAGAAATGCCGGTATTAAATCGGTAGCAGTTACTCGTAAAGAACAGGGCGAGAACTTTGAGAGAAAGCTTATCGAAACCTTAGAGGAAAACAATATCGACCTTATTGTTCTTGCGGGTTTTATGTGTATCCTCTCAAAGGACTTCACCGATAGATTTAAGGGTAGAATTATCAACATTCACCCCTCGCTTATTCCCTCTTTTTGCGGTGAGGGGTTCTATGGACTTAAGGTTCATAGTGCCGCACTGGAAAAGGGCGTTAAGGTTACAGGTGCCACAGTGCATTTTGTTAACGAAATTCCCGACGGCGGCGAGATTATAATGCAAAAGGCCGTTGAGGTACAGGAGGGTGACACCCCCGAAACTCTCAGCAAACGGGTTCTGGAAAATGCAGAGTGGATTATTCTTCCCAGAGCAACAGAGCTTGTATGCAAAAAGATAATGGCAAGTGAATCTGATATTTAAGATACGAAGAAGGAGAATTACCAATGGACGTATATAAGAATTATTGTATCAAGGAGCTTCTTGAAAACAACACCTATCCCGGCAGAGGTATTATTATCGGTAAATCTGCTGATGGCAAAAAGGCAGTAACTGCTTATTTCATTATGGGCAGAAGTGAAAACAGCCGTAACAGAGTATTCATTGAGCAGGGAGATGAGGTTATTATTCATCCCTTTGATGCTTCCAAGGTTGAGGACCCTTCTCTCATTATTTACTCTCCCATCAGAGTATTTGAGAACAATCTCATTGTTACCAACGGTGACCAGACCGACACAGTATACGACGGCCTTGTAGCAGGTATGAGTTTCGAAGATGCTCTTACCCAGCGTGAGTTCGAGCCTGATGCTCCCAACTTCACACCCCGAATCAGCGGTATGATTACTTTTGATGAGGGGGATTTCACCTACAAAATGAACATCCTCAAGAGTGCAGACGCTGAGGGTAGTGCTTGTAACCGCTTTAACTATGCTTACAAGGCACTTAGTGGTGTAGGTCACTTCATCCACACCTATGTATGTGACGGCAACCCCATTCCTACCTTCCAGGGTGAGCCGGAGCGTATTGCTGTTTTTGATGATATTGATGAGTTCACAGATGTTATCTGGTCCTCTCTCAACGAGCAGAACAAAATATCTCTCTATGTTCGCTTTGTTGACCTGGAAACAGGCGAGGCTCAGAACAGAATGATTAATAAAAACGCTTGATTATAAGGAGTATTAGTGATGAAAGAATTCGAGCTTAAGTATGGTTGTAATCCCAACCAGAAACCTGCAAAAATCTATATGTCCAACGGCGAGGACCTTCCTATCGAGATACTTTCCGGCAGACCCGGATACATCAACTTCCTTGATGCTTTCAACAGTTGGCAGCTTGTTAAGGAGATTAAAGAGGCAACAGGTATGGTAGCTGCTACTTCCTTTAAGCACGTTAGCCCTACCTCTGCAGCAGTAGGTCTTCCTCTTTCCGATGCACTTAAGAAGGCATGTTTTGTAGACGATATAGAGGGGCTGGACGAGTCACCCCTTGCATGTGCGTATGCAAGAGCAAGAGGTACCGACAGAATGTCCTCTTTCGGTGACTGGATTGCACTTTCTGATGTTTGCGACCTTAAGACCGCAGAACTTATCAAGCGTGAGGTTTCCGATGGTGTTATTGCACCCGGCTATGACGAGGATGCCCTTGCACTGCTTAAGACAAAGCGTAACGGTAATTATAACATAGTTAAAATTGACCCCGACTATGTTCCCCAGTCTCAGGAGACAAAGCAGGTATACGGCATTACTTTTGAGCAGGGCAGAAACAACTTCGAGATTAACGAAGCTCTGCTGAGTAATGTTGTTACCGTTAACAAGAATATCCCCGAGGATGCAAAGCGTGACCTTATCATTGCTTTGATTACTCTCAAGTATACTCAGTCCAACTCTGTTTGTTTTGCAAAGGACGGACAGGCTATCGGTGTCGGCGCAGGTCAGCAGTCCCGTATTCATTGTACCCGTCTTGCAGGTAATAAGGCAGATATCTGGCATCTGCGTCAGCATGAGAAGGTACTTGCACTTCCCTTTAAGGACAGCGTTGGCAGACCCGACAGAGATAACGCTATTGATGTTTATATTTCTGACCAGAGCGAGGACGTATTGGCAGACGGCAACTGGGAGGCACTCTTCACAGAAAAGCCCGAGGAACTTACCGCACAGGAGAAGAAGGAGTATCTGGCATCCATTACAGGTGTTGCTCTGGGTTCTGACGCATTCTTCCCCTTCGGCGACAATATCGAACGTGCAAGACGTTCGGGTGTATCCTACATTGCAGAGCCCGGTGGCTCTATCAGAGATGACAATGTTATTGAGTGCTGTGACAAGTACGGCATTGCAATGGCATTCACAGGTATGCGCCTCTTCCATCACTGATAGAAGGGCTGAGGGTAGGTAGCCCTTGTCCCCTTTGCAAGGGGGACGAGTACTTGCCTTCCCCTTGAGGGGAAGGTGGCACAGCGTAAGCTGTG
>CAZRLC010000007.1:0-4049 GCA_964600975.1 uncultured Ruminococcus sp.
TCGGGAGTATAGTATTTATGAAGCCAACTAAGGTTGAATTCCGAGGATAAAACTCGGTTTACTTCTGTAACCGACACTTTAGTATTGTTCTGTGCCACTACCTTATTTGTTATATATCCAACAACCTTGATTTTTCCGCCATACTTAAAAGCAACGGTCGATAAGTCATCGCGTAAATACTGCTCATTAAGAACAACAAGATAATTTGAAACACACAAGATTTGGGGATAAGGAATTATTTATGCAAACATATTTATTAAAGTTTCTGCAAATATTTTTTTCAAAACCTCAAAAGGTATATCCTGCCCCAAATAAATTTGCAGCATTCCTTTTGGGGTTATTTTATACTCTGTCAGTTCTTCCTTATGCTGAACTATAGCTTGTGCTTCAATGTTAACGTGGTCCTTAAACGGAATAAGTCTGACGAAGGACTCGCCTACATAATAGCTTGGTATTTTTGCCCACAATGTTTCCTCTGTTTCACTTAAGGCACTCTCAAAAATCAGATTCCTTAATTTGTTATACAAATCACAAAGCTCATCCGGGTATTTGCCCATATACTCTTTTACTTGTTGGTTCACTCAAAACACCTCGTAATATACTGATTTATTTCTGCAATTCATTTCTTTTTGCTCGGAGCCGGTAGGTCATCATACATAGCATCAAATAGTCTTGATAAAAAATCTTTGCTGTCAACATTATCCACCAACAACATTTCTTTTGCCCCCTCATAAGGCAACTCATAAATTGCCTTAGGCATAAGAGATACGGCAGATTTAACCGGCTTTACAAGTAATCTGTCATCGTATATGCCGCCAATGATTTTGTCGCGATAATAGAGTATATACTCACCCATCATTGCTCTGTATGTTATATCCTCTAATCCTGATAACTGTTCTAAAATAAAATCTAAATATTCTTTACTTGAAGCCATATTGTACCTCGTCAAGCTCTGATTTTGTTAAACTGATTATAACACACCCTGTCAAAAATTCAAACACCTTGCCACGAATTAGTTGCGTTGCATTTAATCTCTTCATCGGAGCGTTTTTTACCTCTGAAATATAACCCCGCACAGGGTAAATTGGGCAAGTACAGATAAAATTCACACCACATAGGAAAAAGCTCCTGATTGTTTCAGGAGCTTTTACACTAAGTGATTAATCTGTTTTTATTACTGAGCAGATACAAAAGGCAGTTCTATTGCTGTCTGCTCTGTAGCTGCCTCAGTAGGGTTCATAGGCTCTATAAGTCCTGAAATCAGCTTCTGTATGTAAGTGGCATCCTTGATGTTCACCTTACCGCTTAAATCTGCATCAGCTAATATAAGCTGTTCTTCGCTTAAAGTAATGATTTCTGACAGATGCTTTTGTATGGCAGTGGCATCTTTGACGTTCACTTCGCCATCTTGATTAACATCACCAATGAGGTACCGGTCTTCATTACTATTTGACGAATTCTCTGTGGAAGGTTCTGTGGAGTCAATCTCGCCTTCGGAAGGTGCCGTTGTGTTTGCTTCACCTGTAGAGGGTTCTGTGGGGTCAGTCTTGCTTTCGGAAGGTGCTGTTGTATTTGTCTCACCTGTAGAGGGTTCTGTTGAATCGGAGTTTACGCCTTCAGATGAAGGTGTTTCTGTATTATCCGTCTTGGGAACTGTTGTCTCTGATTCATCGGTTACGTCGGGAACCGTTGTCTCGGTGCCTTCGGTGGGAGCTGTAACAGTTACACTGCTTATCTTTTCACCGCAAACTCCACAGTAGGTGGCTTCCTCGTAGCCTCCGCCGTTTGTAAGGTCAGAATCATTTGCATAAATCTTCGCTGTAACAGTATATCCGTGGTCACAAGACTCATTTGCAGCTTCGGCACCCGAAGAAATACTCCAACCGTTTGTTGAAGTGGTCTGAGGTGATGAGAAAATTACATAACTGCAACTCTTCACCGCAGGAGTTGAGAACACCACGCTGTTATTATAAAGCACATTTACTCTTTGTCCTGCTCTGACGGATACACTTTTAGATATTGTTTTCTGAGTGCCTGAAGAGGTTGTACCGCTTGTTCCTCGCTGACCCAGTGCTAACAGTGTTGCCCCGTTTATTGTCATTGTTCCGTCGCGGTCCAAGGGTTCGCCGTCACCTGAAGATGCACCCCAAACTACTATCTCTCCGCCCAGAAGATTCAAAGCTCCGTTTGAGTCGAATCCGTCTGAATTTGCGTTGATAATAATATCTCCACCGTAGACATTGATGCTGTAACTTACGGTATTTGCTGTCTGTTGATTGCCCATACCGGGTCTCATACCGCCGGGGTTAAATCCCATATTATTATCCGTTGAGTCAGAGCCACCTGCAGCATTGATGCCGTCGTCAGAGGCGGTTACACGGATAGTTCCGTTGTAAATGTTTACAGTTCCTGCCTCAAGACCCTCGTAGCTGGTCTGAACGTTGATAACAGGACCTGCGGAGGTACTGTTCTCGGTTCCTACTTCAAGGAGCGTATCGGCATGAACACCGTCGTCGCCTGTGAAAATAACAAAGACTCCGCCGGTGATATTTATATAAGCATCTGAGTGAACGGCGTCATCCGCACAGTTAAGGTAAAAACTGCCTCCGCTGATTTCCAGCGTACAGGTACACTCGGAGGTATCCGCAGACTCGTCTGTATTTACAGATACCTTCAGACCCTTGCAGCTGTCTGTATCGGAGTTAAAGTAGGGGTCGTTGTAGCCCTCGCCTGTCTTTATGCAGAACTGACCTCCTGTGATGCTTAGCAATTCATTTGCCTGTATACCGTCGGAACCTGCGATAATGCAGATATTTCCGCCGTTAATTCTTATCTCAGCACTTGCACCTGCTGTTGCATCAACTGTGTCGGGGTCAGAGCGGATACCGTCTCCCTCACATACAACATTAATAACGCCTGAGTCAATCGTCAGTTTGTTATCGCTGGAAATTCCGTGGTCCACAGAAGTAACATTAAGTGTTACATCCTTAACGGTAAGGCTACCATACTCACTTACCTTGATACCGTTCTTGGAGTTGCTGACAACATTCAGCACACCCTTGCCGGAAATTGTAATATTTGCGGCAGACTTACCCTTGATAACCGCCGATTCTGCGTACTCGGGATTGACGGTATCAATTGTACCCTCCTCGCCGTGCAGGTCTTCGTTGTTAAGCTCACAGTCTGTCAGAGTATTGACAAAGCCCTTGGGACAAACAATGTCAACGCTGGATGTTGAGTCCTTCTTAACAGTTATAGGTGATGTGAAGGTTGAGGTAAGCTCCAGTCCGGCAATGATAAGCTCTGCCGCACCTGTTGCTTCTTTCTTCACGCATATTGACATATCCGATGACTCGCCATAAAAAACATAGCTGCCACCCTTTTTCTTAATTCCAACATTGATGGAATAGTTATCTGCATTGTTGTAAACCGCATTGCCGTCTGCGTCATATTTTACAGGCAGAGTATAGTTAGCGTCGTCCTCAAGATACTCCTCGTCTGCAATATTGATACCTGCTATTTCGTACTTATTATCGCCGCCCTCGTAGACGGTAAGGGCATCACCATTAAAGAAAAAGGTAGTGTATCCCAGAGGAATCTCCACCTGTGTTTTTCCCGACGCGGTCGCAACCGTTATCGGCACAATAGCCTGTGTATCGGATATTGCTGTCACATAAGCGGTATTGCCCTCTATGGTTACAGCTGCCAGATTTTCGTCCAGAGACACTGATGTTATCTTCTCAGAAGCGGTGATAACAGCCCCTTTGTTGCCCTCCAAGGCAACTGTTACCGCTGCTGTCTCAACGTCAGCAGATACATAAAAAGGCACTGTTCCCACTAACATACAAACAATGAGAATAGCAAGAACAATATTTCTGATTTTTTTCATATTTATTCCCCTTTCATTTTTGTGCTCAGTATTAATATATGACCGTTTTCAGCCATACTTTTCCATTTGTTAATACTCTTTGATTTATAATAGAATAATCTATAGAACAAATCAACACTCCCTGTGTGAAAATCTGATGAATTTTGAAAGAAAGCAGGTA
>CAZRLC010000007.1:4149-5558 GCA_964600975.1 uncultured Ruminococcus sp.
TTCTTAGTTAAAATTTTCAGAATGCAGCCTGTAATAATTAAAGCCCCAAAGTAGTTGACAATAAAATGAATAATCGTTACAATTATATTTGAACCCTAATCAAAGGACGGTTTGTATAAGATGAGTAAATTAGTTAGCGTAATAATTGGTATATATAATGTGGAGAAAACTTTAGCAGAGGCTTTGGATTGTATTGTAAATCAGACATATACTGATTGGGAAGTTATTATGTGTGATGATGGCTCTACTGACAATACAGTTGCTGTTGCTAATGAGTATGTCAACAAATACCCAGGCAAATTTATTCTGATAAAAAATGAACAAAACATGGGGCTTAATTTTACTCTAAACAAATGTCTGAAAGAAGCAAAGGGTGAATATATTGCTCGTATGGACGGAGATGACCTTTGCGACTTAGACCGATTTGAAATCCAGGTAAAAATACTGGACGAAAATCCCGATATTGCCATTGTAAGTTCCGATATGTCTTTCTTTGATGAGTCTGGCACATGGGGATACACCAATACCTTGGAGTATCCTACGAAAAACGACTATGTCTTAGCAAACTCCCACTGTCATGCTGCCGCTATGGTAAGAAAAGAGGCCTACGATGCAGTAGACGGATACACAGTAGACAAACGGCTGCTGCGTGTAGAAGACTATCACCTCTGGTGTAAGATGTGCTCGAAGGGCTACAAAGGCATAAATATTAAGAAACCTCTTTATCATATGAGAGACGACCAAAACGCCCGGAAACGCCGTAAGTTTAAGTACCGTATAAACGAAGCCTACGCTCATATCATAGCAGGAAGAATGCTACACGCCCCCCTTAGAATCAGACTACGATTTATAGTTCCGATTCTCAAAGGGCTTGTGCCCGGATTTGTATACTCATTTCTTCACAAAAAAAGACTTAATAATAATAAATCCTAATCACCATATAACATAACAACACTTTCATACATAAACCCGCCGGAGTAATAATCTCCGGCGGGTTTATGCTTTATAATATACTAAAAGTGATAAATAAAAAACTCCCCCAATCTGAGTTGGGGGAGTTTATAGGATTTATATTATTGACCGATTAGCAATCAGTATGGTAAATCCACCAGATACTTCTGGATAGCGGTAGCATCCTTAATATTTACTATGCCGTCTTCATCAAAGTCTGCAACTGCAACACAGATATCATCAATAGTAAGAAGATCTACCAGATACTTCTGAATAGCAGTTACGTCCTTAATATTAACAACACCGTCCATATTTACGTCGCCAAGCTCATACTCATCAGCTGTAGCCTCATCGCCTGTTGCCTCATCGCCTGTTGCCTCGTCACCTGTGGCTTCGTCACCGGTTGCTTCGTCGCCGGTTGCGATTTCATCGTCAGTTGCCTCGGGCTCAGTTACTTC
>CAZRLC010000007.1:5658-38057 GCA_964600975.1 uncultured Ruminococcus sp.
TCGGGATCGGTCTCTTCGGGATCGGTCTCTTCGGGGTCAGTCTCTTCGGGGTCAGTAACCTCAGGCTCTGATGTCTCGGGGTCTGTTGCCTCGGGATCTGTCTCCTCAGGATCAGTCTCTTCGGGATCAGTTACCTCGGGCTCTTCAGGATCAGTATTGATCTCTGTAAAGAGTGCAGACCACTCTACTGTGCCTTCAGGTGCATTCCACATATCGTTGGAGTCATAAGAAACAACCATTACTGTAACTTTCTCACCGGCTTCAACTGTAACTGTTTCCTCGAAAACAATGGGATCATCATTGCTCCAGTGGAAGCCTTCACCTGTGCTGATATCATACTGCCAACCGGGAGCTGTGCCGAAAGCAGTCATTGTAATTGTGAGTGTACCGTCAACATCAGCTGTGAAGGAGTGTATGAAACCTGAATTTTCGCCACCTGCGAACTCAGAAACATAAGATACTGCTTGTCCGGAGGTTAATGTTAATACATATTCGTCACCGAATGTACCGCTACCGGGAAGCTTCTCATCACTGCCAAGCTCGTATGTACCTGTATTAGTATTTACGGGAGCGGACAGTCTGAGATATACAACTGTATCGCTCTCGGAACCGTTATAAACCTCAAACATATCATTAAATGTGTTCATTGTGAACTCAAGTTCACTAAAATAGTAAGACATTCTGCCATACTGAATGAAAACACCTTCAGAAACTGTAGCAGCACCTGTAACAACTGTGTTGTCAGCATTGTCTACCTTAACGTATGCGCCGGTACCTGCAGCTACAGGAATTGCCAGAGCCATCACACTATCGCAATAAAGCATATAGGGGTTGTCATATTCGCCGAGCTCAGGAGCAGGAATGTAACAAGCATTGAACATCCAACCTGTGGACTGGTCTATAACCATATCACCAAACAGGTATCCGGGTGAGTCGATATCATACCAACCGCTCTGTCTACCGGAGTTCTGCATAATGGCAATCAGGTCAGCAGTCATGGGATAAATGCCGCCATCTGCAACTGCGTTGTACTCAAGAACACAGGTAGAGTAGTTAACCTTATCCTTGAATGTATCATCTTCATTGTAAAGGTAAGCATTAACTCTGCCGTTTGTTGCACCCTCAACAATATTAACGTAGTTTGAAATAAGATTTACATAGAGAATCTCGCCCTCTGCGCTATCAAGGTGATAGTAACCGTCCTCGCCGAGAACAGCAGTATGGGACTCTGTAACGTCAACATACTCTACTTCGCCCTCGGGCATTGTGAACTTAGAGAGCACAGCTGTTGTCTCGTAATCTGTGTAGGGAAGGTCTGCAATGTCATCCTCAACCTCATCTTCTGTGAGAGAAACGCTGATTGTAGCCTTAGAAACATCACCGGAAACACCAAATATATATGTGGCACCAATGTTGTTTTCACTAACCTCAAATGTTAACTTGTTTTCCTCTGCAACTCCAACGTAAACCTGGAAGAAAGCACTGCCTCCAAATTGATGAATTGTGACACCGTCGGTAGTTGTTGTAAGCTCGTAAACACCTGCTGCTGTAGGCTCAAAACCGTAGGCTGTAACGTCTACTGTATCAAGCAGGTCAACATCGTAGTTTCCGACTTCCGAAACTGTTTTGTATGTGTACTCGAATGTAGGAGTAGTTTCGGCAGCAGAAACGCCGATAACAGCCATACTAAGAACCATACAAAGTGCAAGAACCGTTGCAAGAATCTTTTTCATGATAATTACCTCCTAAAAAATTTGTAACTATTATTATATCACTTTGGTTGTTATTGTCAACAAAAAACAATAAAAGAATATCTTTTTTCAAAAAATTACCTTTTTTTATCTATATTTCTATTTGATAATAGGAAAGGGCTTGTCATATATACAGACAGGCCCTTAAAATTTACTCTTCTCTGATTGTGATTGTGTTTATGACGGGATGTCGATCTCTGGGAATTGTGCCGTTATTGTCCACAGGAATTGCCTCGTCACACACCCTATCCACTACCTCGATACCCTCGGTTACATAGCCGAAGGCTGCATACTGTCCATCAAGGAAAGTGCTGTCCTCGTGAACAATAAAGAACTGAGAACTGGCACTATCGGGGTCCATAGAACGAGCCATAGAAATCGCACCCCTTGTATGGGAAAGGTTGTTCCTGTAGCCGTTCATAAGAAACTCGCCGCGGATAGTATCCTCTGCTCCGCCCATACCTGTACCTGTAGGGTCACCGCCCTGCATCATAAATCCTGCAATTATACGATGGAAGGTAAGTCCGTCGTAGAAACCGTCCTCTGCAAGATTTACAAAGTTTTCTGTAGTAATAGGAGCCTCGTCCTGGTCAAGTTTTAGGGTTATCACACCATAGCCCTCAATGTCAATATCGGCATAATAAGTTTTGTTACTGTCAAGCATTTTTATCTCTCCTTTATATTATAGCCCAAGTTGGCTTTGATTCATAGGTGACGTCTCTGTCCTTGTAGGGGAAGGTCAGTCGGCATGAGTAGAGCATAGGATTTACCTCTTCACTACGGGAGCCGTACTTGTGGTCGCCTACCAGAGGAAAGCCTCTGGAGGCAAACTGCACTCTTATCTGGTGGCTTCTGCCTGTATACAGGCGTATATGCACAAGAGAGGTATCACCTGTTGTGAGACGTTTGTACTCAAGTTTTGCACTCTTTACTCCTCGTCGTATTTTCTTCACAACAAAGACCTTATTTTTGCCCGAATCCTTAAAGAGCAGGTCCTCGTACACACCGCTTTCCTCAGGAGTGCCGTGTACCAGTGCCACATACTCCTTAATCATCCTGCCCTCACTAATAACCTTAGAAAGCTCTGCGGCGGTATGCTTATTCTTGGCATATACCATCAGGCCGCCAACATTTACGTCCAGTCTGTGGAGGGTGAATATATCTGTATTGCACTGCTCACGTAGCATAAGCGGAAATCCCTTCTCGCTATCTACGCCAACGGGTTTGATACATACTATTATGTTTTTATCCTGAAATAAAATTTCCATATTTCCTTGTGTTACTTCAAAGGGCTACCTATGGGATAGCCTGTGTCCATACCTGCCAAATATTTCTGTATAGCTGTGGCATCCTTTATGGTGATATCTGTGCTTTGGTCTGCATCTCCAAGGGACAGTCCCCTGTCACTGAGAGAGATTATCCCTGCTATGTACTTCTGTATAGCAGTTGCGTCCTTGATATCTACGCTGCCGCTTAAATCTGCATCCCCCAATAAAACCGAGTTAGCTGTGGGATTACACTCTATGCAGGTTATATCATAGGTGTAGGAAGAATAGTCGGGTGTAACCTTGCCACAGACAGAACACTCGTAGCAGGTAAAATGTGGGTGCATAACCTCGTCATAGGTGGCAACTGCTCTGTCGCATATATGATCTGAGTTATCTTCCCCGTAATAATCGGGAACTCCGAAGTAATAGTCGCTTATAAGTCGGCGATTCATAAATACACCGATACCTATAGGTCCGCCTGTATCATTGGTGTTTCCCTCAAGGGTGTAGAAGTAATCTCCGTCTATGTAATATACCAAGCCAACATGACTGAAAGTTTTTGTAAAAAACAAATCTCCCGACTGAGGAGTATACTCTGCCCCGTCATAGTAAGGAATACCGAAATATCCCCCATAAGGTGCCGCAATGGCACAGTTGCGAAGTATAGAGGTAGGGATGTTGGCTTGTCTTGCACACCAGCTGACAAACATAGCACACCAAGGCTGATTGGGAAGCCCGTACCAGGTGCCGTACTTGGTGTCATTGTTGTCCCCCTCCCGATATCCCAGCTGGGTCTTTGCTATTTCTACAATGTCCCTCCTGTAGTCACCTGTATTTGTATGAGTGTTAGGGTAATCCTCTAAAGCATTGCTGACAGATATACTGCCCAGTAGTATCAGTATTGCTATAAAAAAGCAAAAAATAATCTTTATACTTTTATTCATATTCATTCACCTTGCTCCAAAACAGGCTCTACGCCTTTTCTGGTGTGATAAAGAGCTGCATTGACCTCTCCGCCCAGTATAAGTATCATCGCCGTAAGATATAGCCATACCAGAAGCACTATTACCGCACCGAGGGCTCCGTATATCAGAGAATAATTGGCAAAGTTCTCTGCATAGAAAGAGAAGCCGATGCTGACAACTATCCAGGAAACCATTGCAATAATCATTCCCGGAAAAAGCTGTCTGAGGGGAACCTTGCCCTCAAGAGCCACACTGTAAAGCATACCGATAGCAGACAGTGCAAACAAGCCCATCAGCAAAAACCTAAGGTAATGCCATGCTCCAATCAAAGACTCGGGAATATCAGGTACATTATCGGACAAAATACCGAAGAGATAACCCAGCACATTTTCTCCCATTACAGACAAAACCAGTGTAAGGGCTATTGCTACAAGAAACACTACCGTACATATTACCTGCCAGATAATGTAAAGTATGGGACGCTTAGGTCTTACAAGTCCATAGGCTCTGCGGACATCGTCCATAAGCCCCATAACAGCCCTCAGGGGAAACCATATAGAAAACACCAGCGAAAACCACAGAAGCACTCCGCTGGATGCATTGGATACATGGTCAAGGAACGACTCAATAATCTCTACTACCCCCATAGGAAGTAGCCTTGACAGAGAATTAGTGACAGCATATATATTAAGGTCCAACATACCAAGCAGATTGGATACAAATATAAGTATAGGAAAAAGTGCAAACAACAAGAAATACGCCAACGCTGCAGCATTCTTTGCTACATTATGCTTGTAAAAATTAACAACCAAAAGTTTACCTGCTCTGAGGGGACGGGAGTTCTTAATCTTACCCATACGCCAACTCACCTCTTATATTCTGTATACATTATATATTACAACATTCAAGGGCGTATTACAACTGATTTTTTCAATTAATCACCCTGCCGTCTCATTCTCTTTATTTGTAAAACTCTCAAAATTATACTGCACACTATACAAAAGAAAGAAGACTCCTGAAAAAGGAGTCTTCTTTATATTTCTCAGGGGGTTACCTGAAATTTATTTTTCTATTTCCTCACCGATAGCGTAACCTGTCTCAAGTCCTGCAACATACTTCTGAATAGCAGTTGCATCCTTAACGTTAACGTTATCATTTGCATCTACATCAGCAGCAACAACGCCTTCGTCGGTAAGAGCTATAAGACCTGCAACGTGCTTCTGGATAGCGGTTGCATCCTTAACGTTAACCTTGCCATCACAATCAGCATCACCTAAGAGATAGGTCTCTACAGGTTTAGGATCTGATGTAGGAGGCTCTGATGTGGGAGGCTCAGATGTGGGAGGCTCTGATGTGGGAGGCTCAACGGGAGTCTCGACGATATCGCCTGTACGGGCAAACTGAACTGTATGATAAGTCACGTTGTTGTCTGAACCGCCGTGTGCCTGAGACATATTTCTGTCGTACCAGTTGTCGGTATCGTACTTAATGACAATCTCGTGCTCACCTGCTGTCAGCTCAAGTCTTAAGTGTGAGCTTGTCTGACGGGTAAAGCTCATTGCAGGGAATACTAAAGTGCCAACATCCTCGCCGTCAACATATACGGAGCGAATGGCTGCGGTGATACCTGCGGTGGGGTCTCCCTGGTTGGTGTGAATAACAGACATCTGATATACACCGTCTGAGGGAATGTTTACAGTACAGGTGAAGTTACCTGATGAAGTAGCAGACTCAGAGAGACTGAACTCTGTATTTGTCCAGGTGCCTACTGTCCACTTTGCACCCTTACTAGCAAGATAGAAACCTGCGTTATCTACAACGCCGGTAGTAATATCTTCTGTCTGTTCAGAGCCGTTGTTAAAGATAATGTTGGGAGTATCGGTGGAAATGGCGTACGCGTACACATCCTGTCCGAGCTCGTTGGTTCCAACCTTCTGCATTGCCTCACCGGGCCAACCTACACTGTCACTACCGCCCCAGAAGAAGATATTAACTGTGCTCCAGCCCTGGTTGTTGGTAAAGTATACTGTCTTCTTATCTGTGTTAGAGGAGTTTGAGCTTGTGGAAGCCTTGTCATAGTAGTTGTTGGCGTTTACAGTAATCTTTGTGCCTGAGGGGTTGTACTCCTTAGGAGCAGAAAGCTCAGACCAAAGACCTGTGGTCTTATCAACAGCAACTACAGAGTAGCAACCATACTTTGTTGTGTCGATTGTGTAGGATGTACCCTCTACATCAACATACTCTGTGCCTGTCCATACCTTATATGTGCAGCCCTCTACTGCATTCCAGCGAAGTGTTGTGCCGGAAAGTGTTGCGTTGGGAGCTGTGGGAGCCTTAGCGGTGTTTTCGTTCTTAAGATTGATAACATCCTCAGCACCGCTGTCTTTAAGGTTGATAACAATTGTGTACTCGCCCTCAGCATCTGTGGGAAGAACGTAATCGTTTGCTACCTTATTGCCGTTTACATAGATAGACTCAACTGTGTCACCCTTGCCGTAAAGCTCCATATCAAGGGTAGCATTTCTGTACTTATAGTTCTCAATATAGAAGGGGCCTTCCATCCAATCGGGAACATAGGGGTCAAAGGTAATACCCTCGGTGGTGTATTCCATACCGAAGAGAACTCTGTAGTAACCGGCCATAGTTGCTGCTACGGACCAGAGCTGCTGAGTTGAATGTAAGCCGTCGCCTGTTTCGTAGTCTACAACCTCATAGTTTGAAAGACAGGAAACTGCTGTTCTCATACAGGAGTTCCAGATTTCCTCTGCAAGGAGGTTGTTTTCGTTGTCGTTATTTACTGCACCAATCATCAGAAGTGCTTCCCAACCGGGCCATACACCTGAGTCGTGGTACTTATAGTCTATCCAACGTGCTGCATTCTTCTGGGGATAAACAGTATTTGCACCGAAGTTTACAAGAGTATGGTTCTCCATAATGGAGTCTGCCTTCTCCTGTCCGCCGATGTTGTACCATACTGCGTAGCCGTTTGCAAGAACATCCTGCTTGTAGGAAAGGGGTGAGCCCATCCAGTCGGGATATTCCCAAGAAGCATAGGTGCCCAGCTCATCGTGCCAGAGTCTGTTTGCAATAGCATCCTCAAGGTCTGCTGCAAGTGCAGCCCAAGCATCTGCCTCTTGCTGATCTTTGCCGAGAATCTCTGCTGATTCAGAGAGAATCTTCATAACCTGACAGAAGATGATATTTGTAGAAGCAGCCTTACCCTCTGCGATAGTAACGATACCGTTCTGGTCATCCTCGCCTGTCCAGTCGCCGTAGGTCTTATCTCTGTGGTCAAGACCGCAGGTTTCACCGCGGAAAAGTCCTGCTTCCTCGTCGTAAACCACCTCGTAGTCCTGCATAATTGTGTTGGAAGCAACCTCGTAGAAGTACTCAAGGGTTTCCTCGTTACCGTCTGCAAGGTATGTCTCCCAAACAGCCAACATCATAATGATTCTGTCTGTAGAAACAGGATAGCTTCCGCCTGTACCTGTATCTTCTTCGAATGTAAGGTTGCCGTCCTTGCCAACTACCTTAGCGTATGCACAGTTAGTAGAAATCTCGGGGAACAACCAGGATAGAATATACTGCATTGAAATAGCGGTGTCACGGGTCCATACCTTTGCCCAGTTGGTACCTGTGTAGAATACATCGCCAAAAGTCTCATCATAGTTGATGCTCTTGTAAATTTCTTCCATAGTGAGGTTGTAGGCAGCCTCAGCTACGGGAGTGTTGGGAGCATAGAAGGAGGGAGAATCGGAGATATCCTCTGTGAGAGTCCACTCTCTGTCAGAGCCGGTCTCGGAGGTAAGGATATGAGTTCCGTTGTTTGCAATCGCACGGGAGTCATCCTCAATAATACCGTTTACAAGCATTGTGTAGTCGCCGATTGTCTCGCCTGTGGAGATACCGCCGTTATAGGTGGTGTCGCCGTAAACCTCAATAGCGTGGATATTTATAGCCTCGCCGAAGTCAAAGTAGAAGCCGAAGGAGTAAATGCTGTCAAGAGCAAATACTACATTGGTACCTTCGCGTGTACCGTTGAGCTCTACAGTGCTGCCGTCGGCAACCTGAAGTGTAGCCTTAAGAGGAAGTGTAGCATCTGCTACGAATACTACTTTGGTAACTGTAACTTCCTTGTCAAAGCCGAAGCCTACCTTACCCTCTGATGCAGAAACGTTGCTGTAGGGAGTGTCGTCAACCTCTTCCCAGCCTTCTTCTGTGCTGGAGTAGCCCTCAAAGGATATGTCGGTCTCGGAAGCGTCAATCTTGCTGCCTTCGACTACAATATCAAGGTTGTCCTCATCAACGCCATCTGCTACAATCTTGAACCATCTTACAGTCTTGGTACCCTCAATAGCAAGGCTGTTACCGCTTACTGCCATCTCTGTACCATCACTGAATACTACTTTGGCATTGCTGATTGCATCCTCAGATGAAAATGAAATCTTGCTGAGCTTGAACTCATTTGCAAAACGGATACCCTGGTATCCCTCTGAGCCGAATTCGTAACCCATAAGCTGTACATAATCGGTGTGATTAAAGGTAAGAGCATTTATGGTAACGCCGTCAGCCAGAGCCTTGACCATAATCTCGGTCTCGCCGTCAATTACAAGACTTGCCTTGAAGTTGGCACCTGTAACTGTCTTGAGCTCTTCACCTGCGATACCTACTGCAACCTTGCCGTAGGAGGAAGAGTCTGCATTTACAACAACATCATATACTGCGTTAGCCTCAGGCTTAACAATAATAGTTGCGAAATCACCGGCCTTGGCGTTCTTAATCTGGTTATTTACTACCAAAGCTGTGTTGCTGATAGAATCATAGCCCTTGAAGCTAACAGATGTAACATCATCAGTAATTTCATCGGCAACATTTGTCACAGGCTCTATGTAAATCTTGTCTACATTATATGTACCTGTAAGATTCTCGATAGAGATTCTGTTATAGCCGGGCTGAAGTGTTCTTGTAACAACAACAGTCTTGTAGCTCTGCCATGCACCTGTAGAGGCAAAGTTAAGCTTAGTTGTGCTGTCACCTGCTACAAAGTTGAATGTACCGTTGTCTGTCTCAGAAGCAACATTTATAGAGAATCTGTAAGTCTGAGCAGATGTGCCGCTGACGGTTACACCATAGTGAAGTGAATCACCCTGTCCAAAATCACCAATGTACTTGCCTGAAGAAGCAGAGGAGTGATCCAACACACTTACAGCACCAAGTGCAAAGGTGTATTTCTCTGCCTCAATAGTCTGTGCAGAAGAACCCAAGGTGAAATCCGACTTGGTATTCATAGACTCTGCTGTATAATTACGGGTATTTACATTAGCTGTAAACTTAATAATGGAGTCAGCCTCAATAACCAATGTCGCATTGTCATTGTCGTTATTCTGGTGACCGATTGATGTACTCCAGTTGGGAGTAGCAATCTTAAATTCATAGTTTCCGCCGGTCATGTTAAGAACCAATGTGTAGATTCCGTTGCCCTCGTCTACGAACTTATACTCGTCGTAGCAGTTCCATCCGTTCATATTACCCTTAAGGTAAAGACCGTCGGACAGACTGTTTGCAGATACGGACATAGGAATAGAAGCCAATGCCAGTATCAAGCAAAGAAGAACACTCAGAACCTTCAAAGAAAGATTTTTCTTTTTCATAGTATTCTTGCATTCCTTTCATAAAAAATAGTCATAAAATATGCCAAACTAATTGTAACATAAACCAAAATCATATTCAAGTGTTTAACTCATTTTATGAAAAATAACATAAATTTCCGCCTTGTGCATAAAATCGGCAAAATTATGTCATATAATATTAATATTAAAAGTCAAAAAAAGACTATCCGAGAGGGATAGTCTTCGTAATTCTTTGATTAGTCTTTATTCACTTTTTTGCCGTAGGCATCCTTGAAGGGAACTACCGTGCCGTCGGACTGCTTGACGCTGACATTATCAAGGGTGCTCTGAAACTGCTGTCTGATGCCGCCCAAATATACGGCATACAGTTCTTTTTGTTCCTTCTGCTCGGCATCTGTTAGCCCTACGGTACGCTTTTTACTTGCCAGTTCGTTAATTCTTGTGATTATATCCTTTTCCATAAATGCCCCTTGTATCTTACATATATTTAATCTTCTTAGGTTCAAGCTTTGTTCTCAGAAAAGCCTTCAATTCATTAACGCTTCCTGCTTCAAAGCCTTTTTTATCCAAAATCACTGCTCGGTTTTTTGCAACAAAAATATAGATGTAATCCTTGCTCTCACAAACCTTGTATACCAGCTTATAGCTATAATTACCTGTTTCGTTTATAAGCTCGGAAACACAGGTTTCCTCCATATTATCCTCCAGAAAGGTAACGGTACATACAGCATTCAGGTTGTTAGCTTTTTTAAGGCTTATTCTGGGAATCAGAACAACCAACCCCACATAAAGCAAAACAAAGAATGTCCAGAATAAAAAGTTACCTACAAGCACAGGGTCTATCCTGCCAACACCAATATACTCAATAGCAAACAACAGTCCATACAGAATAAACAACACACCAACGGTTATCCATATAAACTTCTTTGACCTTATGTAATAATCATTGAATGCAACCAAAGTCTTGTAACTGTAAGTAGTCTTTACCTTAATATCCATATACATCTCTCCTGAGGGTGTAGTATAGAGGTATCATTTATTTTCAATCAGTCTAACACAGCAGAAAACTTTTGTCAACACGGCTCCAGCCTCATAAACTCCCATTTATATTAAGCAAATACACCGAGTTGTCAATCACTATTAATCAGATTGAAAACAGAAGATTATTGTGATATTATAGTCTTGTATAAATACCGAAAGCGTGATTATATGAATAATAAAAATTTCAGTCTTCTTTGTCCCCAAGGGTCCAAGGCTATATACAGAACCCTCACAAAGGAAGCTATAAACGACCTGTCCGTAGACTTCTTGGTTGAAGCCTTAAGCTGTGACTCATACGAGCAAAACAGTATAAAGCAACTGCTTATTAATATCACCGACGATGTAGCTACCATAAAGTACAGATGTGATGTTTTTGAGGATTTCCTTAAATTCCCGAAGCTTCGTGAGGATTTGACAGAACTTCTGGCAAAGCTTAAAGACTTAAGAGAGATTGAGCGTTTTCAGAAAGACTCCGAGTCCTCATCACTGTGGCAGCTTGTAAACCGCCTGAGAGAGATTGACGGCTATGTGGACTGCATTACTAAAATTAAAGAAACTCTGGAGAGTCTCCCTATTGAGTCTGAGGGACTTAAAAATCTCAGACAGAGAGTGCAGAAGATATATAACGACAGCGGATTTCCCATACTCAAGGCAGATATTGAGGAAGCTCTCAAGGAGGTACGCTCTGTAAAGAGCATCACGCTTGGAGTTAACCTTGACGAAATGCTCAAGCCCAAGACGGTAGGCGTTATATCCCTTAACGATAAGCACTTCACCGACAGCGGTCTTATAAAGCGGTTTCTGAACTTTGCATCAAAAGACAGTGAGCTTCATCATGGTACGGATGTATCGGGCTTTACCTCTTATCACCCTGCCAACCCCTCTACCTCCTCCTTTGGATTCGGTCAGGTTGTAACAGGTGCTCAACAGGATGTAAACCGAATTGCTGCCTCAAGCCTTACAGGTGCCGACCCTATGTCCGACGCTCTTAGCAGAGTAGTGACAGACATTCTCAAGCGTACTGTCAATAACCTGAAGTCCCTGCTGAATAAATATGTCGGTGTCAGCGGTTACGACTTTGTCGCACTTATGCCCGAGATTATCTTTTATATCCGCTTCGCAGAGCTTTGTGACAAGATAAAGTCTCTGGGACTTCCGCTTTCTAAGGCAGAGGTTGTGGATAAGGACAACCGAAGCTGTGATATCAAGGACATCTATAACATTAAGCTGGGCATACGGGCTGCTCAGGGTGAGCAAGGGGAAATAGTCACCAATGACTTTTCCTTCGGTGATAATGCCAGAATCTATATACTCACAGGACCTAACCGAGGCGGTAAAACCACTATCACCCAAGCGGTGGGACTTGCCTTTTTACTGGCACAAAACGGAATCTATGTTCCTGCCGCAAGTATGAGCCTCAGCCCCTGTGACAATATTTTCACCCACTTCCCTGCGGACGAAAACGATACTGTAGACCTGGGCAGATTAGGTGAAGAGAGCAAACGCCTCTCGGAAATCTTCTCATGTGCTACAAGGTACAGTCTGCTTCTTCTCAACGAAAGTCTTGCCACCACCAACGTGTCGGAGGGACTTTACATTGCCAAAGACGTTATTCGCAGTATGAGATACTTAGGTGTACGCTCTGTGTTCAATACACATATGCACGACCTTGCACGAAACTTAAACGAGGTGAATACCGAGGTCGAGGGGGACAGTACAGTGGAGAGTATGGTCACAGGCACCCGCCACGGGCACCGTTGCTTCAAAGTCTCTATCGCTCCTCCCCAGGGTGTCAGCTATGCCAGAGATATTGCCGAGAAATACGGTGTCACCTTTGAAAGCATAAAAGCAGATATTGACTCCCGTCATACACAGGATTAAAAACACAAAAACAGCCTCCCGAGGACTACTCCTTGGGAGGCTTGTTTATTTCTTAAAATCCTTTCATTGTAAGAGAGATACGCTTTTTTGGTACATCTACGGATATGACCTTAACCTTCACTATATCTCCTACCTTGAGGGCTTCTGAGGGATGCTTGATAAACTTGTCACTAATCTGAGATATATGCACAAGTCCGTCCTGATGCACACCAATATCCACAAAAGCACCGAAGTCTATAACGTTTCTGACTGTGCCTGTCAACTCCATACCCTCTCGCAAATCCTCAATACCCATAACATCTGTACGAAGCTGGGGCTGAGGAAGATTCTCTCGGGGGTCTCTGCCGGGCTGAGCCAGTTCCTGAAGGATGTCCTCAAGAGTGGGTACACCGATGCCTAACTGCTGAGCAATAGATACCCTGTCAGAAGCCTTCTCTCTTATTCCCTTGATTCCGCCACCCTCAACATCCTTGGAGGTATAGCCCAAAAGCTTAAGCAACTCCTTGGCTGCCTTGTAGGATTCGGGGTGAACCGCAGTATTGTCAAGAGCCTCTTTACTACCTGCAACACGAAGAAATCCTGCACACTGCTCGTATGCCTTGGGGCCGAGCTTGGGAACCTTCTTAAGTTCTGCACGGCTTGTAAACTTGCCGTTTTCTTCTCTGTAGGCAACTATGTTCTTACATACTGTGCTGCTCAAACCTGAAATACGGCTCAGAAGTGCAGGGGAAGCGGTGTTAAGGTCTGCACCAACAGAGTTAACGCAGTCCTCTACTACGCCATCCAGAGTCTCTCCCAGACGTTTCTGAGGCATATCGTGCTGATACTGACCGATACCGATAGACTTGGGGTCAATCTTAACAAGTTCTGCCAGAGGGTCCTGAAGACGTCTTGCAATAGAAACCGCACTACGCAATGTAAGGTCAAGCTCGGGAAGCTCATCTGCCGCCAACTTACTGGCGGAATATATAGAGGCACCTGCCTCGTTTACTATCATATAAGCAAGGTCGGATTGTCCCGATTGAGCAATAACCTCGGCGGCAAAAATCTCGGTTTCTTTACTTGCAGTACCGTTACCGATAGAAAGCACGGTGACACCGTACTTCTTTATAAGTGACAGAAGCTTTGCCTTTGACTCCTGTATTTTTGTTTCACTATGGGTGGGATAAATAACAGTAGTATCAAGGACTCTGCCTGTGCCGTCTACTACAGCTACCTTACAGCCTGTTCTGTAGCCGGGGTCAAGTCCGATTACAACCCTGTCCTTTACGGGAGGCTGCATCAGAAGTTGGTGCAGATTTGTTGCAAAAAGCTTCATAGCGGATACATCTGCATTCTCTGTTAGCTCTGCTCTTACCTCTCGCTCAATAGAGGGAAGCAAAAGTCGGGTGTATGCGTCCTCACAGGCGGTATATACTGCCTCACTGCAAGGGGAATCGCCCTTGACCATAAGGCTCTTTATCATATTCAGAGGCTTCTCGGGATTAATCTCCACCGTCACCTTGAGAAATTTTTCTCTCTCGCCTCGGTTTATCGCAAGGATTCTGTGTCCGCTTATTTTCTTGACAGGTTCGGTAAAGTCATAGTAGCCTGTGTATACGCTGTCTGCCTCTTCGTCTGTTGCCACACTCTTCACAACACCGTTGAGCCACATAAGGTTAAAGGCTCTCTTGCGGATTTCGGCGTTATCTGAGCAAATCTCTGCAATAATATCCAAAGCTCCCTGCAGAGCCTCCTCGGGAGTTTCCACACCCTTTTCTGCATCCACATAGTTCTGTGCCAAATCTATGGGGAAAGCGGTCTCGTCCTCCTGAGCAAGAATATATTCTGCCAGAGGCTCCAGTCCCTTTTCCTTTGCAACAGAAGCACGGGTCTTTCTCTTGGGTCTGAAGGGTCTGTAAATATTTTCCAGGTCAGCCATAGTCTCTGCCTTAGCTATAGCCTCCCTGATTTCGTCTGTCATCTTTTCCTGTGCCTCTATAAGCTCGGTTATCTCACGGGCACGAGCCTCGAAGTTACGCAGATACTCAAGCCTCTCTGCAAACTCACGGATAATCTGGTCATCCATAGAGCCGTGCATTTCCTTACGGTATCTGGCAATAAAGGGGATGGTATTGCCCTCATCCAGAAGGCTTATAATGTTAGCTGCATATTCAGGTTTGATGCTGAACTGCTGAGATAATCTTTGAGTAAAATCCATAACACAAATTCCTTTTCACTAAAATGCACTGTGTATTGTACCACAACAAATAATTATTTTCAATTATTTATATCCGTCAGAACCTCTTCCCACTGAGACTCCTTGAAGCCAACCAGCACAAAGTCGTCTGTTATAAGCAAAGGTCTCTTCACAAGCATTCCGTCAGCAGAAAGAAGCCTCAGCTTTTCCTCGTCACTCATAAGTGAAAGCTTACTCTTAAGCTCCATAGATTTGTACAGAAGTCCGCTGGTGTTGAAGAACTTTTTAATCTCCTGCTGACTTTTCTCTGCCCAGATGCTTAGCTCCTCATAGGAAGGATTTTGCTCCTTGATATCACGGAAGGTATATTCTATTCCTTTACTTTCAAGCCACTTCTTAGCTTTCTGACAGGTGGTACACTTGGGGTAACATATAAATAACATTTTCTCACTCCTCCCTTGGTATTATATCGAAACTTTCTCCTTATTTCAATGTGAAAATCCAAAACATTATCCTGCAAAAGCCTTATCTTTGCTTCAGCCCTTGCCAATCAGCATTTCATAGGATATACTTAACGTAGCGAAAATCGGTGGTGATAAAATGAAACTGATACTCAAAAATCCGGAAAGATTTCTTTTAGCCTTGGGACTTGTTCTTATGTCGGCAATTATACTTGTCAGTTTCCTTGTGCCTTTCTTTTCTCAAAAAGCCGATGTAGTCTATGTATCTGAGGAGGAATACCAAAAGCTTTCTCTTCAATCGGATATCACCAGTGTGATTCTCAACATCAACACCGCCACCGCCGAGGAGCTTACCGCTATAAGCGGAGTCGGAACCGCCTTGGCAGAGAAGATTGTCAGCTACAGACAGGAGCACGGCAGTTTCAGCTCTGTAGATGAGCTTATAAACATTGAGGGTATTGGTGAACAGACTCTCAAGAAAATCGCTCCCTATGTAACTGTGGACTAACAAATATAAAGATACATTTTTGAAAGAGGTTTTACTATGAAATGGCTTATTGCATCAGATATTCACGGCTCAGCCTACTATTGTCAGAAGCTTTTGGAGGCTTTTGAGAAAGAGGAGTCAGACCGCATACTGCTGTTAGGAGATATTCTTTACCACGGACCGAGAAACGACCTGCCCCGTGACTACGCTCCGAAACAGGTTATCGAAATGCTCAATCCGCTGAAGGATAAAATTTGCTCTGTGCGAGGCAACTGCGATACAGAGGTAGACCAGATGGTGCTTGGGTTCCCCATACTTGCAGATTATCTTTTGCTTCCTACAGATAAAAATCTTATCTTTGCAACTCACGGACATAACTACAACAGCCAATGCCTTCCCCCTATACAAAAGGGGAACGTTCTCCTGCACGGGCATACTCATATTCCTGTTTGTGAGGTATCTGATACCCACATTTACCTCAACCCCGGCTCCGTATCTATTCCCAAAGAAAACTCACCTCACAGTTATATGACCTTTGACGGTACAACCTTCCTGTGGAAGGAATTAGATGGAACAATATACAAGACCTTTACACTCTGACCCGATGATATAACATGTGACTGTCTGTTATAAAAATAATTAAAATATTTCTTTACTTTTTAGAGAAAGAGTGATATACTGATTTTACATAGTTTAATGTGGTTAATTATATAAACTTTCATATAGGAGGATACTGATAATGAAAAAAGTTATTTCTCTCATAATTGCACTTATGCTTATATGTTGTGCTGTTGGTTCTGTTTCTGCAGAGATTAGCCCCACAGCTTCAGTCGGCATGGTTTACATCAAGGTTGATGCCGTTCCTGTTCCTGAGGATGGCGGTACCGTTACTCCCAACATTAATAACCCCGGCAAGGTAGAGGTAACCTCCGGTGAGTATATCACCCTTACTGCTACTCCTTCTGACGGATATGAATTTGACCGTTGGGAAGTTGTTTACGGTGACTTTGAGATTATCGAAGGCGACCTTTCTTCTCCCGTTCTTGTTATCAAGCCCTACGGCGACAGCAACATCAGAGTTTACGCTCACTACATCAAGGTTGGCGAAGAGCCCAGCATTCCTGATGATACAAAGCCCGGCGAAAAGCCCGATGACAGCACTCAGTCCCCTCCAACCGGCTACGCAGCTCCTGTTTGTGCTGCTGTCGGCTCTGTAGTCCTTATGGCTATTGGTGCTCTGGTTGTTTTCAAGAAGAAGGCTAACGCATAATAATTACTGCAAAATGAAGCTCCGCTTTCTGCGGAGCTTTTTCTTTTTTCATACCATCATAAATCCCTTTGCCTTTCATTGACATAATGTTTTTTGTTTTGTATAATTAATATGTATATTTATATACCATTAATCGCTGTAAGGGTGACACATCAATGAATAAAAAGAAATTGTTTCCTATACTTATATCGGCACTTCTGATTGTTTGTGTAATCATCATCTGTTTTCTTTCTAAATGCACCGGATGTCTTGGATTCAACAGCGGAGTAGTAGACCCTACAGACTACTCTAATGTTATTAATACTACTGCCGACACAAGTGTTCCCGATACCACCTTGGATTCCACTGATGAGGTTCTGCCCGAAAACCCCGTTAATTTTGAAGAGTTGACTTCTCTCAACTCTGATTTATACGCTTGGATTCGCATTCCCGGTACAGTTATTGACTACCCTGTAGCTCAGAGTTCTTATGAGGATGACAACTACTATCTTCACCACAACTACCTTGGCAACTATGAGTTTGCAGGTACAATATACTCACAACGCCACAACACCAAGTTCTTCATAGACAGGGTTACCGTTTTGTATGGTCACAATATGCTCAACGGCTCTATGTTTGCCTCTTTACACAATTTTTCTGACCCTGATTTTTTTGAGGAAAATCAGTATATTTACATTTACACAGACGGTCACATTCTTACATATCAGATCTTTGCTGCTTATGAATATGACAACCGCCATATTCTTAACTCTTTTGAGTTTCACGACGATGAGGTGTACAGTCAGTATCTTTATGATTGTCTGCACCCTCACTCAACAAACTCCATTGTCCGAGAGGGCGTTGAGCTTGATATAGAAGACAGAATCATAACCCTAAGCACATGTACAAACTACAATTCAAATTTGAGATTTTTAGTACAGGGGGTGCTCATAAGCGATGAAAAAACACAATGATAGCCTTACAAACGAAGATGCCATTTCGGAGGACTCCATAGAGCTCACCTTTGACTTGCCTTATCGCGATGAAAAGGTGTCTTCTCACACCGATAGCCATAAGGACACCGCGTCATCGGTTGCCGATACTTCTGACAATTTAGTTGTTGACGATGGCGAAGGCTATGTGTACGCTCATTACCGCAAACACAGCAGCCGCCATCACCATCACCATCACCATAACGATGAAGATGACTTTGATATTATAGTTCGCAGTAACTCTACACCGCACTACAGAGTGCGCAACAAAAAAACGCGTAACGATAAATGGCATCAACGCTCCTGGTGGCAAAAGCTTCTCATTGTTTTGGGGTTGCTTTTTGCAGGTATTATAGCTTTGATTTTACTTTTGGCTATATGCATTATTATCCTGAAAGAAATGGGACTGATGAAGCTCACCGACTACAGCAATATTGATATTTCTGCTCCGGATATAGAAAACAGCGTCACAGTTACCGACAATGGCAGATATGTAACCTATAAGGGTCAGGAATACCGCTTCAACGAGAATATGACCAATATTCTATGTATAGGTGTTGACAAAACCGAACTGGGCACCACCGACGATATAGTCGGTACAGGCGGACAGGGTGATGCACTTTATATTGTATCCCTTGACACAGACACAGGAAAAACCACTATAATTGCCGTCCCCAGAGATATTGTTACCGACATAGGTGTATACTCTGCCTCCGGTGAGTATATTGGTACGGAAAAGCATCAGCTTTGCCTTGCATATGCATACGGAGACGGTAGAAAAACCAGTTGTCTTAACACAGTAACTGCTGTATCAAGACTTATGTACCAAATACCTATCAACTCATATTTTGCTGTGGATATGTCTGCAATTGCAGACCTTAATGACGCCATAGGCGGTGTAACCGTAACCCTGACTGACGACAGCTTCTATGACGTTAATCACCACAGACATTACAAAGGAGAAACTCTGACACTGTATGGCAAAAACGCCTTGCTGTATGTTCAGCAGAGAGAGGTAAGATATCTGGAATCGACTACAGAACGTATGGGTCATCAGATTACCTACCTCAGGTCCTTTACAAGCAAAACTATTGAGATGACAAAGTCGGACATTACCACTCCTGTAAAGCTCTATAACATTGTTGCAGAAAACAGTGAAACAAATCTGACAACATCAACAATCACCGCCTTTGCAACCTGCGTAGTATCCGGTGGATTTTCCGAGTTTGATTTTGTAACGGTTCCCGGTACACTTACCAGCGGAGGAACATATGCAGAATATGTGGTTGATGAAACCGCCCTCTACGAGATGATACTTGACATCTACTATGACCCTGTTGCATAAATAGCATATAAACCAAAACGGACCTCTAAGAGAGGTCCGTTTCTTTTGTCCTATTTTTCTATACCGCCACTTTATTCAATCTTAATGGTAAACGCTCTCATAGAATTGAGTATAGCCAACACCAGTACTCCTACGTCCGCAAATATTGCCGCCCACATTCCTGCAATGCCAACAGTACCAAGAATCAGCACCGCCGCCTTGACACAAAGAGCAATTACTATATTCTGCTTGACTATGGACAGGGTTTTTCTGGAAATGCGTACCGCCTTGGGAAGCTTACTCAGCTTGTCATCCATTATAACTACATCTGCCGCCTCTATAGCCGCATCACTACCCATACAGCCCATTGCAATACCTATATCACTACGGGTAAGCACAGGTGCATCGTTGATGCCGTCTCCCACAAATGCCACAGGCGAATATGCAGGGATAAGCTCCTCTATGCTGCTAACCTTATCTGCAGGTAGAAGCTCACTTCTAACCTCATCAATAGAAAGCTCCTTCGCTACCCTACAGGCGATTTCTTTTCTGTCGCCTGTCAGCATAACTGTTTTTTCTACTCCGTATTTTTTTAGATTTAGCAGTGCTTGTGCACTATCAGACTTAATCTTGTCGCTGAGAGTTATATAGCCGAGATACTTGTTGTCTGCAGCCACATAAACAACACTTGTGCCAACTTCTGCTGCATTGTCGGGAACCTGTGCGTATTCGCTGACAAAATCAACGTTTCCTGCCACAAGGAGTTTTCCCTCTGCAAGGGCAGTTACACCCTTGCCTGTATACTCCCGAGCCTCGGCTATTTCTGTGGGGAGTTCCTTTTTGTTAGCCTCTACTATGGACCTTGCAATAGGGTGGCGGGAATTGCACTCGGCACAGGCAGCCACATATAAAAGCTCATCCTCGCTAACATTTTCGGGGTGTATCTCCTTTACCGTAAATCTGCCCTCGGTGAGAGTGCCTGTCTTATCCAGAACTACGGTTTTGACCTTTGCAAGAAGCTCCATATATGCAGAGCCCTTGATAAGAATACCCTCCTTGGAGGCTCTGCCTATTCCGGCAAAAAAGGACAGAGGCACAGAGACCACCAATGCACAAGGACAGGATACAGTCAGAAATACAAGACCTCTGTATATCCAGGTGCTCCACTGCTCTGAAAACAGTAGCGGCGGCACCAGCATAAGCAACACAGCACATGCTACCACACAGGGTGTATAAACCCTTGCAAAACGGGTGATAAAGCTCTCGGATTTTGCTTTCTTCTGTGCGGCGTTTTCCACCAAAGAAAGTACTCTCTGTACTGTGCTCTCAGAAAAAGCACAGTTGACACGAACGGTTATGACTCCGCTTATATTAACAGTACCGCTGATTATCTTATCCCCTACGCTGAGACTCTGAGGCATACTCTCGCCTGTAAGTGCCGAGGTATCCACTGTAGTTTCGCCCTTGGTAATTATACCGTCCAAGGGTACCCTCTCTCCGGGTCTGATAATAATCAGTTCGTCAATTGCAACCTCTTCGGGAGAAACCTCTGTTTCTTTGCCGTCACGAAGAACATTGGCTCTGTCGGGTCTTATGTCCATAAGTGCCATAATATTTTTACGACTTTTGCCTACGGCAATTCCCTCAAAAAGCTCTCCCACCTGGAAGAAAAGCATAACTGCCACAGCCTCGGTGTACTCGCCTATGGCAAATGCACCTGCGGTAGCGGCAACCATAAGGAATTTTTCGTCCAAAAGCTGTCCGTGAATAATCCCCATCACCGCATCTGCAACAACATCATAACCGATAACCAAATAAGGTATCAGAAATATACACAGTCCAAGGTAATTTTCGGGGGCAATTAGCACCGCAACTACCGTCAGCACCAGAGAAACTATGATGCGAATAAGATCTATTTTCTGCTTTTTTGTCATAGCGTCCTCCATATATCAGAAGATAATACGGCATCCACGCTCAAAACGTTTACAGCATTTCTGAGCCTGATCCAAAATCTCAGGAAAATTCTCTTCAGAAGCCTCAATGGTAATCTGTTGCATCACAAAGCTTATACTGACACTCTCAACACCCGGAAGCTTTCTTATAGCATCCTCCATTTTTCCTGCACATACGGCACATTGCAGGTCCTCCATTTTGAAAGCCTTTTTCATAATTATTCCTCCCTTTCTCTTAAATGTTCAAAGCCCATCTCCACAATAGTACGGACATGGTCATCTGCCAGAAAATAATAAATAGTCTTGCCCTCACGACGATTTGCCACCAGATTGTTGTCCTTAAGAACCTTTAACTGGTGGGAAATTGCCGAGGAGGTCATAGACAGTTTATCTGAAATCTCACATACGCAAAGCTCACCCTCCATTAGAGAATACATTATCCTCATACGGGTGGTATCGCCGAAAACCTTAAACAAATCTGCCAGGTCGCAAACCATATCCTCGGTGCTTTCCATAGGCATACTCTGAAGCTCTACCGAGCATATGTCCTGATGCTGATGATTATGCATAATACATCTCCTTTATTTGAGCATTTGTTCATATGAACGCTCATTCATTTGAACCGTTGCTCATATGTTATCACAGATATTTTAATTTGTCAACAAAAAAATAACAGGCAACAGAAAAAAATCTGTTGCCTGTAAAAACATCTTTTATATTCTACGTATTTCGGATATTGAAGGAATATCGTGATACTGCCTTACATACTCGCTGAGTGTACAGTTATACACACTCTTAAAGGTAGCAATAAAAGCCTTGACGCTGGGGAATCCGTTCTCCACAGCAGCTCGGGTCTCGGATATACCGCTAACCTGAATATCTCTGAGTGCATTCTCAAGCCTTACCAGATTAAGGTACTGCTTAAAGGTCTTTCTGGTGTTCTGCTTAAAGTATCTGGAAAAATATGTGGGAGTAAGTCCGACATGGGAGGCAATCTCACCCAGAGTGATTCTTTCCTTAAAATTGAGCTTTATGTAGTCAATAGCCTTCTTGGCGTACTCTAACTCCTCGTGCTCCATTTCAGTGTTGGTTCTAACCCTTTCCTCCATACAGCCTGTGAAAAGCTCTATGAGAATCTGCGTCATAGCCGAGGTTATCTTAAGGTCTGTGAAATCCCCCTGCTCCTCTACACATTTAACAATAATGTCCAGTTGTCGGCGGATTTCTGCCTTGGCAGCAGGATTCTTCTCCACATTAAAGCTATAGGATTCAAAGTCGTCAAAATATGCCTTAATAAAATTATATGAATAGAGAACAACAAGATACTTTACATTTTCCTCAGGGTCCTTACCGCAGGTCTGGTGGATATCATCGTTGTTAATGATTATAAAATCCCCATCGGAGACTGTACCCTCTTCGTTATTAGTCATTACCCACAGTTTACCGCTGAGCACATAGTCTATCTCAATATTCTTGTGCCAATGCTTGTTGGTATAACATTCTGCACCGGGCTTGTCAAAAAGGATAACCTTACCTGGAAGATTGTCATCTGCGGAAACTATCTCATACTTGTACCTATAATTCTTAGCCATAAGTATCACCCCTCACTATGCTTTTTTTATCTTTTGATATATTATCACAAAAACCATCATTTGTAAATATACTTTTATTAGCCAAACCAAAACTTTATTGTCTAAAATTATCTCAAATCTTCAAATTTCCCTGAATATTTTATAATGCAGGATAATATTTCGGAGTGCAAAAAATATGCATTTGTTCCAAATAAATTGAATTTTTATTATTCTTGCTATATAATAGATTCAGATGTAAATTACACTGTGTGTCAGGAGGATTTATGAAGAAAACATTTTCTCTGCTTATATCTCTACTTGCAATTTGCTTACTGATGTCGGGATGTACCTTTTCACATTATACCCCTATAGATGAAACCACATCCATATCCTCGGAGGATACGGGACTTACTGTACATTTCATTTCTGTAGATCAAGGTGACTGTACCCTGCTGGAATCCCGAGGAAGCTTTGCCCTTATAGACGGCGGTGAATATAGTGAGCGATATACCGTGATATCATACCTTAACTCTATGGGCGTTGAAGAGCTTGACTTCATTATTTCTACTCATCCTCACTCTGACCACTGCGGAAGCCTTTCGGAGGTTATCAGAAACTTTGACACCACCACCCTTATATGCCCAAATGCCGATACCGACTCCTCTGTTTGGGAGTATGTTTTAGATGCTGCCGATGAACGAGGGGTCAGTGTAGAAACCCCCGAGGTTTACGACACCTATTCTCTGGGTGCTGCTACGATAACCATACTATCTCCCGAATCCAATGCCATTTACTCTAACCTTAACGACTACTCTATTGTCACCTTGGTAGAATACGGCAACACCTCATTTATGCTGACAGGAGACGCCGAATCCGGTGTGGAAAAAGCCCTTGTAAGAAGTGGCTATGACCTTAAGGCAGACGTGCTCAAGTGCGGACATCACGGCAGTTCCACCAGCTCCTGCGAGGAATTCTTAGACGCTGTGAGCCCCTATGCTGCTATAATATCCTGCGGAGCCGACAACAGCTACGGCCATCCTCATACAGAAACCATAAACTCTCTGGAGAAAAGGAACATTCCCTACTGGCGAACCGATTTGGATGGAAATATTGTAATTCAGTCTGACGGAGAAAAACTGTATATAAACAACGGTACCGAGGAAATAGAGTCCCTTACAGAAGCCACCTGCACTCAATCTGCTTCACAGTCTTCTGAAGAGGTATGCTATATCGGAAACACAAACTCCAAGGTTTTTCACAGTATGGACTGCGGTGCACTTAACACTATAAAAAACAAGGTTGAATTTTATAGCCGAGAGGAAGCTGTTGAGGAAGGCTACAGACCCTGTGGCAATTGCAACCCCTGAGGTAAAACAAATGATAGATAACTTACTAAGTCACAAGTCCTCCTGGGAAACCTTCAAGGAAACCAAATTACCCATTGTCCTGTATGGCACAGGGCTTGGAGCAGACAAGGTTATAGATGAGTTTGAGCGTCTGGGAATAAAGCTTTCTGAGGTTATCGCCTCCGAGGGCTTTGTCAGAGATAGGTTTTTTAGAGGATACAAGGTTAAATCGTTAGGTCAGATAGAGGCTGAGTACGAGGACTTTATTATAGCACTGGGCTTTGCCACCTGCATCCCTCAGATTATCGAGGATATAAAGGCTATTGCCGAAAAGCACAAGGTTTTGGTTCCTGTGGTGCCTGTTTTCGGCTACACCATTATGAACAGACCTTACATAGAGGAACACAAGGATGTTCTTCTGAAATCAAGAGAACTTCTATTTGACGAGGAGTCTGTCAGAGTCTTTGACAATATGATGATGTTTCAGTTTACAGGTGAGCTTTCTTTCCTTTTCTCTATAGAAAGCAACAGAAGTACTGCACTCTCTGATATTCTTAAACTTAATAACAAAGAGCATATGCTGGATTTGGGCGCTTACAGAGGTGACACTATAGAGGAGCTTATTAATCTGACCGGAGGATATGCCTCGATTACAGCTCTTGAGCCCGACAAAAAGACCTTTGATAAGCTCAGCTCCTACCTACAGGATAAGCCCAACACCTGTTGTCTGCCCTATGCAGTATGGAGCGAGAATACCGAGCTAACCTTCTGTGGCGGAGGAGGTAGGCAAAGCACCCTTTCGCCCCTTGGCAGGTACGCTGTCCCTGCTGTTTCGGCAGACAGTATCACCCGAGATAAAACTATCACCTATGTAAAAGCCGATGTAGAGGGTGCCGAGAAAGAGATGCTTCTGGGTATGAAAAAGCTTCTGCAAACTCAGAAGCCTAAGCTGAGTATTTCCTGCTACCACAAAACCGAGGATTTATGCACACTCATCCCCCTGATTCACAGCATAAATCCTGAGTACAAAATTCATCTGAGGCACCACCCCTACATTCCCTGTTGGGATACTGACCTATACTGTATATGAAAAAACCTGTCCGAAAAACGGACAGGTTTTTGTCTTACTCCGATTTAATCTCCTCTATCATATTGTAAACCTTGGATTTTGTCAGCATTCCTGCTTTTCTGCTTCTGAGAAAGCCTTTGTAAAACAAAAGTACTGTTGGCACACCCCTGATGCCGTATTCCTCTTTAAGCCCTTGCTCTCTGTCCACATCTACGGTGCAAAATTTAACCTGAGGCAGTTCTGTCTGCAAGGTATTCAAAAGCTTGTGACTGCTGCTGCAAACCGTACACCAGGGAGCCTCAAAAACCACCAGCACAGGGGAGTTACACTCTGTTACCTCTTCGTCAAATATATCTTTACTCAGTTCTATCACACACATCAACCTTTCAGGTATAGTGTGTGTGTCAAATCGGAAAATACCAATGGCAAAAAATGAAAGCTCCGATAATAAATCGGAGCTTTTCTTTAATATTATAACAATTACTTCTTAGCTATTTCCTCACGGATAACCTTGCTGATACCTGTGCAAGTTAAACCGAAGGCCTCAAGAAGTTCCCAGGCAGGACCTGAGTATCCGTATCGGTCATAAACGCCAACCTTACGAACAGGAACAGGACACTCAGAGGTAACTACGTCACATACTGCATCACCGAGACCGCCGATTACGTTGTGCTCCTCAATAGTGATGATTCTGCCTGTTTCCTTAGCAGCCTTTATGATGATATCGCGGTCGATAGGCTTGATGGTGTGGATATTGATAAGACGAACACTCAGTCCCTCTTTCTCCAGCTCTTCTACAGCCTTTCTTGCCTCGTTAACAACAAGACCTGTTGCGATAACTGTAATGTCTGAGCCCTCATGGAGAGTAATACCCTTGCCAAGCTCAAACTCATAGGTGTCAGGGTCGTTAAAGCTATCAATAGCAAGTCTGCCCAGACGGATATATACAGGACCCTCAAGCTCGATAGCGGCCTTGGTAGCGGCCTTCATCTCGTAGTGGTCAGCAGGACAGAGAACTGTCATACCGGGGATAGTTCGCATCAGGGCTACATCCTCCAGACACTGGTGAGTTGCACCGTCTTCGCCTGTGGATATACCTGCGTGGCTACCTGCAATCTTAACATTAAGGTGGGGATAGCCCACAGAGTTTCTAATCTGCTCGTATGCTCTGCCTGTTGCAAACATAGCAAAGGATGCTGCAACGGGAATTTTACCACAGGAAGCAAGTCCTGCAGAAATGCTCATCATATTACCCTCTGCGATACCGCAGTCAAAAAATCTCTCGGGGTATGCTTTCTTAAAAATAGAGGTTTTTGTTGCACCGGCAAGGTCAGCGTCAAGAACTACGATTCTGTCGTTATCCTTAGCAAGTTCACACAGAGCCTCGCCGAAGCTCTCTCGGGTAGCTTTTGTTACGATTTCTGCCATCAGCACTCACCCTCCAGTTCTGCAATTGCGGCCTCCAGCTCTGCTGTAGCCTGTTCGTATTCTGCCTTGTTGGGACCCTTACCGTGCCAGTCAACCTGACCCTCCATAAAGGATACACCCTTGCCCTTGACAGTCTGTGCAAGAACAGCGGTGGGCATTCCCTTGGTAGCCTTAGCCTTGTTGAAGGCCGCCTCAATCTCGTCGAAGCAATGGCCGTTAATCTTGATTACGTTGAAGCCGAAGCTTTCGAACTTCTTGTCCAGAGGCTCAATACCGCAAACCTCACTTACGGGTCCGTCAATCTGAAGGCCGTTCTGGTCAACAACAACAACCAGATTATCCAGCTTATTGTGAGCAGCAAACATGGCTGCCTCCCAAACCTGACCCTCTTCGCATTCGCCGTCACCGAGAACCGCGTATACACGGTAGTCCTTATTATCAAACTTACCTGCCAGAGCCATACCACAAGCAGCACTGACACCCTGACCCAGAGAGCCTGTGCTCATATCTATACCGGGGGTGCCCTTCATATCAGGGTGACCCTGAAGCATAGCACCTACATGGCGGAGTTTATACAGTTCTTCCCAATCGAAGAAGCCCTTAAGTGCAAGAATTGCATAAAGGCTGGGACAACAATGTCCCTTTGAAAGTACAAAGCGGTCTCTGTCTGCCTTCTTGGGCTCAGCAGGGTCCACATTCATTTCTTTGAAGTAAAGGTAGGTCATTATATCAGCCGCAGAAAGCGAACCGCCGGGATGACCTGATTTGGCGTGATATGTGCCGATTACTGCGCCAAGTCTTGCCTTACAAGCAAGAATTTTAAGCTGACGCTTTTCAGAGTTATTCATAGCAACTACCCCTTTCGGTTTTTTCAAGCATACCGACTCACGGTACATTAATATATTATCACACCTTTTTAAGTCTATATTTACTTTTTGACAAAAAGAGGTTATTTTTTCTAATTTGACATTTTGAACAAAAAGCCCCCCTTGAGGATACACGTAAGTATAGTCTGTGAATAAATTAAGGAAGCCAAGGCAATGTGTTCTTGCATTCCAAAATATTTTGAAATATAATATAGACGGTGATAATTATGTTGCTTGTAATTGACATTGGCAATACAAATATTAAATTCGGTCTTTTCAAAGACGAGGACCTTGTTTTACTTGCAAGGTTTTCTACCGACAGAACAAAAACCTCCGACGAGTTTGCAGGAGAGTTTCACGCTTTGCTTTCCTTATATGACGTTGACAAATCTCAGATTGACGGCTGTATTATTTCAAGCGTTGTTCCTCAGGTGCTCCGTACCGTCCGCCAGGCTATAAACAAGGCTGTTGGCGTAGAGCCTCTGGTAGTAGGCCCCGGCATCAAAACAGGACTCAATATTAAAATTGACAATCCCTCTTCTACAGGAGCAGACCTGGTGACAGGCTGTGTTGCAGCACTTCACCTGTACGGTGCTCCCACAATCGTTATCAGTCTGGGAACTGCCACTACAATTATTGTTCTGGACAAAACCGGTGCTATGATAGGCGGTGCAATATCCCCCGGAGTAGCAATCTCTCTGACTGCTCTTTCTGACAAGACAGCACTCCTTCCTTCGGTAGCAATGGAAGCCCCACAGAGGGTTATCGGAAAAAACACCGACGAATGTATACGCTCGGGTCTGGTTCTCGGAAACGCCTGTATGATTGACGGTATGATAGACCGCATTAACAAGGAACTGGGATGTGAATGTACAGTTGTTGCCACAGGAGGCATCGCTCAGGATATTATCCCCAGTTGCAGTCACGATATCATCATCCGTGATGACCTTATGCTTCAGGGTCTTCGCATTATATATAACAAAAACATTTGATTTCTCGGTATATAAATTTACTCACGGAGAGTAAATATTATATAAATAATATTACGCGTCTCACCCAAAGCGGGAGATAGCAGGAGGTATTATTATGACAAGAAGAAAATCAACCATCAGCCCTACGGTAGTAGAGATGACTATGACCGCTTTTCTTGCGGCATTGATTATTCTGATGACCTTTACACCCATAGGATACATTCCCATTGGCCCTGTAAAGATGACTCTCATCACCTTGCCTGTAGCAGTTGGCAGTATTGTACTGGGTTGGCGCAGCGGTCTTATCCTTGGCAGTGTGTTTGGACTTACAAGTTTTTACACCTGCTTTGGTATGGATTATGTAGGTATGGGACTTTTAAGCATTAATCCCTTGCTGACATTTATTATGTGCCTTGTACCCAGAATTCTCTGCGGAGTTTTACCTGCTATGATTTACAAATGGATAACCAAAAACGGCACCAAAAGAACTATGCTGGGTATCCCCGTTGCAGGTGCAAGTGTTGCCATTATTAACACCCTTTTGTTCCTGTCCTGTATGTGGCTTTTCTTTGGAGACAGTCTCAGCGATGTAGTAGGTACAGCTATTGACAACATCTTTGCACTTTTTGTATTCTTTGCAGGAACTAACGGACTTATTGAGATTGCAGTAAACATTGTAGTGGGCACCGCTATATGTAAGCCCCTTACACTTGTAAAGAAAAGATTAGTATGAGTAACAAAAAGCTCAATGTAATACATCTGAATACAGTAGATTCAACTAACAATTACGCAAAGGCTCTCCTAAAATCCGGAGAGCCTTTACCTGCTTGTACAGTTGTATATGCAGAGTGTCAGACCTCGGGCAAAGGCAGACTCTCAAGAAGTTGGTACAGCGAGGAAAAGAACACCCTCTGTATGTCGCTGATTATCCCCTGTGTTCACAAGCCTCAGGTAACACTTCTCTCTGCATTGGGTGTGCACAAGGCACTACTCAAGCTCGGTATAGAGAACCTGCGTATTAAATGGCCCAACGATATTATCTCGGGCAACAAAAAGCTCTGCGGAATACTCACCGAGGGCACAGAGCAGGGCACGGTTATCGGCATAGGTCTTAACCTTAACACCACCCTCTTCCCCTCTGATATAAAGGACAAGGCAACATCTCTTAAGCTTCTTACAGCCAGGGAGTACTCACCCGAGGACGTGCTCAGAGTTGTTTCTGAGGAAGTGTTCTCTCTCCTTGAAGAAACAGACTATAGCCTCACGGAGAATGCTCTTTCTGATTACAATATTCTTTGCGGGAATATAGACAAAGAGGTATTGTGGGATAAAGATAAAAAAGGCATCTGTACAGGAATTGACAAAGAGGGAAACCTCCTTGTAACCACACAGGAGGGTACAGAAAAAATCAGCTTCGGCGAGGTTACAGTTACCGGTATATACTGAAACAGACATAGAAAAAAACGCTTTCCCAAGTGAGGAAAGCGTTTTGTTTTTTCTTTTATCTTCTTCTGCCTTCTTTAGCGGCAAGTCTTGAAAGCACCAAAACCGCTGCCAGAACAAGCTGAAAACTGAGGCTATATCCGAAAAGTGCCAATGTCTCGGACACAAGGAGTAAATCCGACACAGGCTTAACATAAAAGGAAAGTCCGCCCAGAACACTAAGTACACCTGTGGTTATCATCAGTCCTCTGCCAAAGGATTTAGAGATGCTTTGGCATCTTGCAATCTGTGAAAACCCTAAAAACATCAGCCACAGAGCCATTATGTAGGTAAGACTCACATTAAAAAGTGCATAGTCCACATACCAGAATATATACGAGAGTCCACATAAGAAGGACATTACTCCGTCAAACAGAAGCCAACCGCTTCCCGAAAACTTAACACCTGAGGTAAAAAAGCCAAGTATACTTATTACGCCGAAAATCACCAGAGCTATACCGCCAACCGTACCTGAACTCATAACATTTTCCAGCCCCGATACTATACCCCACAGAGCACCTATCATAAGGAAAACTGCGGAGATTACCCAGAATGCATTAAGTGTTTTTTTCATACTGCACCATCCTTTTATTTTTTGCCCTCTGATTTTTCCAGAGGTATTTTGTTCTTTTGTTTTTTCGCACCGATTTTGTAGCAGACATATCCTACCACACCAATTATAGCAATAAAAAGTGCTATCAGTGAAGCCTTGGTGGAATTACTCATATCCTCGCCGCCGATAATTACAAAATTCGGACTTGAGTCGGATTTGTCGGGATACTCCTCCTCATATTCCGAGGATAATACATCTGTATCATTTGCATTGCTAACCGGAATTCTTTCTGAAGAAGCAAGACAAATCACACTGCCGTTTACTGTATCGGCTATGGACAAATCCTTGCCCTGTGGGGTGATGGTGTCCCTTACATCCAGCTTTAAGGTTGCATCTGCTTTGTCAATAAGCTTGAAGGTAAGGGTCACAAGGTCTGCACCCTCAGAGCAATCCACTCCCTGTTCACACAGATACACAAGGACTATCCTGCCCTCAGAGGTACTGTTTACAGAGATTATTGCATCAGATGATACTGCCTTTGCACTTCTGTACTGAACCAGCACCTCGTCGTAGGTAAGCTCTGCCACAAAGGAGGAAAGTTCGCAGCTTCCTGTTGAACTCAGAGTTGTCTCAAAGAGTCTGCCCTTGGAGGCTTCGGTATCACTTAAGCGAAAATCCACCGCAGCGGCACCTCTGACGGATACAAGCCCCAAAACGAGCATAACTATGCTCAGCAATGCCACTACATAGCGCTTCATCATATTATAAAGCCACCGTTGACACCAAGTATCTGTCCTGTTATAAAACTTGCTCTGTCACTACAGAGGAAGGCTACCGCATCTGCAATATCCTTGGGAGTACCCAGTCTGCCCAAGGGTGTGTCCTCTACAAGAGAGGCTACAGCCTCATCGTCAAAATCCGACATCATATCTGTAGCTACCACACCTGGGCAAATACAGTTGACTCGGATGTTGGAAGGAGCCAACTCCTTAGCCAGAGCCTTGGTCATACCGATAAGCCCTGCCTTGGCGGCACTATAGTGCACCTCACAGGATGCACCCACCTGTCCCCACATAGAGCTGATGTTAACAATGCTTCCGCATTTCTTACTAATCATATGCTTTGCCACGGCACGACTGCAGTTAAAAGCGCCTGTCAGATTAGTGCCAATCATCCTGTTCCAATCAGCATCGGTAATATCCGTAAAAAGCTTCTGCTCTGCTATTCCTGCGTTATTCACAAGCACATCTATACCCTCGAAGCCCTTTGCGGCAGCCTCCACCAGAGCGTCTGCCTCCTCAGAAAGGGTAACATCTGCCTTCAATGCAAAGGCAGCAACGCCATAGCCCTCTACAAGTACCTTGGCAAGTTGCTCGGCTCGGTCTTTGTTCTGCTTGTAGCCCAGTACTACATTGTAGCCTGATTTTGCCAAAGCCACCGCACAAGCGGCACCGATACCTCTGGATGCACCTGTAACAATTGCAGTTTTCATATTTTACCTCCTGCTGATAGTAAGGTCTGCCGTGAATCGTGACGATTATCAAAGCAGACCTTGTATACTGAATATATAATTATTTTTTCTTGAAGCCGTCCTTGAGAGATACGCTTCGGTTGAAGATAAGATTATCCTTTGTGCTGTCCTTATCCATACAGAAATAGCCAAGTCTCATAAACTGATAGCCCATACCCGCCTTTGCATCAGCAAGACAGGTCTCTACCTTACAGCCTGTGAGCACCTTCAAGGACTCGGGGTTAAGGAAGTCAAGGAAATCTCTGTCTCCTGCATCGGGGTCGGGAACTGTGAAGAGGTTATCATAAAGACGAACCTCTGCATCCTTACAGTTTGCGGCATCTACCCAGTGGATAGTACCTCTTACCTTTCTGCCGTCGGGAGTGTTACCGCCCTTAGTTTCGGGGTCTTAGGTAGCGTAAA